>JBLIGS010000101.1:0-9836 GCA_047637095.1 Neolewinella sp. | reverse complement strand
TTCCGCAGAATCTCCCGCATCTCTAGGTCAAGAACGCCGGCTTTAGCCCGGAAACGTTCCGGGTCGCCCCGGTAAGGATCTTGCAGAACGAAGAACCGTTCCATCATCATACCCGATTGGTTGGCACGCTGCAGCTTTTGAACGATGCCCTGCTTCTCGAAGTATTTCATCTCCCGTTTGATGACGGCTAGGGGCAGGCCGGTGGCCATGATTAGGTTCTGAGGGGTTACCCGGTAGTTGTAAGCTTCAAAGATTTGAAGCAGGTCTTCTACCGTGAGGAAAGGATCGGATGAAAGACTAAGTGGAGGCAACTCTTCCAGTGGCGATTGGAGGCTGTAGAAGTAGCGGGCGCTTTTGTTATGGCTCCGACTGAGGAGACCGTAAGTCATCAAGGCCGAAAGCCGGCCCCGGGCCTGGTTGAGGGTAACACCCGTTTTATCTCGCAACTGGTGTGGCGAAATTAGTTGGTCAGGCTCGTTGAAAATCATGCGCAAGAGGTCCTGGTCACTGATCTCCCGTTGGGTGTCCGCGTTCTGTTTTTTCTGGTAGAAATAGGCAATCAGCACAAAAGCGATAAGGATGGTACTGATGCTTATAAGGACAATGGCAACGATTACATCTTTTTCCATGCCTCAAAGAAAGGAATCGTCCACGACTTTGGGGCAAATTATTTGCACTTGCTGACCAAACACTGCTGCTTCCTACCTTTCTTTGCACCCGCGTCCGCGCCCTGAAAATAGTCGGTAGTTGGTAGTCAGTAGTCGGTAGTACCGTCTTTCATGCCACCACATTGCAGTCTATCGTCCACCACACTATAGTCTACCATCTACCACATTACTCAGCTATGATTCAACTTTTCCTCACCGGTGGCACCTTCGACAAGGAGTACAATTTCGTTACGGGTAAGCTTTACTTTAAGGACTCTAACCTGCCGGAAATGCTCGAACGGGGCCGTTGTCAACTAGACGTGAGTGTCCGGACCTTGATGATGGTAGACAGCCTGGAGTTGACGGACCTCGACCGGGAAAATATTGCTAATAATTGTAAAGGGGTGAAGACCAATCAGATCCTGATTACCCACGGAACGGACACGATGCAGGATACTGCGGCTTACCTTGCGAAGTCGAATATTGATGGTAAGACGATTGTCTTAACCGGCGCCATGATTCCCTACGCCTTCGGCTCTTCCTCCGATGGTTTTTTTAACCTCGGCAGCGCCCTAGCTTTCGTCCAAACCCTTCCCCCAGGCGTTTATGTGGCAATGAATGGTCGCTACTTCAGCTGGGACAAGGTGCGCAAAAATCGAGATACTGGGTATTTTGAGGAACTGCAAATCACTAGCCAAGATTAGCAATGTTGCGCTGCCTAGCAGGACGGCCCCGTCGGGTGTATCAGACCGTTAGCCGCCGGCCGGAGACGGCCAGTCATTGATAAATGCTTACTTTGTCGGTCTACCAACCGATCAAAACCTCTGATTATGCCCACCTGGTTAGCCAAATTTATTCTCCACCTACTTGGCGTCAACTTTGTAGATAAGAACGACAAGAAGTACCCTAAGAAGTACATTTTGGCGGTGGTTACTCATACCTCTAACCGAGATTTTTCCTACGGGATTTATTCCCGGGCCATGCTTAACCAGGACATCAACTTCGTTGGTAAGTCAACCCTATTTAAGGGTTTGGTGGGAACTTACCTCCGCTGGATGGGAGGCGTTCCTGTCGTCCGGGAAAAGAGCACCAATTTTGTGGATGCGGTGGCAAATATTTTTGAGGAACGAGACGAGTTTCGCCTTTGCATTGCTATCGAGGGGACGCGGACCAAAGTAGACCATTTCAAGACTGGCTTTTACTTCATCGCCCTCAAAGCGGGCGTCCCCATTGTCCCCTGCAAATTCGACTTCGGCAATAACCTCATCGAATTCGCCGAGCCTTACTACCCAACGGGAGACATCCGTAAAGACTTCGACTTCCTCTATCGCTACTTTGACGGTGCAATCGGCCTAGTTCCGGAGAACAGCTTTGATTATGACCCGAAGGTGTTGGATTTGTTGCCAGAAGTTAAAGCCAGAGATTAGATTTTAGATACTGGACACTAGGATTTAGATATTAGAAGTATGACTTCTGATATCTAAATCCTAATGTATAAAATCTGATTTCTGAAACCTAGTTACTGAGCATTACCGGCATTACCAGCATCATGATCTCCTGGCCACCAGCTTGCTCCATTGGCAGCAAAATACCTGCCCGAGTAGCCGTGCTCATTTCTAATTTGATCTCTTCGCCTTCCAGCACGCCAAGCATCTCAACGAGGAACTTCGCGTTGAAGCCAATCGTTAGTGGGTCACCGTTGTAATTACAGGCAAGTTGCTCGGTGGCTTCGTTACTGAAGTCGAGATCCTGGGCCGAAACCGTTAGGCTGCCGTCGGCAATTGTAAGGATAACCTGGTTCGTTGTCTTGTTGGCGTAGATCACAATCCGCTTGAGGCTCTGCTGCAGGTCCGTTCGGCTGATGAGCAGCTCGTTGGGGTTGTCTACTGGGATAACGGCGTTGTAGTCTGGGTAGCGCGCGTCGATCAGGCGACAGGCGACCTTGTTGTTGCCAAATGCAAAGAAGGCGTTTGATTTGTCGAAAGTGATGGCCACCTGCTCATCCGTACTGGGCAGCGCACCTTTGAGGAGGTTCAGTGCTTTTTTGGGGATGATGAAGTTGCTAGCAACACTTCCAACCACGTCGCTCAAGGAATACTTGACCAGTTTGTGGGCGTCCGTTGCCACCATAATCAAAGTGCTGAAATCCAACTGGAAGAAAACACCGGTCATCGCAGGACGAAGTTCATCCGTACTGGTAGCAAACAGTGTTTTGTTGATGCCTTCGAGAAGGTAGAGCGAGCTTACGCCGACTTCGTCAGCTTCTTCAGTTGGCTTTGGAATCTCCGGGTAGTCGTCACCGTTCTCGCCAGCAAGTTTGTACTTGCCGTAGGCGGAGGTGATTTCAATGCCGAAGTTGTCTTCGTTGACGCTGAAGGTGATTGGCTGCTGAGGCAGGGCCTTGAGTGTGTCGATCAATATTTTGGCGGGCACCGCTACGGTGCCGTTGCCGTCCGCATTAACCTCAAGAGTAGTCGTTACACTAACTTCCAGGTCTGTTGCCGAAATCGTCAAGACATTTCCTTCAATGGTAAAGAGGAAGTCTTCGAGGATTGGCAATACCGGATTGGAGCTAATAGCACCACCGGCGAGAGAAAGTTTCTTTTGTAGATCGGAGGAGGAAACACTGAATTTCATTGGGTATCGGACTTTGGACAAACTTACGGATTAGTCAGTAAGTAGTTTGTGGTTTTATGGTTTTAGTGTGCAGTAGTTTTAAACGAGGTGTGGATAAAGTGGGCAAAGCCCGCTTTATTTAGACGTTAGATTTTAGAAAATAGACTTTAGTTGAGGGTTAAACTGACCTCTGATGTCTAATCTCTAAAGTCTAACCTCTAGCCAAAGGCTAGACCTCCTCCGCCATCTGCCGCTCCACAATCTCCGCATAATAACCACCATTTTCAATCAACTCTTCGTGCGTCCCCATTTCGGCGATGCCACCATCTTCGAGGACGATGATTTTGTCGAACTTAAGGTGGCCGTAAATGCGGTGGGTGATGATGACGGCAGTTTTATCGGATAGGGCTTCGTTGAAGTAGCCCAGTATTTGTTGTTCGGTATTGGTGTCGACGGCGCTGAGGCAGTCGTCCAGGATGATGATGTCCGGGTGTTTGATCAGGGCGCGGGCAATGCTGACACGCTGTTTTTGACCACCAGAGAGGGTTACTCCCCGTTCGCCAACCATGGTGTCAAAGCCAAGGGTGAGGCCGGCAATGTCGTCGTAGACGGCAGCATGTTTGGCAAACTGTTCGACTTCCTCGCGGCTGATCTTCCGGTCGGCACCGAAGGCAATGTTGTTGTGGATGTTGTCGGAGAAGAGGAAGACGTCCTGTGGGACTAAGCCCGTCCGCTGGCGCAGGTTCGAAAGTCCCTGTTCTCGGATGTCTCGGCCGTCGATTAGGATACGGCCTCCGGTTACGTCGTACATCCGGATGAGAAGGTCGGCAACGGTTGTTTTACCGCACCCGGTTCGGCCAATGATGGCAAGTTTCTCCCCTGGCTTGAGGGTGAAAGAAAGATCTTTCACCGCCTGAATCCCGGTGTCAGGGTAAATGAAGTCGACGTTTTCAAAGACGATCTCGCCCCTTAGTTCCTGCGTCTCCTCTGGGGCGGGGTCAACGATGGAGGTCTCGGTTTCTAGAAATTCGTTGATCCGTTTTTGGCTGGCAGCAGCTTGTTGCACGATGCTGGCAATCCAACCAATGGCCGTTACCGGCCAAGTTAGCATGTTGACGTAGATGACGAATTCAGCAATGTTACCCGCTGAAATGTTGCCCTCCACAACCTGCAAGCCACCGATGTAAACCGTCAAAATCGTCGCTGCACCCACCATGAAAACCATCAGGGGGAAGAACCAAGCGTCAATCTTTGCCAGGTCCATGCTCATGGCTTTGTACTGTTCGCTCTGCGCAGCAAAGTGCTTGACTTGCTGTGGCTCGCGGACGTAACTTTTAACTACCCGGATGCCACTGAAGACTTCCTGGGCTGTGCTTGTCAACTTACTCAGCTGTTGCTGAATCAAGGTAGAGCGGGTATGAATTATGTTACTGACGTAGTAGATGCTGATGGCCAGTACCGGTAGTGGAATCAAGGTGTACAAGGTCAGCGTTGGGCTGACGGCCAGCATTGAAATTACCACCAGGGCAATCGTAGAAATAAGATTGGCCAGGTACATGATGGCCGGACCGAGATACATCCTGACTTTGTTCACGTCTTCCGTGATCCGGTTCATTAAATCACCGGTGTTGTTTCGTTTGTAAAAATCAAGACTAAGTTCTTGGTAGTGGTCAAAGATCACTTCCCGAAGATCATGCTCAATCAGCCTAGACATTACGATAATCGTCTGTCGCGTCAGGAAAAGAAAAAATCCCATCAATAAAGCCAGCAAGAGGACGATGCCGGCGAAAATCATGAGGCTGTAACTAAGGATACCAAAATATTCCGGACCAAGGGTGTCAAAACCTTCGTACATCCTGTAGGTATTCACCTGCTCGATGACCAGGTCAAGTGCTTCCCGGATAACTTGGGGTTGGAGTACCCGGAAATAGTTGGAGACACAAATGAAAATAATCCCCAGCAACATGCGCCAGCGGTAGTTCCAGAAAAATTGGTTTAAGAATTTGAGTTCTCCCACGGTGTGGTACTTGGTTTTTATTGGGAAGGGCAAGAGAAAAACTGGTACCCCTCCATTCGCAAACACATCATTGGCGGTGAGGTTGTGAAGAAGCTGGGATTTGATCGTTAGCAAGGAGGTGAAATAGACGGTTGTCGCAAACAGTAGGCATGAAATATTGGGTGTTGTATATCCTAAGTTACCTTTGCCCCGCTATGTACAAAGACAAAAAAGTCGTCGTCGTCATGCCCGCCTACAACGCGGCCCTGACGCTAGAGAAAACTTACGCCGAAGTTCCCCGCGACCTCGTTGACGAAGTCATCCTCTGCGACGATGCCAGTAAGGACGATACCACCGCCCTGGCTAAACAACTGGGTGTCGACCACGTTATCACCCACCCGCGCAACCGCGGCTACGGAGGTAACCAAAAATCACTTTACAACAAAGCCCTAGAAGTTGGTGCCGATATCGTCATCATGGTCCACCCAGATTACCAGTACACGCCGTTGCTGATTCCAACGATGTGTAACATCATCGGAGAAGGATTGTATCCAGTCGTCCTAGCCAGCCGGATTTTGGGCAAGGGCGCGCTCAAAGGCGGCATGCCTTTGTACAAGTATATCGCTAATCGCTTCCTAACGGCCACCCAGAACCTCTTGGTCAACTACAAGCTGTCTGAATACCACACCGGTTACCGGGCCTTCAGCCGGGAAGTCCTCGAAGGCATTGACTTCAACGCCAACGACGACGACTTCGTCTTCGATAACGAGATGCTCTCCCAGATCATCTACAAAGGCTACGACATCGCCGAGGTGACCTGCCCGACGAAGTATTTCGAAGAAGCCAGCAGTATCAACTTCGTGCGAAGTTCGAAATATGGGCTGGGTGTTCTCCGGGTGAGCGTGATGCACCGGTTGAATAAGTGGGGGTTGGCGAAGTCGAAGATTTACCAGTAGGAAGTCGTGGTTGGGCGTTGGGTTTTCGGCCTTTAGGCCTACGGTTGAGACACAAATCAATTTTCACGCAGAGCAAAGGAGTTAGGGAGAAAGAGGGAGTCGATCATTGGCGTTCCTAAAGTCTCAGCGAGTCCTATTGCGCGAGGGCCTTGTAGGTGCCGTGTCGGCCGTCCGCTCGTTGTACGGGCGGGCACGGTCATGCAGCGCAGCTGCTTGGCTCTACTAGTTTATTAGCTTGTAAACGACGTCATTATTCGTATCCATCTCATTTGGCAGCCACTCAGTAACTAGCCAACTCACTCCTTTGTGAAATTCAGCCTAAAGGCCGAAGAGGGCAGGGGTTACAAATCTGCCTCAGCAAGCTTAGCCTGCTCCCCAGTTCCCATCGTCTTCACCGAGTATTCTCCGGTTTCAACCTCAGAACTGCCGATGATAACCACCTTTGGCACACCCCGCTGATCAGCATACTTCATCATCTTCTGAAGCTTGGTTGACTTAGGGTAGAGATCGGCGTGGACGCCGCGCGCCCGTAGGCGCGATACCAGGCCGAAGCCGTGGTTGAGGATGTCTTTGTCCAGGCAAAGAATCAGGTATTGGAGGTCTTCTGAAGCATCTTCGGGGAAGGCGTCGAGGTCGTTGAGGACGTCGTAAATGCGCTCTGCGCCGAAGCTGATGCCGACACCTGGCATGTCTTTCATGCCGAAGATGGAGGTGAGGTCGGCGTAGCGACCGCCGCCAGCGATGGAACCCATTTTGATGGCTTCCTGTCCTGGTGCGTCGGTATCGACGGCTACCTCGTAGATGCAGCCGGTGTAGTAGTTGAGGCCTCGGGCGAGGGTCACGTCGAATTCGACACGGTTGTTGGTGGGTTGCGAAGCAACCAGGTCAAAGACTTCCTGTAATTCGGCAATTCCTTGCTTCCCGATTTCGCTGTCGGCAAGGAGTGGTGCTACGGATTCAAGGGAGTTGGCGTCGAGGAACCGTTTAATAACGTCCAATGCACCTGCGGCCGCGCCCCGATTGGTCAGGTCTTCAGCAACTTTATCCCAGCCAATTTTATCCAGTTTGTCGATCGCGATGGTCATGTCCATCATGTTGTCAGCCATGCCCGCAATCTCAGCCAAACCGGCCAATATCTTCCGGTTGTTCAATCGAATAACCGCCTTCAATCCCAGCTCGTGGAATACGCCGTCGAGCAGCTGCGTCAGCTCCGCTTCATAGAGCAAACTGTCGGAACCAACCACATCAGCATCACATTGGTAAAACTCCTGGTACCGTCCTTTCTGCGGCCGGTCCGCCCGCCAAACGGGCATAATCGCGTACCGCTTAAACGGAAAAGCCAGGTCGTTCTGGTGCATCACCACGTAGCGTGCAAAAGGCACCGTTAGGTCATACCGCAGGCCCCGCTTACTGATCGAAGGCAGCACTTTATTGCTGTCCTTATTCGCCAGATCGTCGGCATTTGCTTTGCCTAAAAAATCACCGTTGTTCAGCACTTTGAAGAGAAGTTTGTCGCCTTCTTCTCCGTATTTTCCCGTCAATGTCGCCAGGTTCTCCATCACCGGCGTCTCAATCGGCTGGTAACCAAATCTCCGAAAATGCTTGCGAATAACATCAAAAATGTAATTCCGACGGCGGACTTCTGCGGGGAGAAAATCACGGGTTCCTTTGGGGACGGATGGCTTCATGGGGCAAAGGTAGGATTTAGAGATTAGAATTTACACATTTGGGCGCGGACGCAGGCGGTCACTGAGCGAAGCCGAACGTGTGCAAGGGAAGTTGTTGAAAAGCAGGGTTTGGCGCGGACACTCCATTGCCCGTTATGATGGGCCGGTAGATTTAGGGTGAATCAGGGTATGAAGCGCTAATCCCTGCTTCGTGCGGTAGCCTTTTACCGAATGAATTCGGTGCAAAAGCAGAAAGCGCTATCGGACTATAACGTCTCCTACGCTTGCCTCGTGCGGTATCCTACAGGCCTAAAAACACTACCATACTACCTCGTGGCTTAAAGCTCTCGTAATAGCCGGGTCGCCTTATCCCTAAAAGCATGCCCATTCGTTTCACTAATATCCGTCAGAATAGTGGTTGCCGTTCGTTTTCTCCCTTCGGCCAGATAGGCCAGGGCTTCGTACCAGTCGGCAATCGGGCGGTAGTAATCGTCGGCGGGGATTTTTCCGAACCAGTCCAGCGCCCTGGTAGGTTGCTCGAGGGCAAGGGCGGAGACGCCTAGGTAAAGTGGTGCAGCGGGGTAGGCATGGGCTACGGGGAGTAACTCCTCGTAGGCATTGACGTAGTCTTTACGGTCGTAGTAATAGAGGATGCGCTCCAGGTCGCGTTCTTGTTCGTTGCGGGGCTCGACGCGGTCGAAAATGTTGGGGTAGGGCTGGAAGTTGGCGACGGCCTTTTTGTCCGGGGCGGCATCGCCGAAGGTGGTGATCGCCAACCAGCCGAGGACAGAGAATAGGATGATGGCAGTGACCGTTTCCAGGGTGGGAAGGCGGAAACCTCCGAAATCGAACGTACGTTTTCGAGGCGAGAGTTTGACGTCTTTGGGCGCGGACGCAGGTGCAGGGGTACGTTTTGTAGTATAACGCTCTTCTTCCCTCAGTAGTGTTTCCATGAGGTCTTGTCGCCCTGCTACTGTCAGTACCTCCGCCCAGTCTTCTCGCAATTCCATTGCGTGCCGAAACACGGCGTCTCCTGGCCTACGAGCCTCTACATCCCATCGTTGGGTAGTGTCCAATTCTCCAGCAAAATACCGGTCAATCAACTGTTCATCAGCTGGGCTTGGGATGTAAACCGGGTCTGTAATCCCCGATGCCTGCCAGCCCTCCCGGGCCATTAGTAAACATTTGCCTCTCCGGGCTTCGACTTCGTATATCTGTCCATCAACGCCCAAAACTTCCGCAATGCGGTCTGGCGAAAGCTGGTGGTAATCCGTCATCATCAGCAATTCTCGGCAGGTGGTTCCCATCTCCTGAAACAACCGCAGCATCAACTGCTGCGTCTCATTCAAATGGATTGGCCTAGGCAGGTGGTTCAACGGGTTTTGCTCTTGCTCGAAACCTAGTTCGGCAATGGGCAGCCGATCGGCTGCCAGCACCGCTTCGTTCAACGTTCCGTTGAAGTAGATCTCTGCCACCCGCTTAACGTAAGTGTCCGTCTCTCCAACGTAGGCGTTCTCCGAGTCAATCCTCGCTTCATACCAGCCAATCAATGCCCGCCGGTAATTCGCCAACGACTCCGCTGGAGTTGTGTTCCACGTTTTCTTGGCCCATTGCAGGAATGGCCCACGCATGGCGTGGAAGTATCTGGGAAGTTCGGCAAGGTGTTGGCCCTGTTGCTGCATGGTGCGAAGATAGGAAATAAGCCCAAGGCTTATTCTTAGTCAAATAGTCTGTAAGAGATGCAGATCGTCAAGCAGCCTGTAAGTCAAGATAGTCAAACAGTCTACTACCGCACGTTGAAGTGTGGGAGCTCGCTGCGCTCGATTTTGGCACTAAGGGACGCCGTACAAATAACTTACGCCTTTTGACCGCCTTATTTTGCCCCCACCAAACTTAAAAATCATTTCCGTAGCTAAGGCTATGCAAAGGATTTGTAAGTTTGGTGAGAACAAAA
>JBLIGS010000100.1:0-9943 GCA_047637095.1 Neolewinella sp. | reverse complement strand
AAATTTATCAACAATGATTCAAAGTGACATTCGCATTATTGGCGCCGGCCCCGTCGGCCTTTTTACCGTCTTTGAGGCGGGGTTATTGAAGCTTCGGTGCCATCTTATTGACAGCTTGGGGCAACCGGGCGGTCAGCTGACGGAGATTTACCCAAAGAAGCCTATTTATGATATTCCTGGGTATCCGACGGTCTTGGCCGGAGAGTTGGTGGATAATCTGATGGAGCAGATTAAGCCTTTTAATCCTGGTTTTACCATGGGAGAATCCGCTCAGACGATCGAAAAGGTTGGAGAGAAGATGTACCAAGTAACGACCTCAAAGGGCACTGTTCACCAGGCACCGGTGATTATGGTTGCTGGAGGTTTGGGAGTGTTTACGCCACGTAAACCGCCGATTCCGGGCATTGCTGACTTTGAAGATAAAGGGGTGGCTTATGTCATCCGTGATCCGGAGGTATACCGCAATAAACGGGTATTGCTTGCTGGTGGAGGTGACTCTGCTTTAGACTGGACGATCTTTTTGGCCGACGTGGCCAGCGAGATTACCCTCGTTCACCGTCGGGACAGTTTCCGTGGTGCGCTCGACAGCGTTGAGAAGGTCATGGACCTGGCAGCGTCTGGTCGGATCAACTTGGTTACCAACGCTCAGGCAGTTGGTATCCAGGGGGGAGACCACGTTGAAGGTATTACCGTGAAGCATAAATCTGGAGAAGAAGAAGTTATCGCAGTAGACGACTTTATCCCACTTTTCGGCCTTGCGCCGAAGCTCGGCCCGATTGCCGACTGGGGGTTACAGATCAACAAGAATGCCATCGTTGTTAATACCAGAGACTACTGCACCGGTGTGGAAGGTATCTACGCTATTGGCGACATCAACCACTACGAAGGGAAGCTGAAGCTGATCCTTTGTGGTTTCCATGAAGGAACGATTGCTGTGCAGTCGGCCTTCAGCTACATCTACCCGGACAAGAAGCTGAGCTTCAAGTACACGACGGTGAACGGTGTGCAGGGACTTCCGAAGGAAGCAGCAGAGGCAGCTGCTGTATAATCGCTGAGACTATCAAAAAATGTTCGAACGGGCAGCTCTTTTACAAGGGCTGCCCGTTTCTACTTTTAGGAACTCCTTTGTGGAGCCTGGAGTAATACTTACCTCGGGAATCTCCTCAGGGGATAAATTCTAAAGGAGAAATTAGATTTTTCTCGCAATACTCAGCCCATCCCTCAACGGTAAAACCACCACGTCAACTCTTTCGTCTTCCATGAGAATCTGGTTGTACAGCCGCAGGGCCTGAGCGTCGGCATCCTTGGTGTCCTTATGCTTCACGCGGCCGGCCCAGAGTATGTTATCGGCCAGGAGAAGGCCTCCGGGGCTCATCCGGTCAATCAGTTGGTGGAAATAATCTGGGTAGCCACGTTTGTCGCCGTCCATGAAGATCAGGTCGAAGCTGTCGGGTAGGGTAGGGAGGATGTCTGCTGCCTGGCCTTTGTGGATTTTAATACAATCGGCAAAGGGCGACGCAGTGATGTTTTGCTCGGCCCAGAAGGCGGTTTCCAGATTGCCTTCTATGGTATGAATGATTCCTTCGGCGTCCAAACCCTCTGCCAGGCAGAGGGCAGAATAACCGGTGAATGTTCCCAACTCTAGCACCGTCTTTGGGCGGTGGATCTTGCTTAGCATGGACAACAGGCGGCCCTGTAGGCGGCCGCTTAACATCTGAGGCGCCATCGTCTTGAGGTAGGTCTGTCGCTCGACTTGGTCGAGGTAGGCAGGAACCGGACCGGAAACGGATTCGGCGTATTCGTAGATGAGGTTGATGTTGTCGCGCATTGTTGGTCTGTTGGTTCGTTGGCCTTTTGGGCGATCGTATTTTGTAGGCAGGAGTCGATAGACATTAGACGGAGCGCCCTTAGCGAGGGACTAGCCAGACGCGTAGCCGTCGGCGTAGTCCCTCGTTAAGGGTTGCGAGTTGGAACGGCACATCTTGTTACATCCTCCTCATCTGATGCATCCTAATCTATTTGTGATGTTGCGCAAAGGTAACTTGTCTACTCTACGGTTTTTGCGACTTCGGCCAGCGGCACATTAACTCCAATTACCTGTCCCTTAGGGTCAATGAGGAAGTTGGTCGGAACCTTGTTGACCCCGTAAAGGGACGCAACGTCGCCGCCCAGAAACTTCAGGCTTTCGGTCTGGTCCATCACTTGGTAGGGCCATTGTCTAGCATCCTGACTCATGGCATTTTTCCAACGGGTACTGTCTTTTTCGATGGCGACACTGACGATGGTCAATTTATCTCCGGCCCGTTGATTGAGGGCGACTAGTGATGGACTTTCCCTTCGGCAGGGACCACACCAGCTTCCCCAGAAATCAATCAGGACATATCCGCCCTGAAGGTCAGAAAGTTGAAAGGTTTTTCCGTCAGCCCGTATGGCCGTGAAGTTCTCCGCAGCCTCGTTCTCGCTGACGGAGGGCGTGAAATACCAGTACCTACCACCGAAGTAGAAGGCGAGTAATAAGAGCGGAATAAAGAATTTTCTACCAGGCATCTTCATCTTCGAGGGGTTGGGGTTTGAATTTTTCCTTGGTTTCTAGTCGTTGGACTTGCCGACGGTAGAGTAACCTGGCCAGGCCCATATTCGCGGCCTCTGGGGCCGAAGGGGCAAAAGCTTCAGCAACCGCTGCCTCGTCGACATCTAGTGTGTAGCATAGGCTCATCAGCTGTTCCATCCGGTATTGCATCCAGTAATCAACTGCGTCGGCCAGCCAACTGACGAATGTGTCTTCGTCAACGATGTCTTCTGCTGGCGGCAGTTCCAATTCTAAAGAATCCGCAAGTAGGCTGGGAGCTTGCCGGTGGAACATTGAATGGTGGTTTTGGCCGGTAAAGAAAGGCCAGTGTAGCGTAAATGCGTGGGGTGGTCGGGTAGTTGAGTTTACCATCTGGTTTTCCCCCCTGAGCTGGGGCTTTGTCGGCAAATGACGGAGTCTACTCCTACAGGTGTGGAGCCTGCCAACGTGAATCAAGGACTAAAGCTAATGGTCGAGCGGCCTCTGGCCCGAGGAGATTCAAGTTGAGACCTCGGGCCAGAGGCCACTCGACCATTGACTTAATAGGTTTACTTCCATGGAGTCAGTATCGAATTGGACTTGGTGGATTTGTCGCCTACTAAATATGGCAATAACCTTAGCAGAGTACAAGAACTACCAACCTACTCCATGCGGAGCCTCTCCCTCCTTCCATGTGCGGTAGCCATTCACTCATTCACCAACTAAAGAAAACGGGGCCACGAACTTGCGTCCATGGCCCCGAAAAAGTCTTTGGGATTAAAACCTAACCTTACTTAAGCGTCACTTCACCGACGCCAACAAAGAAGCCCTTGTTGTAAACCTCGGCGGTGTAGGTGCCTTCAGCGTACTGCTGGCTGGCAACATTCCATTCGGCACAGTGGCTGGTGGCACTGCCGTCGAAGTTGAAGCTGACGGACTTGGTGTAAGGGATCTGGTCTCCGGATTCGGAGTTGACGAGGATGCCGCTGCCTTCGGCAGCAATCTGGATCGTCTCACCACCCGGGTTAACAATGCGCAACTGAAAAGTCTCCTCTCCGCGCTGAGCTACATCGTTGTCTAGGCTGTTGAAACAGACGTAGAGACGGCTGATGTTCTTGGCGCGTGAGCGTTCAGCCCACTTGCCGCTGCTGCGTTCTTTCTGGCCAACTACGGTTACGTTGTTTGCTTTGATCACGCTGGCGATACCGACTTTACGATTTAGTTCCTGATTGGAGCTGGTCAGCTCTTCTCGCTCACTAACGAGTACTGCGCGCTCGCTGTTGAGGTTCTCATTCTGTTGGCGGCTGACCTGGAGGTCGCTGCTCAGTAAATCTCGCTCGCCAGAGAGCGTCTCGTTTTGGGAGGCCAGCTGCTCGTTGGCAACGCGCATTTCTTCGATCTGGGCAAGGTAGCCGTCGGTCTGGGTACGAAGTTCTTTCAGCTCACGACGTGCTTGGCCGAGGTTGCGGCTGTCGCGGGTAAGGGAAGAAATCTTGTCTTTCTGCGTCCGGAGTTCTTCCTTCTGCGAATCGATAAGTGCGTTGAGTTCTTCGTTGCTGCCGCGCATCTCTTCGAGCTCGGCGAGGCTTTCGTAATATTGTTTCTCCGTTTGGGCCTTGAGGGTCTCCAACTCGATTTTGTCGGAAGTCAATTCTGCATTGTCGGAGCCACGGTTGGCGTAGCCGATGCCTAGGCCGATGAGGCCAATGAGGAGAAGGGCGATGATTCCGGCAAACAGTGGCGTGCGGTTAGGCGTCGCCGGCTGAGGTGTCGGAGTGAATTTTGGGGATGGATTGTTCTGAATGGTAGCCATAAAGCGTTGGTTTAATGATGGTCCTTAATTTCCGGGGTCGATGCAACAACCGGCGGAAGGACCGATAAAATGTTCCGAAAGGTTTATGTGTTCAATGAACGGAACGGGGGTATTAACGTGGCTTGCCCCGATAGTAGTACGGGAAGATGTTAAAGTTTTAGAAGAATTTAGTCCAAAAGGGGTTTTTGTGGACTATATGTCAAGGCCTTGGAAAGGTTGGATCAGAGGGGACGAAAATATATGGCCCTAAATTAGGCTGGTGCCGAACGAAAACAAGGGGCATAACCCATGGCTTCGCCATCGTATAGCCTCTCGCTAAGAGCTTAGACCCATCCCTATCGGGACTTGAGATTATTCAATAATGGTCAATGTTCTCACGATTAGAGATAATCCTGCCCCGTCTCCGACGTCTGCAACAATTGCAACAACTGCAACAACTGCAACAATTGCAACAACTGCAAGACTAAAGCTCTTCCGTTTCCCCATAGACCATCGTCTCTCGTTTCTTGAACGGAATCGCCAGCATATTGCCGATGTTCTTAGTGTCCGCCACATCCATGTGCGTGTCCACTCCGTAAACCAATTTCGAGTTGTCAACCTGAGCGTAAGTGCCAAAAACCTTGTCCCAGAAGCTGAAGATGTTGCCAAAATTGGTGTCGGTATAAGGCATCCGGTAGTGGTGGTGAACCCGGTGCATATCTGGTGTGACAAAGACCAAGCCCAGGGACTTATCGATCCACTTTGGAACCACAATGTTGGCGTGGTTGAACTGGGAAAGGACGACGCTGAGGCTCTGGTAAAGAAATACCAACCAGATGGGAGCGCCAACGATAAGTACGGCCGCAATGGTGAAAACAAAGCGGATTACGCTTTCTCCTGGGTGGTGGCGGTTGGCCGAAGTCGTGTCAATATGTTGGTCGGTGTGGTGAATCAGGTGGAAGCGCCAGAGAACCGGGATGCGGTGCTCGGTCCAGTGAGCTGCGTAGGCGCCGACGAGGTCGAGAATCGGAAGGCCGAAGACCAGCATGGCCCAAAGGGGAAGCGCTACGATCTGGAGCAGACCAAAATTATTGGCAACGACCCAATCACTGGTCCATACAAGCATAAAAGCCATCACGAAGTTGACCAAAATGGTTGTTGCGGTAAAGAATAAATTGATCCCGGCGTGCTTCCACTTTCCGTAATTGTTGGAGAAAAGGGGCACGGCACTTTCTATGAGCCAAAAGAACGTAATTCCTCCAACTAGTATCAGGCTGCGATGGGAGGAAGGAATGTTTGTGAAGTAATCGACGATGGTTTGCATAATGCGAATATAATATGAGGCGCGCAATATGCTACAGAGGTATTGTCGCTGAGTTCTAAAGGCGAAGCTCTAAATGCTGTTTTGGGGCCGGGGCCGCAGGTGCGATGGATATTTTTTTAAGCGCAAAGTGGGGATTGGTTAACCGAGTTCACTACCTTAATCCCTCAAATAAGTCGAGATGCCAAAGTCTACCAACCGAAGAAAATTTTTAAAAACCGCCGGCACCGCCGCCGCCGGGTTCATGATCGTTCCCCGCCACGTGCTGGGTGGGCCGGGCTACACCGCCCCCAGCGACATGGTTAACGTCGCAGCCATCGGCTCCGGAGGCAAGGGCTATGGCGGTATCAAAGCCGTCGCCAGCCAAAACATTGTCGCCCTCTGCGACGTCGACGATAAGATGGCCGCGCGCGCCTACAACGAGTGGCCCGCGGCCGCCCAATTCCGCGATTATCGCAAGATGTTGGAAAAGCACCGTGACGACATCGACGCCGTCGTAATCTCCACACCAGACCACACCCACGCCATTACTGGCCTGGCCTGTATGGAGTTAGACAAGCACGTCTACATCGAAAAACCACTTGCCCACAGCATAGAAGAAGTACGCGCCCTCTCCGAGGCTGCCAAGGCCCGGCCTCACCTCATTACCCAAATGGGTAACCAGGGCGCCAGCGGAGAAGGAATCCGTAAAACCCAAGAAATCTACGAAGCTGGCCTGCTGGGCGATGTCCACACCGTCTACGCCTTCACCAACCGTCCCGTTTGGCCACAGGGCGGCGGGGTACCCAAAGACAAAACAGCCATCCCCGACCATTTCGACTGGAACTTATGGCTCGGTCCTTCCTCCATGCGGGACCACCACGAGGCCTACCATCCCTTCGCTTGGCGTGGTTTCTGGGACTTCGGCACCGGCGCTCTCGGAGACATGGGCTGCCACATCCTCGACACACCCTTCTACATCCTCAACCTCGGCTACCCAACCAGTGCTGAAGCCAGCGTTGGCCAAGTCTTTAGCCGCAATTGGAGCCCAGACTACAATCCGGAGAGCTGTCCTCCATCCAGCAAAATCCACATCAGTTTTCCTACCCGCGGCGAAAAGCCGCCGGTAGAAATCATCTGGTCAGACGGCGGCATCCTGCCCCGCCGCCCAGAAGGAATGCTCGCCGACGAGAAACTAGGCGATGGAAACGGAAACGGCATCATTATGGAAGGTACCCGAGGCACCTTGATCGCGGATGTCTACGGCGCCAATCCCCGCCTCGTTCCGACGAAGAACATGGACTACATCAACGTCCCCGAAACCCTGGCCCGCGTTGAAACCAGCCACGGTATGGACTGGATCAATGGCATCAAGAATAACTACCAACCCAGCAGCCACTTCGGCAAGGCCGGGCCACTGACCGAAACCGTTTTGATGGGTAACCTCGCTGTTCGCGGTTACACCTATCGCTTCCCAGATCCGATGGGTAAGGACAAAGACGCTTACACCGTTCCTGGCCGTACACGCCTGGAATGGGACGGGGCGAAGATGGAGGTGACGAATGTTGCGGCTATGAATTACTTCGTGAAGAACCAAAAAAACAGGGCCTTTTAACGCTGCCTTAGGCAGCGTTGTTTAGACGCGGCTTTGCCGCTTGTAGACGTTCGCTGCGCTCTCTTCTAGACGTTCCTCGGCCTTGTAGGCTACCGCACGGCTCCGTACCAACTATCGATATTGGTTATGAAGCCGTGCGGCAGTACTACAAGCGGCGCAGCCGCGTCTACAAGGCCGAAGGCCGTCTACAAGCGCGAAGCGCGTCTAAAGCGTTTGCTTAGCAAACGCTACCCCCTTTCTATCGGACAGGTCATACAATGCCCTCCACCCCGGCCCCGGCTAAGCTCTCCGCTTGGCAGGGTAATGATGGTCTTCCGGACTTTGTCCGGGTTAAGGCCTTCGTTGTCGATGTCGTTGATCAGCTCCGGTGCTCCGATGATGGTGTAGCCAGCTTTTTGTAAGGACTGTGCTGTAACCGGATTCCGGTCATAGGTGACGGCGACACCCGGCCGGATGGCAATGAGGTTGCAGCCGTCGGTCCACTGTTCTCGCTCCTGGTAGGGGCTTACGCCACCGCCGGAGGGGATGAACCGAGCGGTAGGGTCGATCTCTGCGAGGATGAATTCCTTGAGGCTGGAATAGGCAGTTGTTTCTCCTTCGGAGCGCCAAACTTCTACGCCAGAAGGGCGGCCACCTTCACAGATGATCGGGGCGTAGCAGACGTAGTCGTGCTCGTCGATCTGGGTGAAGATGGTGTCCAGGTGCATGAAAGAGCGTTCCGCTGGAACGCTGACGCGGACAACGTTTTTGACTACCCCTTTTTCAAAAAGGGCATCAGCCAAGGCCCGCAGCGAGAAACTGCTGGAGCGCTCTGATTCTCCGATGAGTAGGAAATCTTTATTCAGCAACATAACATCGCCGCCTTCGATGCTCATTTTCTCTGCCTGTGGGCTGGGAGGAAATTTGTCTACCTCGTTGAGGTTGATGACTTTGTCTGCCTTCTGCAAGCCCTGGAACATCGGGTGAGCAAACACAACCAGCCGAATGAGGAAGTTCTCCCGGCTACGGGCAGCTTTAGCGGCCTTAGTGATCAGCAGGTGATCGTTGATGGTAACGGCAATGTCTCGGGTGAAGATGAAATTCGGGATCGGGTCAAACAGCCGGCGGTTGTCCTGCTTGAAGTCTCCGGTAATTAGTACATCGGCTAATTCGGAAGGAGACAATTTGAGGAGCTTGCCTACATAGCTTTCCGGCAATTCTTCCCAATTAACGATCATTTCCAGGCTATCCCGGGTGGCTTCGGTGTCGGCGGCAATGGTTTCTGCCAGTAGCTGGGCTACTTCGATAACGCCATCCTTGCCCATGAATCGGCGGAGTAGTTCTGTAAACGTATCGTGCTCCCGCTGCATTTGGGGGAGGTAGACGATGTCGTCGAAGAGCAACTCTTCAGCTCTTTGAGGAGTAATGGAAGCGGTGCCAGCGTCCGGGCGGTGAATTAGGACGCGACGTAGTGGAGCAATTTCTGAATTTACCTTGATCGACATTTGTTGTAATACTGGTGGGCGCCTGCTGCCGGAGAGAGTGTTCGAACCCTGCCATCCGCACATCAGGACAATTGGTTTGGTTAGGCGGCCGCAAGGTAACGAATAGAAAGAAAGCTGGTTTTTTTCTTGCAGTGATAAAGCGAATTAGAGGTTCAAGGTGTTTACTATGTGAGATGGCTGGGAGTTTCTTGATCGATACAAAAGCGACCAAGACTGCAAATGAGCGTTTACTGCTTTACCACCGACAATATCCTACCCCTCACCACACTTTGTCCTTTATCCGGGAAAATTTCCCTACATTAGGACATGTTTACACCAAACAATTGCCTTTGTAAAGGACCTATAACATGCGCCAACTAAAGATCAGTAACAAAATCACTTCCCGCGAGAGCATCGCGCTGGAGAAGTATTTAACCGATATCGGGAAGATCGCCCTGTTGACGCCTGAGGACGAAGCGGCCCTTGCCGCCCGCATCCGAGAAGGGGATCAGTTGGCTTTAGAGCGGTTGACGAAGGCGAACTTACGTTTTGTCGTTTCGGTCGCAAAGCAGTACCAAAACCAGGGACTCAGCCTAGCTGACCTCATCAATGAAGGCAACGTCGGCCTCATCAAAGCCGCTAAGCGCTTTGATGAAACCCGAGGCTTCAAGTTCATCTCTTACGGCGTTTGGTGGATTCGCCAGAGCATCATGCAGGCAATTGTGGAATACAGCCGCCTGGTAAGAATGCCTAATAATAAGGCCGCTGGGTACACCAAAGTCAGCCAAGCCATTGCCAGCTTTCAACAGGAGTTTGAACGAGAGCCGGAGCCCGAGGAATTGGCAGAAGTGTTGAACGTTTCGCTGGCGGATGTTGAGCGGGCGCTTCGCGGCCGCATGCGGCACCTGTCTTTTGACGCGCCCGTAGCGGGCGACGACTCCGACATCACCATGTTGGACACCATGTCCACCGACGGGACTTCCAGCCCAGACCTTAAGGTCATGGGAGAGTCCCTCTCTAAGGAGATAATCGCTAACCTTAATATGCTCGCGCCACGTGAGCGCACCGTCCTTGCCTGCTACTTCGGCCTCGACGGCGAACAACAACTCAACCTAGAAGAAATCGGTGAACGATTTGACCTAACCCGTGAAAGGGTTCGCCAGATCAAGGAACGGGCTATCCGGCGGCTACGGCGTAGCCGGAATAAGCATTTGCTGAAGAGTTA
>JBLIGS010000099.1:0-9990 GCA_047637095.1 Neolewinella sp. | reverse complement strand
ATTAGTTTTTTCAATTGAAATCGAATTTAGGAATTTTAGTTTTAAAACATTGATCAATGTTTTAAACACTAACTTAATTACCGGACTGGCAAAGGAAGTAAGAGCGTAATCTGGCTTAAAAGGAGGGTTGTTAGATTTTTTATTAGTAATAGGATAAACTAAGGTGAGAACACAATTGCGTTTTACAATGCTAAATATAGGGACCAAAAGGGAAAGCTCCAAAAAAAACTGAGACTCTTCATCCAAGTATGTCTTTATTACGTCAAACCTTAAACCTGACAATCACCTGCCCGCTCGAGCGATCGGAACGGAACGGAACGGTCACTGGAGTGACCTCCCCGATATGCGCGGCCACCGCGCGCACCCCTCCCCCGCTTAAAACCAACAATCATTGCACCAGCGTCCGCGCCCAAACAACCACTCCTTCCCCAATGACGTTATTAAAACAACAAACCTACCTACCCTATGGGCGCCGACTTCCAAATGAACACCCAGCTTTCCTCCGGAATACAAGCAATGCTTCCGCTACTCTACGCCGCATGGGCCGATCGTCACCTTGACCTGAAAGAAATCAACGCCCTCCGCAAGCGGGCGGCAGACTTAGCCTTTTTGAACGCTGAGGACAAGAAAATCCTGTTGGCCTGGTCCGACCCGGCCCGCCCGCCGGAGCGGGAACTCTTCCAACAATGGCAAACCATGGGCCGCAACGCGGCCGA
Organism: Neolewinella sp.; assembly: GCA_047637095.1. Taxonomy (GTDB): domain Bacteria; phylum Bacteroidota; class Bacteroidia; order Chitinophagales; family Saprospiraceae; genus Neolewinella. The sequence goes on along the minus strand of JBLIGS010000099.1, from coordinate 9,274 downwards.
GCAACTCCCCGCCGACCGCCCAGCCAGCCTAGCCGAACTCGGTTGCATCCTCGGCCACGCCGCCGAAGGAAATGCCGCCGGCCGCAAAGACTTCTGGGCCAACCAACTCGCTCCGCTAACCGAAATAGAAATCGGTCTCGGTGGCGTCAAAGAAGACACCTACCGGGGGCTTTTTCCACAGTATGACCAACGGTCAAAACTGATAGAAGCCATTGAACGGGCGACGGTTGATCCCGCCGTTATCCAAGCCGTCCTCGATGGTAAATATGCCGCTACGATTGCCCGGGTAAAGGAAATCGTCCAACGGCCAAGCTTCGAACGCAAGACCCTCCGCATCAAAGAAGACTACCGCGACCAGGTGCTCGACTGGTGCAAGGAACTCGGCCAGGAAGGCATCGGCGCGATGGCCTTTCCCGAGGAATACGGCGGGATGAACGACATGGGCGCCTACGCCGCCGCCTTCGAAACCATCTCTTACCACGACCTGAGCATGACGATTAAATTCGGTGTGCAATTCGGTCTGTGGGGCGGTGCCATTGCCAACCTCGGCACCAAACCACACCACGACAAATACCTGAAGGATACCGGCACGCTGGACCTTCCGGGATGTTTTGCCATGACGGAGACCGGCCACGGATCCAACGTCCGGGGGCTAGAAACCACGGCGGTCTATGACCACGACACCAAAGAACTGATCGTCCACAGCCCCAGCATCGGGGCGGGCAAAGAATACATTGGTAATGCGATGCACAGCCGCATGGCGGCGGTGTTCTGCCAACTCATCGTTGGCGGCGAGAGCCACGGCGTTCACGCCGTGGTCGTCCCCATCCGGGACGAAGGCCACAATACCCTACCCGGTGTCCGGGTGGAAGACAACGGTTACAAACTGGGGCTCAACGGCGTCGACAACGGCCGGTTGTGGTTTACCAGGGTTCGCGTTCCGGCGGAAAACCTGCTCGACAAGTTTGGCGGTATTACGGCCGAGGGTATTTACAAGAGTGAGATCGAAAACCCCAGTCGGCGGTTCTTCACCATGCTCGGCACCCTCGTAGGTGGCCGGGTTTGTGTGCCACGGGCGGGCATGAGCGCCGCCAAATCGGCCCTGGCCATTGCCGTTCGCTACGGCCTGCGCCGTCGCCAATTCGCCGCCGATCCGCTGAAGGCGGAGACCATCATCATGGATTATCCCAACCAGCAACGTCGACTTATTCCCTTGGTCGCCAAAGCCTATGCTACACAGTTTGGTCTAGATTACCTACTGGAACGCTACATCAACCGCAGTGAAAAAGACATGCGAGAGATCGAAGCAATGGCCGCCGGACTGAAGTCCTACGCCACCTGGTTTACCTCTTCCACCATCCAGGAATGCCGCGAAGCCACCGGCGGAAAGGGCTACCTCGCAGAAAACCGCTTTGCCGACCTCAAGGCCGACACCGACATCTTCACCACCTTCGAGGGCGACAACAACGTCTTGATGCAGCTGGTAGCCAAATCACTGCTCTCCGACTTCCAGAAATCGTTTAAGGAAGACGGCAACTTCGCCGTCCTTAAATACATGGGCCGCCGGATGACGACCATCCTGACCGAACAAAACGCCTACACCATCCGGCAAACGGATCGGGACCACCTGACCAGTCGGGACTTCTACCAATCCGCCTTCGAGTTCCGCTCTCGCCGGCTGACCAGTACCCTGGCCCAGCGCCTACGGGCCTACATCAAAGGTGGAAAATCCGCCCACGAAGCGGGGCTGCTTTGCCAGACACACATGATCGAAGCAGCCGAAGCCTACGTCGAAGCCCTCATTCTCGATAAAAGCCTACACAAGGTGGATGGATTGCCTAACGATAATCCCGCAAAAGCCCTACTGAAGAAGACCATCCAACTCTACGCCCTGCACACGATTGAAGGCCACCGGGGCTGGTACCTGGAGAGTGATTACATCGCGGGGCAGAAGTCCAAGGCCATCCGCAAGGCGGTGGATGTGCTGTGCCAGGAACTCCGACCAGAGATCGGGGCGCTGGTGAACGGGTTTGGAATTCCAGATAAGTTGTTGGGGGCTCCGATTGCTTTATGATTAAAGGCCTCGCTCGTCTGCAGAGGGAAGGCTTTACAGGTATTATGACCCGATCCCTCGGCGGACGAGTCAGCGCCTGTCGTCGCGCCTCGGCCGACGAGCGATCTTGCCCTCGCCGGAGTAAAAAATCAAGTTGATTGTTTATCTTGTGACTACTCAACATTTGCTCGTCTTATTAGTAAACCAACCTAATTATGAAAACCAAAGACCTACTTTTTTCCCTGACCTTCATGGTCATGATGCTTTTTGCCGGTACTGAAGTCATCAGTGCTCAGGTAACCAGCCAAGAGATGACCCACAGCCGTGGATCCAACGATGCCCTAATCCTTGAGTTACCAGGTGCTAGTGACAAGATGGTTGGTAAGCTTTGGCCGAGCTGGTTGAAGGACAACTATAAGGTAAAGACCAAGAAAGTCAAGAAGACGAAAGATGGCGAAATGCAGTCGCTTAACTTTTCCATCCCGGGCGTAAGCACGGGCGGAAAGGTCGACATGTACAGCAAAGTACGTCAGTCCGGTTCCGGCAGTGAGGTTATGATATGGATCGCTACACCAGAAGGCTACATCAGCCCAAACCTAGATAGCCGCCGCTACGTAGAAGCGGAAAAGATGATGATGCGCTTTGCATTGGCGGTTAGCCGCGAGCAGATTGAGCTGCAGATCGAGGAAGAAGAAAAGGCACTGAAAGACCTAGAAAAAGACCTCGATAAGCTCCGTAAAGACAAGGAAGGCTATGAGAAAGACATCGCTGACTTTGAACGCAAAATCGAAGAAGCCCGCCAGAGCATCGAAGGCAACCTCGGTGACCAGGACAACAAGGGAAAGGAGATCGAAGAGCAGATACGGAGGATTGAGAGTACCAAGCGGAAGCTAAAGGACTTTTAGTAGTTCATTTTGTCCGAGTACTTACATCGCGGGCAGCTCGACAAAATGTGTTGTAGGAACGGGACGAAAGCCATTGGGTTTTCGTCCCGTTTTTGTGTGCGTCAGGGTGATTGTGGGGCGCGGACGCGGGTGCAGGCTAAGGTTCGAGGAGCAGAGATATGGCCAGCCTTTCACCGGCTGAAGTCAGTGTTGGAATAAGAAATTCTTTCAGGACTGTAACATTGCCCCCATACTTATGCCTAATGCCTGCCTCCTAATGCCTCCCTACTAATGCCTAATACCTCCCTCCTAATACCTAATACCTGCCTCCCTACTAATGCCTCCCTCCTAATGCCTAATGCCTAATACCTCCCTCCTAATGCCTAATGCCTGCCTCCTAATGCCTCCCTACTAATGCCTAATACCTCCCTCCCTACTAATGCCTCCCTCCTAATGCCTAATGCCTAATACCTCCCCCCTAATGCCTAATACCTCTCTTAACACCTACTCTTCCAGCAAATCCGGTCTCCGCTCCAGCGTCCGTGCCTCAGCTTGGTCTTCCCGCCATTCTTCGATGAGGGAGAAATTACCAGTAAGGAGGATACCGGGCACTTTGTGCCCGCGCCACTCGGCTGGCCGGGTGTATACCGGCGGAGCGAGCATATTGTCCTGAAAGCTGTCGGTTAAGGCACTGGTCTCATCGTTGATAACGCCCGGTAAAAGCCGGCCGATAGAATCCACCAACACCGCCGCCGCCAGTTCTCCACCAGAAAGGACATAATCTCCGATGCTAAGTTCCAAAGTGACATACTCATCCCGGATGCGCTGGTCAATGCCTTTGTAATGACCACAAATCATCAGCAGGCTTTCTCCGAGGCTTAGTCGGTTGGCCCGTTGCTGGGCATACCGCTCTCCGTCGGGTGTCAGATAGATGATTTCATCGTAGGTCCGTTCGGCCATCAGCTTATCAATAAGATCCGCCAGCGGTTCGCAGCGCATTACCATACCTGCTCCGCCACCAAATTGCTTGTCATCGACAGCCCGATGCTTGCCCAATCCATACTCCCGAAGATCATGGACCTCAACGGATAGGAGGCCCCTCTCTTTGGCCCGTTGCATGATGGAATGAGACAGTGGGGAATCCAGCAGGTTAGGAACGACGGAAATGATATCAATATGCATGGGGCAAAGGTAAGCAGTGGTTTACGTTTTGGTTAGCTGCTAAACCAAGCATTATTACAATCGCCTCAGCGCTAGACTCGCTCACCTTTCCGTCACGAAAATGTCATTTGGTGCCACATAAGCAAGCCTTATTTAAGATATAACCTTTTAGTTATGATAGCTTTACTATTATCGTCAAAAGTTTGCTTTACTTTACTCTTAGCATTCTAAAACTAAAGATCCATGCCCGAATCAAATCCCGGTTTTTTCAGCAACCTTAACAAGGACATACCGGCAAGTGTAGTCGTCTTTCTGGTTGCTCTTCCACTCTGTCTTGGCATCGCCCTGGCATCCGACGCTCCACTTTTCTCAGGAGTTATTGCGGGTATTGTTGGTGGCGTCCTTGTTGCCCTTCTTAGTGGATCTCCGCTGGGAGTAAGCGGGCCAGCGGCCGGTTTGGCCGTCATTGTTCTCAACGCTATTTCCAGTTTGGGTACATTCGAAACCTTCCTACTGGCGGTTGTCATTGCTGGTGCGATCCAGGTATTACTCGGCGTTTTAAAAGCTGGTGTCATCGGATATTACTTCCCCAGTTCCGTAATTAAAGGTATGCTGGCGGGTATTGGTGTCATCATCATTCTGAAACAAATTCCTCACTTCTTTGGCTATGATGCTGACCCGGAAGGTGACTTTGAGTTCTTCCAGGTTGACGGAGAGAACACCTTCTCCGAGTTGATCAACATGGTAGAATTCATCAGCCCCGGAGCAGCCATCATTGGAGCACTATCCCTGGCGGTATTGATTCTTTGGGAACAGCCCTTCATGAAGAAGCTATCTATTTCTCGTTTCGTTCAAGGACCACTTGTTGCCGTAGTCCTGGGCATCGTGTTAGGCGCTGTTTTCATGGGCGGAGACATGGCTCTTGCCGGTAAGCAGATGGTAGAGATTCCGGTATCAGACGGCATTTCCGGCTTCGTCGGCCAGTTTACCTTACCTGACTTCAGTCAGATTGGTAACGCAGCGGTGTGGACAACCGCCATCACCATTGCCGTTGTTGCCAGCCTTGAAACCCTCCTTTGTGTGGAGGCAACCGACAAGCTTGATCCGCTGAAGCGGAATACCCCGACGAACCGTGAGCTTTTGGCCCAGGGTGCGGGCAACATGGTTAGTGGTTTAATCGGTGGTTTGCCAGTAACCCAGGTAATCGTCCGCAGTTCTGCCAACATTCAGTCAGGCGGCGTTTCTAAGGCATCTGCCTTCTTCCACGGTATTCTGCTCCTCGTTTGTGCTTTTGCCATCCCGAACATCCTGAACATGATTCCGCTGGCAAGCCTAGCGGCCATCCTACTCCTCGTTGGTTACAAGCTGGCTAAGCCAGCTACCTTCAAGGCGGTGTATGCCATGGGCCAGTCCCAGTTCCTCCCATTCGTAGTGACCATTCTCGGCATTGTCTTTACCGACCTTCTGATCGGTATCGGCCTTGGCATGGCCGTAGCCATCGTCCACCTCCTGTGGAACAACTTCCAGACGCCTTACCACTTCGACGCCAGCAAGCACGTTAAAGGCCAGCCCATCCGTATTGAACTCTCCGAAGACGTTAGCTTCCTCAACAAGGCCAGCATCGAGCAGACCCTCAACCGGATGCCGATAGGATCGCACGTCATCATTGATGGTAGCCGAGCGAAGACAATCCACCCAGACATTCTGGAGATTATTGAAAACTTCCAAAACACTGGCGCTCCGCGCCGGGAGATTAAAGTCGAGGTCCACCTAAAATCCGACGACGTTCGGAGGACAGCAACAAGTCCGTTACCAGAACTGGAGGCGATGTTTAGCCCCCGCCCTTGATAAAGTATTTAAGATTCAGGATAAAGCCAATAGCCTTCAGCACCGTTAAGTGCTGAAGGCTATTGACTTTGTGCTAGAATATTTCACCGAGGCTCCATCACGACTCCATAGGAATCGGAGGCTCAAACGGCTGGATTACTGGAACAAGGCGTGGCCTTGTCGCTACAGCGCTAAAACTTCCGTACCCCCGCACGGTACCGCGCCCAAACGTTGTACAGCAACCTGAAAGGCATGAGAACAGATGCGGCAATAGCCCACACTCCAAAGAATCGGTATTCTGCATTCATGTAGGTATCCATTATCTCTCCGGTTGCTTCCGGCAAGTGCTTGATGAATACGTCCGGGTTCTCTTCGTCGAGGTAGGTGATGAAGGCGTTGAAATACTGTACCATCCAGAAAATGAGAATAAGCAGAGAGATGCTAATGGCAGCCTGCCACAATAGGTGGTCTCGTAGCCAGCTGATCTTCAGAAAGAAGATATATCGGGTAAGCGTAATGGCGACAACGATGTAGACAAAGTTGGGGAGGTAGAAAGGGAAATTCGGGACATTGCCGTAGATCGGAGTAAGGACCAGGCCTGCAAGCACCAGCGTAAATGCCCACCAGAGGAGCTCATAAGTCACTTGGGGTAGACGTTGAGAAGTATCAGCCATGGTAAAATTTTAAATTGAACGGCGAAGGTAAGTGGAAGGGAGTAGTAAATAGATATTGAGTAGAGAGTGTTCAGGGCTGACTCAATATACTTTGACTATATCAGGACTTTTTATACGGAGTCAGCAGCTTTGGCCCCTCCGCCGAACACTTCGCTTAGGGCCCGGCAGGGAGGAGTTTGAGAGAATGCCTTGCATTTTCAAGGCCACAAACCTTAGTAATCAAACGGTTACCACAGGTTAAGTCTATTGATCACCTCGGCTCCGCTCGGCGGTAAAACTCGCGGACTCGGTCGCCGAACGGAGCCGAGGCGCTCTACTTTAAAGGGCAGTGCTTTTTTACTCGCCTACTTAATAACCGTCCTAGGCAGAAACAAATCAAGTGCCTCCCCTACCCCGTGCGGAGCAGCTCACTAACGCTCCCCCTCAACGACTCACCAACTGCTCGGCGCCACGCCCTTGTAAATTGCATACCCAGCCAGGGCCGCTTTCAGCACCAGTGACAACACTTCCAACCATTGGTTTCGGTTGCCAAATTTGCTCGCCCGGGTAGAGGGCGTAAGGGGGTAAGTGATGATCACGACAATAATATCTCGCAAACGATCACGTTCGTCGGGAACCGGCACGGGGGCACGCGGTTTTTGGACTAACTTGGGCTGGCTAACGCCCTGCTTATTTTCAAATTTCGGGGACGGCATTTTGGTGAGATTTAAGTACACAGAACGGACAACTGCCGATTATTAAAACAAATGTAGTCTCTCCAAAGCGTTAAAACAAACAATTTGTTTAAATTAAATTATCTTTCGCTTTGAAAACAACCCGCATAACCTTTCCCAACGGCCGTGGTCAAAACTTATCTGCTCGTCTGGAATTCCCGGTCAACCAGAAGCCCCATGCGTACGCCATATTTGCACATTGCTTTACCTGTTCTAGTGCGCTGGGCGTTGTTAGAAACATCAGTCGGGAGCTAAACCTGAAAGGCTACGGGGTTTTACGATTTGATTTTACTGGACTGGGAAACAGCGGTGGCGACTTTGTTGACACCAACTTCACCACCAATATTTCTGACCTCCTAGCTGCAGCCGAATGGTTGGGCGAACATTACGAATCGCCCGCCTTATTGGTTGGGCACAGTTTGGGCGGAGCGGCAGTTCTTTGCTCGGCAAAAATGTTGGATTCGGTGAAGGCGGTGGCGACGATCGGGGCGCCTTACGCCCCAGCCCACGTCAGTGCTCACTTCGCCGAAAACTTCGATGAAATCAAGGCACGCGGAGCAGCGACGGTCAACATTGGTGGCCGCCCCTTTCAAATTGCCAGCCAATTCTTGGACGACCTCGAAGGCCACCGGATGGAAGACCACATCAAGGACCTTGACGTAGCCTTGCTTTTCCTGCATTCTCCGCAGGACCGGACCGTTAGCATCGACGAAGCAGCCAAGCTTTACTCCGCTGCCCATCATCCCAAAAGCTTTGTATCTCTGGACGGTGCCGACCACTTATTGACCAACCCCAACGACGCCCACTATGCTGGCCAGGTCATTGCAGGCTGGTCTGCTAGGTACATCCCTGCACCTGCGTCCGCGCCCCTAAAATCCAACAAGGAAGTCGCAGTACGCCTCGACGACGAGGCAGGCTTCACCACCGAAATCATGGTCCGCCACCATTCCCTCACTGCCGACGAACCAGAGTCCGTCGGTGGCAACGACTACGGCCCCGGCCCCTACGAGCTCGTCAGCGCAGGCCTCGGTGCCTGCACCGCCATGACCATCCAGATGTATGCCCGCAGGAAAAAATGGCCGTTGACCTCCGTCGAAGTCCACATCGATCACGCCAAAGATTACGCCATAGACATGGCCGAGTCTGGTGACAAACCAACCAAAATTGACCGCTTCGATCGTGTCCTAATCCTCGAGGGAGACCTGGACGACAAACAAAAAGCCCGCCTATTGGAAATTGCTGACCGCTGCCCGGTTCACCGGACGTTGCATGAGACGGTGGAGGTGGTGACGAGGCTGGGCTTGCAGGCCAAAAGCTAGGAGAAGCAAGGAGAAGAGACCAATAAATGGCAAGTGTTTACGGGGTTTCATGGCTTCAGGTTTATGGCGTTAATTACGTTTGTAGGCAGGGTAATAGCCGTTATTCTGGACGTTCAGATTTAAAGATCTTGGGTTGTTCTTCACAACTTCCCGGAGGCGGCGTTGTAGGAGTTCATCATTGGAAGGTAGGTCATGGGGCACCTTGATGCGGAGCGGCTGGATGGCTTCCGGGCGAGCGTTTTTTGGCGCGGCCGCAGGTGCAAAGGAGGTTGGAGGAGCAGAGGAAGGCAGTACTACCGGCAACACTGGTGCTTCTAAAACGGAGGCTCCTCCAGGCTTACGGAGACGGTTTGGCGGCAAAGCTGATTCTGTAGAGGTTGCCCGGTTTATAGTCGGTGTAACTTCAACACTATCAATCCGGTGAATACCTGTAAGGTTTCCTGCGGCATCCGTTGCATACACTGTGTCCATCCGGTAGCGAATGGGGACAATCGTCGTGTCATAATCCACCGATAACACCTTCCCTTCGCGGTCCAATCGCTTATAGGTTTTGACGTCGTATTCGTAGCCTGGAGGAAGGGTATCGATCATTGACACGGGCAACAGTGCCGCCTCCGGAGGGGGTTCATTAGTCGTTGTCAGG
>JBLIGS010000098.1:0-10226 GCA_047637095.1 Neolewinella sp. | reverse complement strand
GAGGGTGTTGCCGCCGTTAAAGGCATTAAAAAGCGTAAAGCATTTGAACAAGAATACCTGAAACGATTGGAAAGCAAGCCGGAAGAGCGCGAGCATTATGCTGGCCTGCTAACGCAGATGAACAAGTTGGTAGAAGGCCAGGAAGAGATTGCCAAGACCAGGGCTTACACTGCTGAACTGAACTACAACATCGATCTTTTCCGGATCGCCAGCATCCTACGCCGGCAAGTAAAAATTGCCGACAACAACGGAATTGAGGCTTTCAAAAGTCGACTCCCCGGCATCATCAATTACCTCGAAGGTTTCTATGCCGGCTATAATACCGACGTTGACATGGGGGTGGCCAAAGCCCTGATCCCCGAGTACTACGCCAACGTGCCGGAAAGCCACCAAAGCTTCTACGTCAGAGACCAAGTTGAGTTCGCTGGCGGAATGGACCAAATGGTCACAGACCTGTTTGAGCGGAGTTACCTGACCAAAGGCGACCGCCTGCTGAAGCTGATGAAGCAGAAGCCGGAAACTTTACTGGAGGTTTTGAAAGGAGATATCGGTTACCAGTTCGTCCTGCAGTTGAACAAGTTCAACGAGCAACGGGTGATCGATCCCTACAATAAGTATGCTGAGCGAAACGCGCCGCTTGCGCGTAAGTACATGGAGGCCATCATGAATTTCTTCCCAGAGCGACGGTTCTACCCCGATGCCAACAGCACCATGCGCGTCAGCTACGGCAAGTTCGAAGGCTTTAAAGGCCTTGATGGGAAGGAACGGGATTACATGACTTACCTAGATGGTGTGATTGACAAGTATGTCCCTGGCGACTACGAGTTTGATCTTCCCGCCAAACTGGTGGAACTACACGAGAACAAGGACTACGGTAAGTACGCTACCAAAGATGGTAAGCTCCCCGTTTGTGTTCTCGGCTCAAATCATACGACCGGTGGTAACAGTGGTAGCCCAGCGCTTGATGCCAACGGTTACTTGGTAGGCCTAAACTTCGACCGGACCTGGCAATCAACGATGAGCGACGTTAACTACGACCCGGATATCTGCCGGAACATCATGGTGGACATCCGGTATGTTCTTTTCCTGATTGATAAGCTGGGAGGAGCGCCGCATCTCGTTGAAGAGATGACGTTGGTGAAGTAAAAGTAGCACTTAGCGTTAAGCATTTAGTGGTTTCGCTTAGATGCTTAGGGACGCCGTATGAATAACTTACCGGTTTTGGTCTGGCGTTTTTGTTCCAGTTTTCGTCAAAAAATCTTTGCATAGCCTTAGCTACGGAAATAATTTTTGACTGGAAATGGGGCAAAACAAGACGGCCAAAACCGGTAAGTTATTTGTACGGCGTCCCTTAACTACTTGCGACTCTAATCGCCTCGGCTCCGCTTGGCAACCGTTTTCTTTTGATGTCGTTCCGTCTAGCTTAGGCTCGACGGAACGACAAAGAAGCCCCGGTTGCCGAATGGAGTCGAGGCGATTTTGTTTTAAAGAATGACGCTTTTTGCTCGGGCACTTTAGAATATGCCTACCCACCATTAACTACTTTAACGAACCAGGTTCACGCTCCCTTCGTAGGTCGTCGTCAAGCCATTGTCCAGTTCAACGGTGATGGAGTAGACGTAGACGCCCGGCATAGCCTGCTTGCCCCGATACTTCCCGTCCCACAATTTAGATTCGGGAGATAGTGCGATATCCTCGACTCGGAGCACTTCCCCACCCCAGCGATCGAAGATGGTAACATTACCGATTAAACCATCGGCGAAAACATCAGGAAAAAGTGAGAACACATCATTAATACCATCGGCGTTAGGAGAGAAGGCCGTTGGCAAATAGATGTTACAGTTGGAAGGCCGCAAATTAAAGCTCGTCTCCAGCAAGCAGCCTTCGTCCGTTACAACCTCCAGTAAGTAGCCACCAGCAATAAGGTTCGTGTAAGTTTGTACCATCCCCATCGTATCGCCATTGAGGATTGCATTATCAAGGAAAACGCCTTCCGGAAGTATGGCCTCTGCTTCACCTCCAATATCTCCACAAGAGACAGGAAGAATCTTCACCCCCTCTAGCTCAATTACCTCAGAGTTTCTTACCAGCAAACCATCAACAACAATTTCACAACCACTTTGGTCTGTAACAGACACCTCGTAGTCCCCTGCGGTAAGGTCAAAATATGCCCCTTCTCCGGTAGTCGTTGCAGGTCCGGAGAATTGCCATTCAAAAGGAGCTATTCCTCCTTCGACAAAGACGGCTATTTCGCCGTTATCATCACCACACCGGGTCTCCAACACAGCGACCGAATCAATTTTCATCACCGGAAGCAAGGCAAGTAAGCCACGTGTAGAATCAATACACCCGGAAGAGTCTCTGGTAAAAAAACGGTAAACATCCGGCAGCAACCCCGTAAACAGGTTCTCTGGTCCGTAAACAATACCGTCCACCGAATAATTTAATGTTCCGTTCCCTCCGGACGCAAAAATTTCAACATCGCTTTCGACATCATTGCATCCAATAATGTAATCAACACTGTCTATAACCGGAAGCCCCGTTGAGATATCCAGCCGTTGAAAACGAACACAGCCGTTAATGTCCTGAATACGGACGTCGTAAGAACCGGCTCCCGGAGCAATAAAATCCGGGCTTCCTTGATAGGTTAAACCGCCATCAATTGAATAACCCAGTGGCCCATTTCCCTCCCCATCAATGCTTATGAAGGCTTCTGATGTATCGCAACCTATTATGTTTCCAACCACATCATTTAGTATTGGGCTAGGGACGCCAAAGACTTCGACCTCTACTCTTTCCTGACACCCCAACTCGTCCGTTACAAATATTTCGTAGGTACCTAGAGGCAAATCTGCAAACTGATTAGATGTCTGAAAAGGCTGGTTCCATCGGAGATAACTTAGTTCTCCAGCTCCTCCACTGGCGTTGACCGTAATTGTTCCTAAGAGGTCGCAGTTGGGGAATATTATGGTCACGTCGTCTATCGCTAATGTAGAAGACCCCGCTGATTCAAATAAGGCCGCACAGCCAAGTATATTGTTGCTAATGGTAAAATCGGGAACAAATATCCCCTGGTTAAAATCTACCCTGTAGAAAGTCGAGATGGATAGATCACCCTCTTCAAAAGCCCCGTTAACTACGTAAACTTCTCCATCGTCACAATTTGTATAGTTGACAGTAATGCCAGTCAAAAAGCCAGGCACTAAACCCTCCGCAACAACCTCATTATTTGAAAAATCATTACGATCAATTCTGACGAGTTCATCATTTAGCGTGGTTATGTATAATTCCTCTTCCCAAAACAGTAAATCCCCACCAGCAATGAAGCCAAGGCTTCCATAATCTTCGATCACTTCAGTCTCAATATCATAAGTGAACAAAGAAGCTCCCGCAACGTAAAACAGACCTTCGCTATCTATTGTGAAAGAGTTGAGCGTATCACTTGGCAGACTCATGAAAAAATCAAGTTCGCCGTTTCCACTATCGATTTCAAATATTCCTCCTGAATCGCTTAATCCATAAAGTGTTCCGTCCGGATGAAATGCTATATCGAAAAACGTTACAAACGAAGTAGATATAAGGGTTCGGTCACCAGTACTCAAATCTGCTTTGTACAGCATATTCGCCGTATTGAAGTAGACTTCTTGGGCGGGTAAGAGGCATGGAACAATAAATAACAATCCCAAGAGGGAAATTTTTAAAAATCTCATTAATAGGTGTTTAACTTGTTAAAAGGGCTTCCGCTCAGCGGGATAATAAAACGAACTTGATGCCAGAGAGCCTTGGCCCTCTGCTACAGTAAAATAGAAATAGTCTTGTATAAAACCTAATTAGTGGGTCAGTAAGACGGGAAAAAGCCCAATCTTTCTGGCAGTTGTCCTTTAGTAGACAATTCTTACTCCAGCACCGCTGAGTCCTCTTCCCCAAACTCCACCAACACATTGTCTCCAATCGTGGTAGACAGGTCCATTCCCCGGTAGGTAACATAAACGGGCCAGGACTTGTGGCGGCGGTCTACTAGGACGGCGACCTCAATCTTTCCTGGGAGGATATCCTGAAACGGCTTCATTGCATAAAATAAGGTCCGGCCGGTGTTGGCAACATCATCGACGATAAGAACGGCTTTGCCGTTCATCTCCTTAATGTCTCCTTCGAGGGTTGAACCTCCGTCGGGGTCCCTTGGATCTATGACCAGTTGCCGAAGGTGCATCGGTGCACTAGAAATGGTCTGTAACCCTTTTACCAACCGCCGGGCTAATTCCATCCCCCGGTTATTGACACCGATGACGAAGAGTTCATCCTCCTCCGTATTACGTTCGAGGATTTCCATGGCCAGGCGGATGACTTTGCTGGCGATTTGATCGTGGGTGAGAAGCTGCAAGGGAGGGGTAGTTTGTGGTGGGTAGATGATAATTGTCAGCCTGTAAAGACAGGGAATGTAGAGACATGCCCTATGTAGAGACAGGGCATGCCCTGTCTCTACATAGGGCATGCCCTGTCTCTACATAGGGCCTGCCCTGTCTCTACACAGGCCCTGTCTTTACAGGTAGTCGGCAAGATACTACAACTTTACTCCTGAATCCTATCCCACAAATGCCGAATCTGATCAACGATGTTAACCTTCCTGGTCCCCTTCGTTGTCTGATTTGCCTCACGGGTTTTCAATCTGAACAAGGTCAATGAACGAGGGCCGAGGTTGTATTCGGTGTTGGCCAGTGCATCCTCTCCCGTCGGGATAGTAGGAATGTGGGTATCCAACAGCTGTTCCCAGCGGGTGAATTCTTTCACACCTGGCAGGGTAAATGGGGTAGCTTCCCACCAGCCATTCATGATCATCAGGAAGATGTCGTCCTGAATTCGCTGGCCGCGTTCATCGAACTCAACCATGCCTTCTCCGTTGAGGATCATTCCCAGGCATCGAGTATGCTTACTGTCCCACTCCTCCGAGGTCATTTCATTACCTGAAGCAGAAACCCAGAGAATATCCCCTATTTGACTGTCTTTGATCTTATGGCCATTGAAAAAACGGCGGCGGTGAAAAACGGGGTTTTCCATCCGGAGCTTAATCAGCTTGCGGGTAAACTCGTGTAGTAGTTTTTGGTCTTCCGTCCAGTCCCAATTAAACCAACTGATCTCGTTGTCTTGGCAGTAAGCATTGTTGTTGCCATCCTGTGTACGGCCGTATTCATCGCCCATGGTCAGCATCGGAACGCCTTGGCTTAGGAACAGGGTCGACAGCAGGTTACGTTGCATCTGGCTCCGGAGGCTGTTGATCTCAGGGTCATCCGTATGTCCTTCAACGCCACAGTTCCAACTGCTGTTATGGTTGTCGCCATCGCGGTTCTCCTCTCCGTTGGCGTCGTTGTGTTTCTCGTTGTAGGTGTAGAGGTCGCGGAGGGTGAAGCCATCGTGGGCGGTAACGAAATTGATGCTGGCGGCCGGCCGGCGGCCGCTGAGTTCGTAGAGGTCCGACGAACCGGAGAGGCGGTAGGCAAGTTCGGCAACGCCGACGTCGTCGCCACGCCAGAAGGCGCGGACGTTGTCCCGGTATTTACCGTTCCACTCACTCCACAAAACAGGAAATGCGCCTACTTGGTAGCCGCCAGGGCCAACATCCCACGGCTCAGCAATCAGCTTTACCTGGCTGATAACCGGGTCCTGGTGGATGGTATCAAGGAAGGTACTCAATCGGCCAACTTCGTAGAGGCCGCGGGCTAATGCACTCGCGAGGTCAAAACGGAACCCGTCGACGTGCATCTCAGTAACCCAGTACCGGAGACTGTCCATCACCAACTGCAGCGTTCTTGCGCTGGTCATGTCTACGGTGTTTCCCGTGCCGGTATAGTCCATATAAAACTGCTGATCTCCGGCAACCAGGCGGTAGTAACTATCGTTGTCCAAGCCTTTCATCCCCAGCATCGGGCCGAAGTGATTTCCCTCGGCTGTATGGTTATACACCACGTCGAGGATCACCTCAAGGCCTGCCTTATGCAGTTTCTTTACCATGTCTTTAAACTCCCGAACCTGGCCTCCTGCACTATCCGAAGAGGCATAGTCGGCGTGCGGCGCAAAGAAGCTCAGGCTGTTGTAACCCCAATAATTCCGCAGTCCCATTTGCACCAGCCGGTCATCCTGGACGAAGTGGTGAACCGGCATCAATTCGACGGCGGTTACGCCGAGGTTCTTGAGGTATTCAATGACGGATGGATGGGCGAGCCCGGCGTAGGTTCCCCGCAGTTTTTCAGGTACATCGGGATGCTGTTGGGTCAGTCCTTTTACGTGAGCTTCGTAGATGACCGTTTGGTGCATCGGATGCTCCGGAAGCCGATCGCCTTCCCAGTCATAATAAGGATCGATGACCACGCCCTTGGTGATAAACGGTCCAGAATCCAGTGTGTCCATTTTCAGGTAACGCTCCGGGTCTGGATCGTGGATGGGGTATGGAAAAACGGCGTCGTGCCAATCGATCGTACCATCAATGGCCTTGGTGTAAGGATCGATCAGCAGCTTATTGGGGTTGAAGACAAGCCCTTCTTTGGGGTTCCATTCGCCGTGGGCACGGTAGCCGTAGCGCCAGCCAGTGGCAAGTTTGGGGATGAATAAGTGCCAGACCAAGTCGGTCTGCTCCATCATTCGAATGCGGTATGCCTCGTTCTCGGTATCCTCTGGTCGGTAAAGGCATAGATCTACTCGGGTTGCCCCTTCGCTGAATACGGCGAAGTTGGTGCCGACGGGGCTCCAGGTTGTACCGAGGGGATACGGCCGACCGGGCCATACTTCGATGTCGCCAAATTTACCGTAGGCATTAACCTCTTGTAGTTCGCAGATGGGGGTTGTCATGTTCATAAGCAGTCTGTAAACCCGGTTGATCGGGGAAGGTTCTGGGTTGGGGGGAGATTGTTGGTGGCCGCGGACGCAGGTGCAGGGTAAAGAACAAGGAACAAGGAACAGGGCAAACACCGCCTTAAAACCTCCATTGCACACATTCGGCTTCGCTCAGTGACCGCCTGCGTCCGCGCCCAACACCGTAACTTTACTTATCCACCATCCCTATATGGTATCCACATGAAAAACCTCCTGGTCCTCCTCCTGATTACCGCCGCCAGCCTCCACGCCCAGGTCTACTTCGACGTAGATCAGTCCGTCAAAATGACGGCTACTCTCAGCGCCCAACCTCCAACCATCACCGTCAACTGGATTCAGGACCCACGCACCATCAGCTACGGCCTTTACCGCAGGATTTACGGCGCCGATAGCTGGGGGACAAAGATTGCCAACTACCCGCCGGAAATTACCGAATACGTTGACACCGACGTTTTGCCCAACCAGCTCTACGAATACAAGGTCGAAAAATTCGTCGACGGCGTCGAAGGCTACGGCTACGTCCTCTCCGGCATTGAAATGCCCGCCGTCCACCAAGCCGGAGAGTTATTGGTTGTCATCACCGAGGACACCAGAAACGAAGTCGCTTCAGATTTGGCCCATTACCTCGCCGTCCTAAACACCGACGGCTGGCCCAACAAAACAATCCTCGTCGGCCAAAACGCCCCCGTCAGCCAAATCAAAGCCGACATTCTCTCCGCCTACGAAACCGCCCCCTTCACCGCCATCCTCCTCCTCGGCGACGTCCCCATGGCCTTCTCCGGCAACATCAACCCCGACGCACACGCCGACCACAAAGGCGCCTGGCCAGCCGACGGCTACTACGGCGACCTCGACGGAATTTGGACCGACAGCCTGATCGACAATACCACCGCCGACACACCCGTCAACCACAACATACCAGGAGACGAGAAATGGGACCAATCCTTCTTCCCCAGCGATATCAAAATCGCCGTCGGTCGGGTAGATTTCACCAACCTCACCGTTTTTGATGATGAAGACGAATATTCTCTTTTAAGGAAATACCTCCGCAAAAACATTGACTATCGCACGCGAACAACCTTCCCCCGCCAACGGGCCATGGTCCGCAACTCCAATCCCTGGATCGGAGCTTTGGGCCAGAACGGCATCCGCAACTTCAGCACCCTAGTTTCTCCAGACAGCCTCCTGTACGGCGAAGGAAACATCGATTATGAAGACTCCTACTTATGGTATTATGGCGCCGGGAGCGAGACCGTTAGAAACGGACTGAGTTACTTATTCAACTTCCGAGAATTCAATTCCGTCTTCAACCTTTGGTTTAGTTCCTACGTCGGCGACTACGCACTCGAAGACAACTACATGAAGGCAGCTTTGGGATCAGGGACTGCGCTAACGTCGGTCTGGGCCGGCGCTCCTCACTGGCATTTCCACTCAATGGCCATGGGTTTCCCAATTGGCCACGCAACTACCGTTAGCCAGAACAACGACACCATCTATACTGCAGGCTTTTTCCCACGTGGTGTCCACGTCAACCTCATCGGTGATCCAACCCTGAAGTCCTACACCGTTGCACCGCCAACCGTGCTTACCTTAACCGAAACCCTTGGTAGTATTGGGCTAAACTGGGTAGCCGCAGCCCAAACCCCTGATCAATATTATCTCTACCGCCGCCTTGCAACCGAAGACTATTATTCGGTGATTGATTCTACCGCTGGAACCGTCACCGCCTACCAGGATTCCTGCCTCCAGGTTGGTACTGAATACGACTACCTCGTCCGGGCTTCAAAGTTAAAAGTCTCTCCTTCAGGCTCCTTTAGCAACCTAA
The DNA here is from genome assembly GCA_047637095.1 of Neolewinella sp. Classification (GTDB taxonomy): domain Bacteria; phylum Bacteroidota; class Bacteroidia; order Chitinophagales; family Saprospiraceae; genus Neolewinella. The sequence continues at coordinate 1,537 of JBLIGS010000098.1, read as the reverse complement.
GTACAGGTGCTGCAGCCAGTATTGTACCAGTCCTTTTCTACGAAGTCGTTGCTAACTTCACGATCAATATCAATAACGATGGTTCTATATTTTTAACCTCCACCTCCACCAACGCAGAGAGCTTACTATGGCAGCTCCCCAACGGAACAACTTACACGACAGAAACGGTAGAATATCCAATTGGCGGACTTAACGAGATAGACATCTATTTGATCGCTAGAAACCGATGCTCCGTCGACACCTCTTTCAACGTACTCTTCATCAGTGTTGAAGAATATACCCCAGAAGACCTAGCGATTTATCCCAACCCAGCCTCCACGGTGATACAAGTTTCTACCAGCGAGAACATCAACAATGTAGCATTGGTCTCTGTCGAGGGAAAATACCTTATCAGAAAACAGAACCTGATTGGAAGGGAAACTGAGCTAAATGTTTCGAGCTTGCCCGCAGGGATTTACACGCTACAACTTACACTGGTTGGAGGTATTGTTAATCGGCAAATAATCATAAATCGTTAACCTTTTTGAGGCTTAATGACCTGCTCTCCATCTACGGTACCAATGCCTCCGTCCTCGTCCATGTCTTGTTTAAAGACCGTCTCTAACAGGGCGAAGAGCTCGGGATATTTCTCGGCAAAGACGGCTGGTTTGTTGAAGAAGTATTCTGCTGTGACTGCGAAGAATTCTGCCTTATTGGTCAGGGCATAGGAATCGATGTCGGAGCGGCCGCGTTCAATGGCGGCGGCTTCCTTTCGGATCATTTCCATCCAGGGGATGATGTAACCGTTTTCGAGGTAGTAAGCAGGAACGCCGTTGGTCTCGCCGTCTGCTTTATCGAGCAAATGGACGAACTCGTGGATCCCGGTATTACCGGTGCCGTTTTGGAGAAACCCTTGGTGGAGTGATGGGCGGGAAAGCAGGAGCTTTCCGTTCAGGAATCCGCCGCCGACCATGCCGGCGACGCGGCGATCTTCGCCTTCAGTAGCGAAGTCGCCAAAACGAAAGTGGTCTTTGTAGAGGAGCACCTCGTTGAGGTGGGGATACTGGTTCCAGTGCGGAAAGCCGAAGGTGGGGATGATGCCACTGGCAGCGATGAGGACTTTGTCCAAGATGGTGATTTCTGTTTCAATACCGGTGACGGTCACCTGTTGAAAAAACAGCTGCATCCGTTCTTTGAAGTGCTGCTGTTCAGCAGCGTTGAGGTTACGATAGTAGACCACGTTTTTCTGTAAAAGCGTCCTCCATTCATCATCGATGGGAGGTAATGGCTTCTCTGGTCGCCTGCGAAAAATCAGGTAAAGGACAATCCCGAAAACAAGTAGGACGATGGCGAGGGTGAGGTAAGGCATTAGTTTAAAGGCATTAGGCTTGAAGAAAGTCGGCTTCGGTTCGGGTAAAGAAAATGTAAGCTACTATACACAGTTAGAAGTCGTTAAGGGACGCGAAATAAATAAACCAAGCTTCTTGACCGCCTTATTTTGCCCTCACCGCACTTAAAAATTCTTTCCGTAGCTATGGCTATGCAAAGAATTTTTCAA
>JBLIGS010000097.1:0-10268 GCA_047637095.1 Neolewinella sp. | reverse complement strand
TCCGAATGCACTACGTCGATGCCAATCCCTCGGGAAATAAAGTCGTCGTCTGCCTCCACGGCGAACCTTCTTGGAGTTACCTCTATCGAAAGATGATTCCCTTGCTAACGCAGGCCGGCTACCGCGTTATCGCCCCCGATCTCATCGGCTTTGGCCGATCCGACAAGCCCTCCGAAGAAAGCGATTACACCTACCAACGGCACGTTGACTGGACGAAAGAATTACTCTTCGATAAATTGAATTTAACGGAGGTTCACTTGTTTTGCCAAGACTGGGGCGGTCTCATTGGCCTCCGCCTTCTGGCCGAGCATTCCAAGCGATTTGCCAAAGTTGTAGCGGCCAACACCTTCCTCCCAACCGGCGATCAAAGCCTCGGTTCCGCCTTCGAACAATGGAAAGCCATGGCCCAGACGCTGAAGCCTTTTCCCGTTGGCAACATCCTCCAAATGGCTTCTAACACAGATCTTTCTCCAGCGGAAGTCGCTGCTTATGACGCTCCATTTCCCGACGAAACCTACAAGGCTGGCGTCCGAATATTTCCCGCCCTCGTTCCTTCCTCTCCGGATGATCCGGCAGCACCAGCCAACCGGGCAGCCTGGGTTAAAATTCAACAACTTACATTGCCATTCCTTACCCTTTTTAGCGATAATGATCCGATAACCGCTGGGGCAGAAAAGTACCTCCAGCAGGCAATTCCTGGGGCTAAAGACCAGCCTCATAGGATTATGGCCGGTGGTGGACATTTCCTTCAGGAGGATGTTGCTGCAAAGCTGGTGGCGGAACTTGTACCGTTTTTTGGCTAACTTTATAGCTATCAAACCGCCTTGGTTTTAGGCGTCAAATACTCCTATCCCATTCTACTATGTTCAAGCACCGCTGCACCGGCCTGCTCATATCCGCCGTTATCTGGCTGATCCCTGGCTTGGCCTTTGGCCAAAGCCCCGAAGAATTATTGGAAGCTGGAGAAGCTAGAGCTGCCGCCCTAGCTTTTACCGAACGCGGCCAGCGAACGGACTTACTGGCCGCCGGCAACGCCTGGGCTTCTATTGACAGTTTTGACCTTGCCCGCGAAGCCTACGGGCAGGTTATCGATGGCCCGGACAGTCTCAGTGGTTTGGCCCAACACAAAATCGGCGTAGCCTTTTACAACGGGTACCGCGATGGGGAGGCGGCAACAGCTTACCGCAAGGCGATTCAAATCCGAGATGCAGCCTTCGGCGGAGCTCACCTCGACCGTGCCCACAGCCGAAGTAACCTGGCCCAAACCCTGATTCCGTTGGGGCAAAGTGATACTGCGGGACTACTGCTGCGGGAAGCGATAGAAATTTTTGCCGGTGTAAGCCCAACGGATAGCCTTAACTGGATGCGTAGCCTGACCAGCTTGGCACTGATCTCCGAAAGGTCCCGGGATTACCAGGCCGGGATTAGCTCCACCCGCCGGGCGGTTGCGCTGCTTGGAGGAATGAAAAACCTGGACCCCTATGACGAATTTGACACTTGGTACAGTGCGGGCAAGACTTACTTCGTCTTTAAGGACTTTCCGGAGGCAAAGGCAGCAACGCTGCACGCCCGTGCAGCGGCAAGCGAAACCGGTGACCCCGTCACCCTTCTCCAGGCCCTTAACCTTCTTGGAGGCATCGCGACCGAAGAAGGCCGAGACCGGGAAAGTATCGACTTTCGTCTCCGGGCTTTAGAATTAGGCAAAGGCACCGGTATTGGAGGAGAAGATGTGGGCCTTCTGCATTTCAACCTTGCCCGGTCTTACGGAAAACTAGGTGATACCAAGAAGTCTTTTTCTCACAGCCGGCAAGCTTTTGACCTCCTGGCAGAAGCCCAAAGTTTCCTGCCGAGACTACACAGCGTAGAAGGCGACTTGTACCGCAGGGATGGAGATTTAACCACTTCCTTGAAATCGTTTAATACCGGAGTTGGACTATTGATAGGCGCCGAAGGAAGTGGCCTTCACTATCCAAATCCAGACAGCCTTGAAGGTCCGCAACTGGAGGTCTTGGCAGATTTATTGGGAGACAGGGCTGATATCTTGACAAGCCTTGAACGCCGGGCAGAAGCCCGGGAGGACTACAACCTACTCTTCGCCGTTCAGGACCTCCTGCGCAACCAAGTCAGCTCCGATGTTAGCCGTCGTTACCTGAGTAAAAACTTGCGGAAGTTCTTTGACCGGGCCATCGACCTGGAATTTGTGGATTACCAATCCTCTCCATCAGAAGAAACCGCTTGGCGGGCTTTTGCCCTCAGCGAAAGGGCCAAGGCCTACAGCTTGTTGACGGCGTTGCAACGCGACCGGAATGAAATGCCCAAACGGGAGATCGAGTTAAGGACGAGAATTGCTGAACTGGAACGTAAGTCTGCAGTCGGTGCCCCGGAGGACGAATTATTGGCAGCGGCGAGGTTGCAACTTGACCGCCTCATCCGTCTCCGCGCCGAGAAAAGCGACCTCAGTATCCCTGAATTTAGCCAGTCAGCGATTGTTGACCTTGTAAGGGATCAAGACTTTACTTTGGTGGCTTTCCACCTGGGCGAAGCGCGTGGTTTTTTATTCACGTTGTCTCCGGAAGGGAACTTATCTTTTAATGTAGTTGAAGGTGTGCTAGGCCTGCCAGCGGCAATTGATGCCTGGCGGGAAAGCATCCGGCAGAGTGCCTACCGGAAGAAAAGCCTGCGGACGAAAGAAGAACAATCTGCATTAGATGAGGTGTTTTTAACTGGCGGACTCAAGCTTTTTGAGCAACTCTTTGGGGTAGGATCCTTGCCCAATGATCCAGCTACCTTTGGCAATGCCCAACTCTGTATCATCCCCGATGGCCCGTTGGCCATGTTGCCCTTCGGAGCGCTGCCACTCTCTACTGCGGAGCTTCCGCTGGATTACGGAAGCCTGTCGTACCTGCAAACGAATCATGACATTTCCTACGCTTATTCCGCACGTGTTCTTGTGGAATCTGCTGAGAAACCCTCCTTGCAGTACGAGCAGAACCTGCTGGCTTTCGCTCCCGAGTTTCAGGGCTCAACCAATGCTAGAACCATGACCCGTGCTGCCGTGCTAAGAGATGGTGAGCGGGCACTCGGCGGTTTGTCGCCGCTGAAATTCAATCGGCCAGAGGTGGAGGAAATTGCCAATCTAGTTAGTGGAACTTCGGCCTACTTTGGTTCGGAAGCCAGCCGTCAGACTTTTCTTGACAACCTGGGCAAAGCCCGGGTTTTGCACCTGTCCACTCACGGTGTGGTGAACAGTACCAACCCCAACCTCAGCTTTGTGGCCTTTTCCCAGTTGGGAGACAGTCTTGAGATGGAGGAGATGCTTTACCACAACGATCTTTCGGCTTTGCCTATAAAAGCGGAGTTGGCGGTGCTCTCTGCTTGTGAAACCAGCCTTGGGGCCTATGCCCCGGGAGAGACAACATTGAGCTTGGCCAGTGCCTTTGCTGCCGCGGGCGCACGGAGTACGTTGACCACTTTATGGCAAGTAGACGATGCTGCTACCAAGGAGTTGGTTGTCAATTTTTATGAGCAATTAGCAGCGGGTAAAGACCGGAGTGAGGCGTTGGCAATGGCACAACGAGCGCACCGAGAGGGCGGTGATTATAGCCATCCTTATTACTGGTCGGCGATGACTTTGTATGGAGATTCTGGGCCGCTAAAGCTGGAGGCCGATGTTGTGAAATGGTGGATGTACCTAGTTGGTGGTGTTTTTTTGCCGCTGTTTACGGGGCTATTTTTTATGCGTACGCGGAAGGCTTAGAAGGGGGCGGGGGCGTGGTTGCTGAGCGGAGCCAAAGTACTGGTGCGGTGTTTGTTTTTAAGGCGGTGTTTTGATGCTGTGGTCTTCGGCCTTTAGACTGAAAAACACAACAATAAATCCTGTCTCAAAATAACAAGTTGCTTACTCAGCAGAAAAACTGTAATTTCACCTATATTTGTTTGAAGTAACGCTCTGTGCCAACGCCCGCAAAATCCAAGGCTCCCCTTCTCGATAAGTTCCTTGCCCATCTCAAAGGCATCGGGCCAGCCAAGGCAAATCTGTTGGGCGAAGAGCTACAGATTCATACCTTAGGTGATTTGCTTCATGCTTATCCCTTTCGCTACGTTGACCGGACAAAATTTCATCGCATCATTGACATCATCCCCAACGATGGATCGGTGCAAATCAAGGGCAAGTTGGTGGCTTTGAACATTAAGGGCGATGGCCGGGCCATGCGGCTCGTGGGCCGCATCCGGGACGAAAGCGGCGCTGCCCTAGAGCTCGTCTGGTTTCGGAGCATCCGGTTATTACAGAACATCTTCGTTATTGGAGAAGAGTACATCGTTTATGGTGCGGTAGCGGAGTTCAACGGTAAGCTGAGCATTACCCACCCGGAAATGGAGTCGGCCAAGCAAGCTCCCAGCCAGGAGAATGCCACCTTCGAGCCGGTCTACTCCAGCACGGAGAAACTCAACCGTAAGGGGCTTGATCCCCGCGGCCGGCGGAAGCTCATCCGTTCTCTTTTCGATGAACTCAAGCAGGAGGATTTGCCAGAAATTATCCCGGATTACCTGATGAAGGAACTCCGACTGGCACCCCGCGCGCCAGCCCTCCGCGCCCTCCACTTGCCCGCCAACCAGGTTGAGCTCGACGCCGCCCGGCGGCGCATGAAATTCGAAGAACTCTTCCTCTTACAAATGCGGTTGCTCCAACTCAAGGTTGTCCGTGAAGAACAAATCGCTGGCTATAAATTTGGCAGTATCGGGACGGTCTTCAACCGGTTCTTCCAGGAGAAGATTCCCTTTGAACTAACCGGTGCCCAGAAACGGGTGCTGAAAGAAATTCGACACGACCTAGGCCGTGGCGTTCAGATGAACCGGTTGCTGCAGGGCGACGTAGGCTCTGGTAAAACAATGGTCGGACTGATGGCGATGTTGATAGCCCTCGACAACGGTTTTCAGGCTTGCATGATGGCACCGACAGAAATCCTTGCCCAGCAGCACCACGAGTCCATCACTGAATACCTTGAAGGATTGGACATTCGTGTGGAATTCCTCTCCGGTAGCGTGAAAGGCAAGGCCCGCAAACTGGTCCTGGAAGAACTTGCCGAAGGCAAAATTGACATCCTCCTCGGTACCCACGCCCTAATCGAACCCACCGTCGCCTTCCAGAACCTCGGCCTGGCAATCATCGACGAGCAACACCGCTTCGGCGTGAAACAGCGGGCCAAGTTGTGGGTGAAGAACAAGCCTTACCCGCCGCACGTCCTGCTGATGACGGCAACGCCGATTCCCCGAACACTAGCCATGACCGCCTACGGCGACCTCGACGTCAGCGTCATCGACGAGTTGCCTCCGGGCCGTACGCCCATCCAAACTGTCCACTTCACCGAACACCGTCGCCAACGGGTTTTCGGTCGCATCCGGGATGAGATCGCTAAAGGCCGACAGGCCTACATCGTCTATCCACTGATTGAGGAAAATGAGAAGCTGGACCTGCTTGCCCTCGAAGAGGCTTATGATGAGATGAGGGATAAATTCCCGCCGCCAGAATACCAGATCAGCGTTGTCCACGGCCGTATGAAGGCGAAGGACAAGGAGGCTGAAATGCAACGTTTCAAGGATGGGGAGACCCAGTTGATGATGGCGACGACGGTAATCGAGGTTGGCGTCAATGTGCCGAATGCAACGATCATGGTCATCGTCCATACCGAGCGCTTCGGACTAAGCCAGCTCCACCAGCTGCGGGGCAGGGTAGGGCGTGGAGCGGCCGAATCGTACTGTATCCTACTCTCCAGCGTCAAACTGAGTAAGGAGAGCCGGGAACGGATTAAGACAATGGTGGATACCACCGACGGTTTTAAAATCGCCGAGGCCGACCTCCGCCTCCGTGGACCCGGTATGCTTGACGGTACCCAGCAATCCGGCGTTCTCCAGATGCGTATTGCCGACCTCGCACAGGATGGCCGCATCCTCTCCGTCGCCCGTGACCGGGCGAAGGACATCCTAGAGAAAGATCCTAGGCTTCAGTTGCCGGAGCATGCGAAGCTGAGCGAGCATATGGATAAATATATGAAGGCGGTGAAGGGGTGGGGGAGGATTAGTTAGTAGTCCGCTAGGACTTTATAGCTTAACCTAGTGCATCAAGATCAAAGTTCGGTACAGTTATAACTTACCATCGCGGCACTGTACTTCCCAGCTGAAAACCTCACGTAGCTAAGGCTATGATCGACTTTCAGCTGGTCGTTCAGCACCGCGCTGCCGGCGTTCTAACTAGCACCAACTTCAATCTTGACGCACTAGGTTTTAACCGATTAAATAACTCTTTAGGTAGCCCATCGAACGGATACTCGGAGGTTAGCAATGACCGAATTGTTGCGCAATCAGATCATTGGCAACACTCCAGGCCCACTTAAACAGTTACCCGGTGAAAGACAATCTCCACCCTCGACCTAAAGGTCGATTGACGAGGTGTCGACTTAAAAGGCGACGTTACGGACCCTGTTCTTCCAACCTCCCCTGCACACGTTCGCCTTCGCTCAGTGCCCGCCTGCGTCCGCGGCCCTTCCAGTGATGGAGGTTAAATCTTAGAAATTAGCGCCACCAACTCCGCCGTCATCATACTCGTCGCTCCCCAAACCTCTTCCTCCTGGATCGCCCAATAAGGCACATCCTGCAAGGTTACTCCATTCACCAATTTACGCGGACCAACCTGCCGGGCTTCCGCCTGTAAAAAGTGGGCGAAAGGCAGCTCTAGAATCCTGGCTACCTCCGTTTCCTGTAAGGTGAAATTAGGCCGTTCAGGCAGGTAACCAACAAAGGGGTCTACCATGAAATTACTGACGGGAATGTAAAGCTGGGTCAGGCCACCAAGTACCTCAACACTTGCGCCAGGAACACCAACCTCCTCTTCCAATTCCCGCAAAGCGGTGAAAATTGCATCGGTGTCTCCGGGATCAACCGAACCGCCGGGAAAGGAAATTTGCCCCGCATGCCGGTCCCGTTTCGGGCTCGTCCGTTGGATGTAAAGCAGGTGTAACTCTCCTTCAATTGGATACAACAACGCCATAACGGATGCCCGGCGGGCATTATCCGGCGCAGCGCCATATTCACCTCGTATGGGCGGAGCCATGTGGAGTTGGGCTTTGACGCCGGGGAGGGTACTGTTTTGTAGTTGGTGGCGGAGTTGTTCGAGCAAGATGCTAGACTTTAGATGTTCGAGCTTAGGCTTTAGAAAATAAAAGACTTTAGACATTGGAGCTTAGGGATGGGAAATAAATAAACCAAGACTCTTGCTCGGTGCCTTTTAGCCGCTGGCTTCGTTGAAAAGCCTCGCTAACACTACGGTGTTCTCGACGCCTCGAGGTGGCCTACGTTTTTCGCCTTGCCAGCGGCCAAAATTTACCAGATCAAGAGTCACGTTTTATTTAATTCCCATCCCTTAGATGTAACACCTAAGATCTAAAATCTAATTTCTAACCTCTAATTACGTGTTAGAGACCTTCAGGTAATTGTCCAACGCCATCTCCATACTCGGCACCTTGGGTGGCTCCGGAGCGATGTTAACCTCTAGGCCATGCTCTTGGCAGGCCTTGGTCGTCTTCCGGCCGGCAACCGCCATGCGGGTTCCTTTTTGCTGGAAGGTTGGGAAGTTCTCGTACAGGGAGTCGATGCCGAGGGGGGAGTAGAAGATGAGGATGTCGTAGAAAACTTCCTCGAGGTCGCTCAGGTCGGTAGAGACGGTGCGGTACATCAGGGCTGGCGTCCAGTCAAATTCGTTGTCGTTGAGGTACTTGGATACGAATTCTGAACCCAGGTTGCTGGTGGGGAGCAGGAACTTTTCTTTGCTTTTGTGCTTCTTCAGCGTTGGGGCAAGGTCCTGGATAGTACGCTGGCCGAAGAACACTTTTCGTTTGCGGTAAACGATGAATTTCTGGAGGTAGTTGGCAATGGCCTCCGTCATGCAGTAGTACTTCGTGTCCTGGCTCATCTCGATGCGCATCGCCTTGCAAAGGCGGAAGAAATGTTCGATGGACAGCTTGGAGGTAAAGATGATGGCGGAGTGCTCGTCGGGACGAATACGCTCCTGGCGGAACTCCTTTTCAGAGAGACCTTTTACTTCGATGAAGGGGCGCCAATCGATCTTGAGATCGTACTTTTTTTCGAGGCGGGCGAAGGGGCTACGCTCGGGCTGTGGTTGGGAAACAAGAATGGTTTTAACGGGCTTAAACGTCCCGACCTTGCTTGCACTTTCTGCTGCAGTACTCATGTTGCGTCGCTCTTAAATTAGGTTTTAAAAAAGATGCTCCACGGGGATGAAAAACCTTGGGGTGGCTACTATAAATTCAGGTTATACTGTCATTTAAGTAGCGGTAAATCAGGAGCAAAGGGGCTATTTCAATGGCACAAAGGTACAACATTATGTGAATCGGCCGGCTGAAGAGGTAGCGTTTGGCGATGACGCCCCCCCGGATGAGGTGGAAGACATAGAGCAAAACGATGACGATTAACCCGCCGTATAGAAAGGAAGCCTGGTACTGGGGTTCCGCGTAACTGACCAAGAGGCATATGGGAACCAGGAACAGGCCAATGAGGATGGAAAAGACCATCAACACGAAGGCGTAGAAGCTTACTTCTTTCCGAACGGGGAAAAGGCGGGCGTATACCCAGAGGAGCCAGTGCTTGAGCCCGGTTAGGCCTGAAACAAAGAGGGTGTAAATGAGCCAACTCCACCAGATGTTTTCGCCCAGGCTGATGTCGTGGTGGATGGCCAAAAGGTAGACGTAGAAGCCCATGGCAACGTTGAAAAATAGGTAGCCGAGCCAGAGGGCGGTAAGCTCGCCGCCGGAACGGCGGGAGTAAATCTGGTTCATCAGGCCCGAGTTGACCGTGGCCCGTAGACATTGCCGAATCAGGTCGCCATAGAGTACCCAAAGGCATGCGCTAAGCAAGAGCAGGATAAGGTTGATAGCCAATAGACTAGCCTTGCCTTCGTCGGGGTCGGTGGACTGAATGATGATGGGCCCTGACGTTGTTTTTGCCGCGGCCGCAGGTGCAAAGGAAGGTTGTTGGGCAGCGTTGGTTCCGGTCGGGCGAATATCAAAAGGAGAATACTGTTTTCCTGGCGCTAGCTGGCTGCCTTCCTTGGGCAAGCGGCTGGTGATCTCAAAGGGGTTGCTCCGGTCCTGAGCTGACAGGGCCGGGCTGATGAACAGCAGCGAAAGCAATAAGATTAAGTAACGCAAGGTTGTTTGTATAATTCCAGTTGGGTACAAATATAAGGGGTTTAGGGGTAGTATGCTAAGGCTGCTCGTTGGATCGTCACCGGTTAATACCTTGTTAATGAGCCATCAACCCGCCCGATAGCCACTGGCTTTTCTCACTTTTGTAATCCCAAGAACTATTCTCCTTTGTATAAACAGGTCATTAACAGGCTCATCATCCTCGGGCTCGGTGCCATTTTGGGCATCGTGGGGATGCAAACGTACTGGGTCTCCACGACCTGGAACCTGAACGAGACGGAGTTTACCCAGAAGGCCCAACTGGCCCTGTACAGCGTAGCCCGCCAGTTGGCGGACATGAACAACAGTGACCTTCCGCCGCAGGACATCGTCCGCCAGCAATCCAGCAATTACTTCATCGTCAACATCGAAAGCGAAATCAATGCCCTGCAGCTGGAGTCGTTGATGCGGCAAGAGCTGATCAAGTTGAGTATGGACGTACCCTTCGAGTATGCCATCTTCGACTGTACCAGTGACCGGATGGCCTACGGTGGCTACTGCCAAGCCACCACCGAAAAAGAGGACAAAGCCCTTGCTGAACTGGAAAGTTACCTGGCACCAGACAAAGAGTTGTTGTACTACTTTGGAGTCAAATTTCCCGAACGCCAGGGCTACATCTGGGCGAAGATGCAGATGTTGATCTTCCTGTCCGTTATCCTCTTATTCACCGTCGGATTCTTCGTTTATTCGTTGATCGTCATCCTGCGGCAGCGCCGGCTGGCGAACATGCAGAAAGATTTTATTGACAACATGACGCATGAGTTTAAGACGCCGCTTTCGACGATCCGGATTGCCGCCGGCGTTTTTCAGCGGGATGAATACGTGGCGGCCGATAGCCGCCTCAGCCGCTACGCCCAGCTCATCCACGAACAGTATGAACGGCTTAACCTCCAGGTAGAAAAGGTATTGCAGATCTCTAAAATCGAGAAAGGCAACTTCGAAATTAACAAGGAGGTTGTTGACCTCCACGACCTGATCCCTACAATGATTGGCAGCACCCGCGCTAGGGTA
>JBLIGS010000096.1:0-10377 GCA_047637095.1 Neolewinella sp. | reverse complement strand
CCCCACCGGCCAAGGAAGTTGTATCTGGACGTAAAGGCCCTGGGCTCAAGGTAATCGGCACCATTGATTTGGACGCAGCCAAGCGCGCGGCCAAACCTTCGAAGAAGAAAAAGCCTGCAGCTCCGGCCCCAAAGCCTGTAGCTAAAAAAGTGCCTACTCCGGCTCCGGCTAAGCCAGCAGCTCCGGTTGCGAAGCCTGTGGGTACTCCGGTAACGGACAATGCATCTCCTGCTAAGCCTGCAACTCCAACTCCAGCACAACCTGTTGTTCCAATCCGTGCCGCACCTCCAGCCCTTCGTGGCCTTAAGGTGATGGGCAAGATTGACATCAAGAAGCCGGAGAAAAAAGAAACCAATACCGAGCGCCGCAAGCGCAAGCGTAAGAAGGTTACCACCGGCCCATCACAAGGCGGTGGCAACAACAGCAACAGTAACAGTAACACCTCGGGCGGAGCCCGTGGTCGATCTGGCGGCGGCCCTAGTGGCGGTCGTGGTCGTACCGGCAGCAACACCACAAGTGGAGCAGGTCGTCGTAATGAGCCAAAAGAAGTTTCCGCCAAGGAAATTGAAGATAAGATCAAAGCAACCATGGCTCGCCTGCAAGGCGGCGGTGGTAAGAAAAAGCGTCAACGTCAACGTCGTGATAACCGCGAACGTATCCGTGAACGCCAGGAAGCCATTGAGGCAGAACGCACAACTGACAAGCTACAGGTAACTGAGTTCGTCACTGCGCAGGAACTGGCCAACATGATGGATGTTGGTGTTGGTGACGTCATCATGGCCTGTATGAACGCAGGCGTTATCGTCTCGATCAACCAGCGTCTTGACGCAGAGATCATCGAACTCGTTGCCGAAGAATTCGAGCACGAGGTAGAATTCATTTCTGCTGAAGAAGATGTTGAAGAGGAAGACGAGTGGGTAGACGATCCGGAAGACCTCCACGAACGTCCACCAATTGTTACCGTCATGGGTCACGTAGACCACGGTAAGACGTCCCTTCTTGACTACATCCGCAAAGCCTCGGTAACCCAAGGCGAAGCAGGTGGCATCACACAGCACATTGGTGCTTACGAAGTGAAGAACAAAGACGGCAAGAAAATTACCTTCCTGGACACACCTGGTCACGAAGCCTTTACGGCGATGCGTGCCCGTGGTGCCAAGGTGACAGATATTGCCGTTATCATCATTGCTGCGGATGACGACATCATGCCGCAGACGAAGGAAGCCATCAGCCACGCTGAAGCTGCCAACGTACCAATGATTTTTGCCATCAACAAGATCGACAAGGCGGGTTCTAACCCCGACAAGATCAAGGGCGAGCTCGCTTCTATGGGCTACCCAATTGAAGAATACGGTGGCAAATACCAGTCTCAAGATATTTCTGCCCTCAAGGGTATTGGCATCGAAGAGCTGATGGAAAAGATCATGCTCGAAGCTGAAGTTCTTGAACTGAAAGCCAACCCGGACCGCCCAGCCGTTGCTACCATTGTGGAAGCATCATTGGAGCACGGTCGTGGTTATGTGACCAAGATCATCGTCAACCATGGTACCCTGAGGATTCAGGACATCATCGTTGCCGGCGAAAACAGCGGCCGTGTTAAAGCCATGTTTAACGAGCGAAACCAGCGCGTTAAAGAGGTTCTGCCTGGCAGCCCAACCCTTCTACTTGGATTGAACGGTGCCCCACAGGCCGGTGAAGTCCTGAAGGTGATGGAAAACGAGCAGGAAGCTCGTCAGCTTGCCAGCCGCCGTGGACAGATCAACCGGGAACAGGCCAACCGTGCCAGCAAGCGTATCTCGCTTGAAGAAATCGGACGCCGTCTCGCACTGGGCAACTTCAAAGAGCTTAACCTCATCGTTAAAGGTGATGTTGACGGTTCTGTAGAAGCCCTCGCTGACTCCCTGATCAAACTCTCTCAGGAGACGGTTCAGGTAAACGTTATCCACAAGGCCGTTGGTCAGATTATCGACTCCGATATTCTGTTGGCAACTGCTTCTGAAGCCATCATCGTTGGTTTCCAGGTTCGCCCAAGTGGTTCTGCCCGGAAATTGGCAGAGCGCGAAGGAGTGGAAATCAAAACCTACTCTATCATTTACCAGGCCATCGACGAAATTCGGGACGCCATCGAAGGAATGTTGGAGCCGACCAAAGAAGAGCGTATCATCTGTCAGGTTGCCGTTCGGGAGACGTTCAAAATCTCCAAGATTGGTACCATTGCCGGTTGTTACGTCGACGAAGGAAAGATTTCACGGAATACTTTCATCCGTATCATTCGGGACGGCATCGTTGTCTACCCTCTCAAGGAGGGCGTGACCGGCGAGCTAGCCAGCCTGAAACGCTTCAAGGACGACGTCAAAGAAGTCCGAGCAGGTATGGAGTGTGGTCTGAACATCAAGAACTTCAACGACGTCAAAGAAGGCGACGTAATCGAAGGGTACGAGATCGTAGAGATCGCCCAGAAGATGAAGTAACCTTGTTTACTCACTGATATTAAGGGAAGCCCCGTTTGACTTAGGTCGGACGGGGCTTTTGTTTTAGGCGAGAGTAGAGAGGCTAGAAAGGTGGTAGACGGAAGGCTTGGTTGCTAGTGCATCAAGATCAAAGTTCGGTACAGTTATAACTTACCATCGCGGCACTGTACTTCCCAGCTGAAAACCTCACGTAGCTAAGGCTATGATCGCCTTTCAGCTGGTCGTCCAGCACCGCGCTGCCGGCGTTCTAACTAGCACCAACTTCAATCTTGACGCACTAGTGGGCTGGCCCACTAGTAGATTGGGCAGCCTAGGTTTAAATCATAAAACCCCATCTCGAAAGAGAAGAAAAGGCCCCTTTCCATTGCCCTTTAACCTCCCTCGCACCTGCGGCCACGCCCCAATCTTCCATGTCACTGTTACCATCCAATTTCAGCTACGTCACAACAGTATCATTAGTCCCCCAATGGGAATGATGAATTGGATACTCATTGTATCTTTGCGTTTCCTCAAAAGCATATGCTAATGATAGATCTTTTCGAAAAGTTCACCCACAAGGGCCCTCTAGGTCAATACCAGGACATTGCCCACGGCTACTTCTCTTTCCCGAAGCTCGAAGGCGAGCTCGGTCCTCGCATGCAGTTCCGTGGAAAGGACTGCATCATCTGGAGCCTTAACTCTTACCTCGGTCTGACGAACCACCCCGAAGTACGTAAGGTAGACACCGATGCTTCTGCCGAATTCGGCCTCGCTTACCCAATGGGCGCCCGCATCATGAGCGGTGAGACGGATTCGCACATCCAGCTGGAAAAAGAACTCGCTGAGTTCACTGAAAAAGAAGGCTGCCTCCTTCTTAACTTCGGCTACCAGGGCATCATGTCCATCGTAGACGCTTGCTTGAGCCGCCACGACGTCGTAGTCTATGACCGTGATGACCACGCCTGTATCATGGATGGTGTCCGGATGCACCAGGGCCCAAAATTTGCCTTCAAGCACAACGACATCGAGCACTTCGAAATCCGTTTGAAGCAAGCTAAAGTAGAAGCTGAAAAGCGCAACTCCGGTATCCTAGTGATTTCCGAAGGCGTATTCGGCATGCGTGGCGAGCAAGGTATCCTAAAGGAAATCTGCGCGTTCAAAGAAGAGTATGGTTTCCGCCTGCTGGTAGACGATGCCCACGGCTTCGGCACCCTTGGCGAAACAGGTATGGGCGCGGGCGAAGCCCAGGGCGTTCAAGACCAGATCGACGTTTACTTCTCCACCTTCGCTAAGGCGATGTCTGGTTTCGGTGCTTTCGTTTCTGCTAGCTCCGACATCATTGAGTACTTCCGCTACAACCTCCGTAGCCAGATTTTTGCCAAGTCGCTCTGTATGCCAATGGTGAAAGGTGCGCTGGTCCGCCTCCGCCTCCTCCGCACCATGCCAGAGCTTCGCGAGAAACTATGGCGTAACGTTAACCACCTCCAAAGCGGTTTCAGGGAGGCAGGCTTTGACATCGGTAATACCGGTGCCTGCGTTACTCCGGTTTACATGAAGGGATCTGTTTACGAAGCAGGTGCCCTCATTTACGACATGCGGGAGAACTACGGTATCTTCTGTTCTATTGTCCTTCCTCCCATCATCCCGAAAGGTCAGTTGCTTCTGCGCATGATCCCTACGGCTGAGCATACTGCGGAAGACATCCAAACTACCATCGACGCTTTCAAGGCGGTCCGGACCAAACTGGAAGATGGTACTTACAAGCAAATGGGCGAAATGCTCGCTCAAGGCGCTGTTGAAGGTGTGATTGCCTAGGCTTAGTTGCCCACTTTTTAGGAAAGGGATGCTGCTCGAAAGAGCGGCATCCCTTTCGTTTTTATGCATAAAAAAGCCCCTCCAGAACCATATTCAAGAGGGGCTACATCATAATCTCACGAAAAAATCTTGAATAGAAGTTTGTCCGTATAAAGTATCAGGACTATCTTCGAAATATCTTTAGTGCTTTTTGTTTTGATCCCATGAATGTATTTCAGCCGGTCCGAGATGGCCGGCTTTTTTATTTTGGGTGTTCTCGTAGTGTGGTAGTGTGTTAAAAATTGGGGTCGTCCTGACCTAAATCAGGACGACGCCACTTACAAATCATAATCCCATGAACATATTTCTTGTCGCTTTGGAGTACGTTTAGCTCCCCGACAATACAAAAGTGCTGATTCAAGTAGGGTATAACAAGGACACAATTGATAATTAGTGAAAAATATTTCCATATTTTAAATTATAAATTATTGACAATCAGAAATTTGTACTTTAATTTTGTGAATTCATAAATACAATGCGAGTGCTTTCATGGCTTAAAAATTGTGTAATTTATTTCCCAAAGGAGCATTTTAAGCTAGAAAGCCGGCCTCATTCTTACCTTGTGGTGTAAGAAATATCAGAAAATGACCCTTTCCCAAGCCCAGGCTACCGTTGACGATTGGATACAGACCGTTGGCATCCGTTACTACGACGAATTGACCAATATGGCTATCCTAACAGAAGAGACCGGAGAGGTTGCTCGGCTGATGTCTCGGCTATACGGAGAGCAATCGTTTAAGAATCCGGCGGATGCTGAGGCTGCGCCAGCGAAGCTGGCCGATGAAATGGCCGACGTTCTTTTCGTCCTCATTTGCCTCGCAAACCAGACCGGAGTGGATTTAACGGAGGCACTTCGTAAGAATCTTGAAAAAAAAAGTATCCGAGATGCAGACCGGCACGCTAACAACCCGAAGTTGAAGTAGTTTAAAATAGGAAGCGGTTAGCATTTAGTGCTTATCACTAAATGCTAACCGCTTCCTATTTTATACTTCACACCTATTCTACCTATTCCTTGGCCGCCGGCGCTTACCGCCGCGTCCCATCATCTGGTGTCCTTCCTTACCCATCCGCTGGGCAGCTTTCATCTGACCAGTCTGCTTGAGTGCCTGTTCCATCATTGCAACCTGCTCTACTATCTGAGGGATCTTCACGTTGGCGTCCTTGACCTTTTTAAGGTACTTCTCTGCCGCCCGGAAGTTCTTACGCTGGTATTCGATCTGCGCCAGCTGAAAGTGCAGTGTTGCCCGCTCCGTTGGTGTTGGAATGTCAATTGCTTCTGCCTTGCGAAGCCAAGCTTCTCCTCCATCCATATCTTTTCGATTCAGGGCAATGTTCCCCTTCATCATATAGTAGAACGCGCGGTTGGCGCTGTAGAGCCATTCAGGCTTCAAGGTCAGGTTCAGCACTTTCTCCGCACCATCAAAATCCTGCAACTGAATCTTCTGCGCTGCCGGGGCAACGGTACCCAGAAAGACATAGCCTCCGAAGAGAAACAGGCCGGCGATGATGAAAAAGATACCGTACCAAACACCCTGGGTAACCCAGAGGACGGTGCCCAAAAGGAGACAAGCAGCAATGACTGCAAAGCGGATGTACGGTGGTATAACGAACATAGTTTTTCTTTTAATTCGGGCACAAAGATAAAGTTGGCCCGGCACACGATCTGTAAGTGATTACTATAATTAACCTCTTAGCCTTAATAATCCCAATTACTCATCGAGTTTGGCTTGGTAAGCTTTGGCCCCTCGTTTGGCGACGAAGACTGAAATCTCATACAGGATATAGAGCGGCAGAGCGATCAGTACCTGCGTAACGACATCCGGTGGCGTCATTATGCTGGCAAGAACGAGGATACCGATGAAGCTGTGTTTTCGATACTTACGCATCCCTTCCGCAGTAACGAGACCGAAACGAGAAAGGAAGTGGATGACAACTGGCAACTCATAAATCATGGCTGCCGGCAGGGTAAACATCATCATGTAACTGATGACGGAGTCCATCGTTGGAATGTTTTCCGCACCACCAACCGTGTAATTGGTTAGGAAGAAGGTACCGAAAGGAGCGATCACGAAAAACCCGAAGGAGATTCCGATAAAAAACAATAGTGAACAAACGAAGATCACCCCACGGGTAGCCTTTTGCTCGGCCTTGTACAACCCCGGTCGAATGAACGACCAGAACTCGTGAAACACGTAAGGAAAAGCAATTACGAAACCGCCAACAAAGGACATTTTCACGGAGGTAATAAACTGCTCCCCCATGCCGATGGCCTGAACAAGCACGTCTTCTTCCGGGGCCATACAGAGGCCGCCGCCGGTGATCCGGCAGAAGAAGTCGTAGCTAACGAAGTCGGCCTTCATCGGCCCGAAGAGAATACGGGCGAAGTACCAGTCGCTGAATATGAAGAGAACGATACCGCCAATAATTATGGCAATGAGGCTGCGCATGACGTGCCAGCGCAATTCTTCAAGGTGGCCCACGAAGGACATTTCCTTTTCCTTAGGGGGTTGGGGCTGGCCATTTTCGTCCAGTTCCCAATCATCAACATTAACCTGATCTAGTGGCATATCGCGAAGGTAAAGATTTGGAGGGTAGTATGCCAGTTAGAACGTGTGGGGGGAGGAAGCGTTGACGTAAGACAGACAATTTGATTGCGAGTTGCGGGTTGCGACGTTGCAGACGTTAGAGTTGCGGGTTGCGGACGTTAGAGGCGAGAGAAGAAAAGTTAGCGATTGCAGGCTTTTAGGACTAAAATCTAATTTATAAATACGAACATCTGTTACTGGCCGCGGACGCAGGTCCAGGGAATTTCCTTGAAGAGCAAGAGAAAAAACCAGCGGAAGCTTCACTTCCATCTCAGGACATAGCCCCTCGACGGCTTGGCTTAATTAACTGACTACTAGAAACTCCTTCACGGCATTCTCGCTGTACTCCCATAGCCGACGAGCCAGGTGTTCGTTACGGGCGATGCTGGAGGGTTTCTGAAGACATTGGTTTTCATCGAAGTAGCGGCCGGAAACATCAGCTACTTCGGGGCTGGTGGCCAGGTAGACGGAAGTGTCGGCGCCGCGTTCTGGCTTATTTGCGAAGGGCTTGTACATGGACCAGACGGTGCTGGTCAGTGCACCAGCTTTCTTATTTGCTAGCCTAGTTCCTACCACGCCAGGGTGAAGGCAGTTTGTCGTTAGTTCCTCGCCGTAACGACGGTCCAGTTCCATAGTAAACAGGACGTTGGCAAGTTTGCTCTGGGCGTAGGCTTTGCCGCCGCTGTACTGCTTCCCCTCGGGGGTGCCCTGTAGCCAGCTAAAGTCAAGTCCGCCTTTCTGGTGCAAAGCACTACTGACATTGATGACCCTACTACAATTTCGGCAGCAGCGGATGGCTGGCAACAGCGCTATCGTCAATAGAAAATGGCCTAAGTGGTTGACGCCGAACTGAAGTTCAAAGCCATCCTCCGTCATCTCCATCTTTTCAGTGTAAACACCGGCGTTGTTGATCAAGACATCAAGGCGGGGGTGTTCAGCAAGAAATTCATCCGCCGCAGCGCGGATGGAAGAAAAACTGGACAAGTCCAGCGGTAGGGTATCAATCTTATGATTCCCCGTAGCCTCCGTAATGGCTTTAGCAACCAATTGGGCCTTGGCCTCGTCCCGGCATGCCAGTACAAGGTGGGCACCCTGAGCAGCCAGCCTTTCGGCCGTTGCTCGGCCGATGCCGTCGTTCGCTCCCGTAATGAGGATGGTCTTGTCTTTCATAACAATACATCCTTAACGCAAGAAAGGGGGGCTAGGGTTGAATGAGAACTAATTAGGTGTACCTGGGCGTTTATAAAGCCCTACCTAAATAGTACCATCCCTTTTCATCTCCTTGTCTAAGTAATCAACCGCCCGCGCAGTAAACGCCATATAAGTAATGGACGGATTCTGCGTTCCAGCACTCGTCATGAAGGCACCGTCGGTGACAAAAACGTTAGGGACAGCGTGGACCTGGTTCCATTTATTAAGGACACTGGTCTTAGGATCGCGGCCCATACGGGCCGTACCCATTTCGTGGATAGCGGCTCCGGGAGCTGTCGGCTGGTTATGGACCTGGACGTTTTCACAGCCAGCGGCCAATAACATTTCTTCGAGGCAATCGACCCCATCAAGCCGCATTTTACGTTCGTTCTCCTTCAGGCCTGCATCAAACACGAGTTTGGGAATACCAAATTGATCGACGTCGGTCGCATGGAAGTAGAATTTATTTTCGTGGTAAGGTAGAAGCTCACCGAAGCAAGTAGCACGAACGTTCCACTCTCCCGGAGAGAGTATTTCCTTTTTAAAGTTGGGCCCCAGTGGCACATTTGTATTTATCCCCCGGGCAGCCCCACCTTGGTAACCGAAGCCCCGGATGTAATCATCCCGTTGGGTTTCTTTGTTAATGTTCCGAAAGCGGGGAATATAAAAGCCCCCATTGGGCTTGCGGCCTTTGTAGTATTTGTCTTTATGACCAGTGTACACGCCAGATCCGCCCATACCGTAATGGTGGTCCATGATGTTGTGGCCAAGTTCACCGGAGTCGTTGCCTAGGCCATCGGGGAACCGTTCCGACTTACTGTTCATAAGGATGGCTGTAGAGCCGATGGTACTGGCGTTGAGGAAGACGATTTTGGCAAAGTATTCGCGGGTTTCCTTCGTCTCTGCATCGATAACACGAACGCCAACGGCTCGTTGCGTCTTGTCGTCGTAGATGACGGAGTGGACGATGCTGTTGGCCATCAGGGTCAGGTTGCCGGTGTCGTTGGCAACGGGAATGGTGGAACTAAGGCTGCTAAAATAGCCGCCGAAGGGGCAGCCTCGCCAGCAGCGATTGCGGGCCTGGCATTCTCCACGGGTACCGTGGTGTAGCTCAGGAATGTACTTGGTTAGGTTGGCCGTTCGGCCGGGTGTGATCCGGCGAACACCCCACTTTGCCTCTACCGACTGCTTGAAATGATCTTCGACGCAGTTGAGGTCAAAAGGCGGCAAGAACTCGCCGTCCGGTAAGTGGGCCAGGCCTTCTTTTTTTCCCTGTACGCCAACAAATTTTTCTGCGTAGGAGTACCAGGGAGCAATGTCTTTGTAGCGAACGGGCCAGTCGACGGCAACGCCATCTTTCATGTTGGCTTCAAAATCAAGGTCACTCCAACGGTAACAGTGCCGGCCCCACATGATGGAGCGGCCGCCAACGTGTTCGCCGCGGATCCAGTCAAAGCGCTGGTCTTCGTCGTATTCCCGTTCGTCGTCCTTAGCAATCCAATGCTTGTTGTCCTGATTTACCCACCAGGACAAGCGGTTCTGTTTGTAATAATGAGCTGCGATTTCTTCGCGCGGGACTTTGTTCTGGTATTCCAGGTCCCAGGAATCAAGGTTTGCCGTCGGGTATTCCCCGTGTTTCACCATCCTGCCCCGTTCGAGCATCAACGTTTTATAGCCCTTTTTGCAGAGTTCCATGGCGGCGTAGCCGCCGCTGATACCGGAGCCAACGACGATGGCGTCGTAGGTAACTTCTTCTTTTCCCTGGGAGTTGAAATTCATGTTTGTACTTTAGGTTGGAAACGTAAAGTACGGAATTAGGGGAGAAGGTTTTTATCCCTAATGAAATGGTAAATAGTCAGGCCGTCGGATGTATGAATAACAAATAGTACAAAGTACTAAAATCGGGGAAGCACTTGGGGTAGGAATTCTTATCCGATCATGTGACCTTCGTTATAGCTTCTTTAGGCGCGGACGCAGGTGCAAAGCTACGGTCATAATAGAAGTTCATTATAAAAATGCTTAATGTGTAGGATGCTACTACCAAGTGATACTTTCCAGCCTGCGTCTGTCTCCGATCTTGATTATCACGCAAGTGACTTAGATTTCATTCGCCATAATCCTCCCTCGTTTCTGGGAGATCGCCGTCGAGAAGTCGCCTATCACGAACTGCATCAACAGTTACTGCTACGTGGACAGGCTAGTGCGTCAAGATTGAAGTTGGTGCTAGTTAGAACGCCAGCAGCGCGGTGCTGGACGACCAGCTGAAAGTCGATCATAGCCTTAGCTACGTGAGGTTT
>JBLIGS010000095.1:0-10459 GCA_047637095.1 Neolewinella sp. | reverse complement strand
GGAGGGCTGCTTCGCAGCTTTTGTTTGTCACTAAGGCACTAAGAGCACCAAGCGAGGAGGGCTGCTTCGCAGCTTTTGTTTGTCACTAAGGCACTAAGAATATCTTCTACCTTAGTGACGAACTCTTAAGCCCCCAGGCTCAGTCACACAACCACACTTAGTGCCCTTAGTGCCTTAGTGACAAACTCTTAAGCCCCCAGGCTCAGTCACAAAACCACACTTAGTGCCCTTAGTGCCTTAGTGACAAACTCTTAAGCCCCCAGGCTCAGTCACAAAACCACACTTAGTGCCCAAACACACCTCAAGAAACCGGTAAAACCCATCAAAACCTGCCCAACAAACCTCGTCCGGTTTTCATACCTTCGCCGCTATGGCAAATACCCCTAAAAAATTCGTCTGTATCCACGGTCACTTCTACCAACCTCCCCGCGAAAACGCGTGGTTGGAGACCATTGAAGTCCAGGATTCAGCTGCTCCCTACCACGATTGGAACGAGCGAATCAACGAGGAGTGTTACGCCCCAAACGCCACGGCCCGGGTGCTGAACGATCACGATCACATCAGCGCCATCAGCAACAACTACGCCCGAATCTCCTGGAACTTTGGCCCAACGCTGTTGTCCTGGCTCGACGAGTATGACAAAGCCACCTACGCCCGCCTTCAGCAGGCGGACCGGGACAGCCAGGCCCGCTTCGGCGGCCACGGCAACGCCCTCGCCCAGAGCTACAACCACATCATTATGCCGCTGGCTAATGAGCGGGACAAGCAGACACAGATTCGTTGGGGGATTGAGGACTTCAAGTCCCGGTTCGACCGGATGCCAGAAGGCATGTGGCTAGCGGAAACAGCCGTTGACACCGACACCCTAGAGGCACTGGTGGACAACGGTATCAAGTTCACCGTTCTTGCTCCCCGGCAATGCCGGACGGTAAAGCACCAGCACGAAGACCATTGGCATGAGGTAAATGGAGGCGTTGATTCCCGCCGTCCTTACCGTTGTCCGCTGCCCAGCGGTCGGACAATCGACCTATTTTACTACGACGGCGGCGTCTCCAAAGCCGTCGCCTTTGAAGGCCTATTGAACGACGGTCAATTGCTGGCCAACCGTTTAACAGACACCTTCGACCACAACGAAGAAGTCCAGATCGCCCAGATCGCTACCGACGGAGAAAGCTATGGCCACCACCACAAAAAAGGGGAAATGGCAATGGCTTTTTGCCTCAACAACCTTGATGAAAACCCGAATGTAGAACTGACCAACTATGGTCAGTTTCTAGAAATGTTTCCTCCGGAATGGGAAACGCAGATTCACGACAACAGCTCCTGGTCCTGCGTCCACGGCGTAGAACGCTGGCGGAGCAACTGCGGCTGCCATACCGGCGGTGAAGCAGGCTGGAACCAGCTATGGCGAGCGCCGCTTCGCGCCGCGTTGGACAACGTCCGCGAACGCCTCAGCACCGTCTTCGAAACCGAAGGAGCGCCGCTCTTCAACGATGCCTGGGAAGCACGCGATGCCTACATCCAGCTCGTTCTTAACCGGGACTTAGACAACAGCGAAGCCTTCATCCAGCAACATGCCAAAGCAGACAAGGTGCCCCCAGACACCAAAGTACGGATGCTTCGCCTACTGGAAATGCAGCGCCATGCCATGCTGATGTACACCAGCTGTGCTTGGTTCTTCAACGAAGTAACCGGTATTGAAACCCTTCAGGTGTTGCAGTATGCTAACCGCGCGTTGCACCTTTGCGAGGTGGTTACCGGAATAGATTACCACCCTCACTTCATCAAACTGCTTGAGCAGGTTCCCAGTAACGTGATGGACAATGCCGCCATTTCCTACCGGAAAAATGTGATGCCCAGCCGTGTCGGTCTTCGCCGCGTGGGCATGCACTTTGCAGCAGCGAGCCTTTTTGAAACTGACATGCATGACCTGGAGTTGTTCAACTACCGGGCAGACATCCACGCCCTGCGGCAATTGCGCGCGGGCAGTTATCGCCTTGCGATGGGCCGCATGACCATCCAGAGCAACCTGACCCACAGTAAGTCTTCTTACTGTTTTGCAGTACTCTACCTTGGCCAACAGACCATGATCGGAAGCATTAGGGACGACATGAGTGTGGAGACCTTCGAAACCGTTGTTCCACAGTTGGAAAATCAATTCAGGGCTGGTCACGTCGGAGAAGTCATCGGACAAATCAATAAAGATTTTGGAAGCGAGACCTTCTCTCTCTGGCACTTATTCCGTGACGAAAAACGGCGCATCCTGCTCTTCATGACTGACCGGACACTAGAGATTGCCGCCAAGAACTTCAGCGATGTCTACTACGACAATTACCAGCTGATGAGTACGATGCGGGAGAACGGCCTACCGTTACCCGACGCCTACAAAGCAGCCATCAGCTTCACCCTGCACCGCAGATTGGAGGACGTTTTGACCGACGAAGAACTATTGGACCTGCCGCGCTTAGAGCGCGTCGTGGCAGAATATAGCCACTGGAAACACAGTTGGAAGGACGCCGACGACCTGTCTAAAGCAGCGGAGGACCGCCTGCGCCTCATCGTCGATACCGCCCTGGAAGCACCAGACAACTGGGCCAACGCCCTTCACCTCTTACAATCGCTTAAACGGCTAGACCTTAAACCCAACTTCTACCGAGCACAAAACGGCTTCCTAGAAGGCTGGACAGAAGAATACGTTAACCAGCTTCCCCAAAAAGTAATGGCTACCGGGCTGGAGGTTGCGAAAGAACTGATACTGGAGATGGGGTTTGAGGCGGAAGATATACTTCTGGCTAAGGCATCAAAAACGCTCGTTTTGTCTGAATATTAGCCATCTTTAGACCTCTCTTCACGCAGGAAAGAGGGGTAGCGAGGGAAACACAGCGTAAAGCAGCTCACTTCTATCTATATAACTCCTTTGCTCTGCGTGGAAACTACTCCTACATTGTTGCCACCCATGAAAATCGCCATCCTTGCACCACTTCGTTTCCCCATCAGTGAACCCTTTCACGGTGGGTTGGAGATGCATACCCACCTGCTGGCGAGGGAGTTGGTTGCGGTGGGTCACGAGGTAACCCTTTTTGCGGATGCCGAGTCTGATGAGCAATTTAACATAGTACCGATACAGCTGGGTGAAACTGCAGGTTTCGGTGCGGCGGTATTCGCTTACCGCCGGGCCATGGCCCTGGTTCGTAGGGGCGACTTTGACGTTATACACAACAATAGTATCCACTTTTTACCGCCGTTGTTGTCTGGAAACCTTGGGTTTCCGATGATCACCACATTGCATACGCCGCCGTATAAATCGCTTAGGATCGCAGGGCGGGTTACGCCGAAGAACAACCATACTTTTGTCAGCATCAGCCAGCATTTAAAGGAGATATGGAAGCCCTTCATTGGCGATCATCCTGTGATTCATAACGGATTAGATATGGAGCAGTGGCCACTGTCGTTGTCGGCGGTGGCGGGCACGGCCGTTTGGTACGGGCGGTTTACACCCGAGAAGGGGGCGGAGTATGCCATCCAGGCGGCACGGCTGGCGGGCTATAAGCTGACGTTGGCTGGGCCAGTTTACGACCAAGACTATTTTGATAGAGAGATTCTACCGGAGCTGGACGGCCGCATTACTTATGCTGGCCACTTGACACAGGCGGAGTTAGCGGCCTTGGTTGGTCGGTCGGCGGTGGGCTTGGCAACCTCGGTTTGGGACGAGCCCTTTGGGCTGGTTTACCTAGAGATACCGGCCTGCGGGACGCCGGTGGCGGCCTTTGACAGCGGAGCAGCGAAGGAGATCATTACTGCAGAGACCGGGGCCATCGTGCCTAAGTATGATGTTGGGGCGCTGGCGCAGGTGCTGGGGAAGTTGGAAGGCAGGCATAGGGCGGGGTGCCGCGCCTCCGTCGCGGAGAAATTCCCAGTCGAGCGGATGGTGGCGGAGTACCTTCGGCTGTACGCTTAAACTCGGCTAATACTACCTCGGGTAGCGTTTTGGCCGCCTGCGTCCGCGGCATAAAAATAGTCCCGCCCAGCAAACGCCAGACGGGACTAAATAAAAGGCTGAGGACCTTTTGCTTATCGGTTGATAATGTTCTTGAACCTTGGGCGCTTCGGCGTCACGTCTCCAAGACGTTCTTTCTTAGCCTCTTCGAACTGGCTGTAGTTGCCTTCAAAGAACACGATCTCCCCTTCGTCCTCAAAGCTGAGGATGTGGGTTGCGAGGCGGTCAATGAACCAACGGTCGTGACTGATGACGAGTACACAGCCTGCGAAGCTGTCTAGTGCGTCCTCAAGTGCGCGGAGGGTGTTGATGTCAATATCGTTCGTCGGCTCA
This sequence comes from Neolewinella sp., assembly GCA_047637095.1. GTDB lineage: Bacteria > Bacteroidota > Bacteroidia > Chitinophagales > Saprospiraceae > Neolewinella. The sequence continues at coordinate 6,129 of JBLIGS010000095.1, read as the reverse complement.
TCAAGCAGCAGGACGTTGCCTCCTTCGCGGAGGGTCATGGCCAGCTGCAGGCGGTTCCGCTCTCCACCGGAGAGCACACCCAGCTTCTTCTGCTGGTCTCCACCAGCGAAGTTAAAGCGGCTTAGGTAGGCCCGGGCGTTCACCTGGGAGGTACCAACCTCGATCATATCGTGGCCCTGGCTTACGACGTCGTAGATCGTCTGGTCTTTGTCCTTAAGCTGCACGTGGCTCTGGTCCACATAACTGATTTGGACGGTTTCACCAACCTTAATCGTTCCGCTATCGGGCTTATGCTCCTCCACCAGCAGGCGGAAGAACGTCGACTTACCAACACCGTTAGGGCCGAGGATGCCAACGATGGCGTTCTTCGGAATGCTGAAGGTTGCGTTTTCAAACAGGAGGCGATCGCCAAACCCTTTGGTAAGGTTTTCGACGTCGATTACCTGGTCACCCAAACGAGGTCCGGGCGGAATGTAAATTTCGATATTCTGCTCTCGGGCCTTGCCTTCATCACCGGCAAGTTTGTCGTAGGCGGCCAAACGGGCTTTGCCCTTGGACTGGCGCGCTTTCGGCGCCATCCGAATCCACTCCAGCTCTCGCTTGAGGGTTTTCCGACGCTTACTTTCTGTCTTTTCTTCTTTTTCCAGACGGTCAGCCTTCTGCTCCAGCCAGCTGGAGTAGTTGCCTTCCCAAGGAATGCCTTCGCCACGGTCAAGTTCGAGGATCCATCCAGCAACGTTGTCGAGGAAGTAACGATCGTGCGTCACAGCAATAACCGTACCCTTGAACTCTTTGAGGTACTGCTCCAACCAGTGTACAGACTCTGCGTCCAAGTGGTTGGTAGGCTCATCCAGAAGGAGGATGTCAGGGTTACTGAGCAGGAGGCGGGCAAGTGCTACCCGGCGACGTTCACCACCAGATAGGACTTCGACCTTCGCATCATCCGGCGGACACCGCAGGGCGTCCATGGCCGTATTCAGCTTGTTGTCGAGCTCCCAGGCGTTACGATCTTCCAATTCCTCCATCAACTCACCTTGGCGGACAATGAGATTGTTCATCTCGTCGTCGCTCATTGGCTCAGCAAATTTCAGGTTGACAGCGTCGTACTCCTTCATCAAATCCACCGTTTCCTGAACGGCTTCTTCTACGATCTCACGAACTGTTTTATTCGCATCAAGCTCAGGCTCCTGTTGCAGGTAACCAATCTGGTAATCTGCGTTGAAAACCACATTGCCCTGAAAGTTCTTATCAACGCCAGCGATGATTTTCAGCAGCGTAGACTTACCTGACCCGTTAAGACCGAGAACACCAATTTTGGCGCCGTAGTAAAAACTGAGCCAAATGTTGCTAAGTACTTTCTTATTAGCTCCAGGAAAGGTCTTTGAGACCCTTTCCATAGAGAAGATGATTTTGTTTTCAGCCATGGGGCTTTAGTTCTTTTAGTATAAATATTAGTCAGGTTACCACCTACTGAGAAAGATAATGCTGATCTACAGACTGCCGTCTACAAACTACCAACAACTTACTCCGTCGCCTGCTTCCAATCGTCTTTTGCCACCATTTCTTCAACGAAGGCAAAGAGCGCGTCAAGTTGCTCAGGAGCCTCGGAGTAAACCTTGATGTTCTGCGCCCGGCCATTGGAGCCTGGGTAACTCAGAATTGTCGCAGGTAAATCAGCGGGTACTGTTTCCCCTTCCGGGTACAAAGTCAACAAGCCTTGTCCTGTTGCTTTACGGAAAGCATTCATCAAGTCAGACTGCTGGTAATTGGGCAGGATGACTGAATAAAACCCTTTCTTGTCAACATTTTTCTTTCCTTCCAGGACAACGAGACCGTTATCATAAAGGGTTACTTCGTATTGTGTGCAATCACCGTAACAAGGCGTTTTGCGAACACTGAACACCTCCGCGGCTTTCACTTCGCTAACGTCAATAACATCGGGGAAGGTAGCCTTAGGCAACTCCATTTGCTTTGGTGGTGCCTGCTGTCCAGTTACAACGGTGCGGGCTTCACCACCACTTACTTTCCTGGGGTTGACGGCCGTCATACGACGGGCCTCTGCTTGGTCGGCAGTACCGGGGTGATAATCATCAGCGGGCGCCATCTGGTCGCGGCCAATGACCTCTGCTCCGGTGTCCGGTGCACGGGGAACATCTTTACCATCAAGCTTAGAGATGTTTTGGGCGGGCGCGGACGCAGGTGCAGGGGTTGATGCAAGGTCGGTGGCATCGCCAACGTTTGTCGTATCCCGGCCGCAGGCGAAGAACAGTGCCGTAAACAGCAGGATCAGGAAAAAGTAACGCATGTTTGATAGTTTCATTCAGGGATGAAGAAGACGGTAGATTATTGTCAGTAGATTATAGACTACAGTATAAAGAACTACCGTCTACAATCTACCGACTTATAACTATTTCTTCTTTTTCTTATCTCCTCCGTCAGCCTGCTGGCGCTGCTGCTCCTTGAGCGCTTCTTGCAGGCGGGCACCAAAGCCACTCTTCTTCTTAGGCTTCTTCTTGTTGTCTTCCATCTTCGACCGAAGCTTGTCCTCATCAATCAAGAAGTTCTTCGTGATGATGGTTTGGGCAATGTTGAAGGTGTTAGAGAACAAGAGGTAAGCCGTAAGACCTGAAGCAAAGCTGTTGAAGAAGCCGAGGAACAGGATTGGCATAACGTACTGGAAGTACTTCATCATCGGCTGCGCGCTGTAGTCCATGTGCTTACTGTTGTAGTAAGCGTAGATAACAGTGGTGAGGGCCCAGAGGATGGCGAAAAGACTTAGGTGACCGTCGAGGAAAGGTATCCAGGTTGGAATCTTGGCCAATACGTCGTAAGTAGAAAGGTCAGTTGCCCAGAGGAAACTCTCCTGTCTAAACTCAATCGAGGCCGGGAAGAATCGGTAGAGGGCAAACCAGATAGGCATCTGCAAGACCATGGGCAAACATCCTCCTAAAGGACTGGCCCCATACTCCTGGTACATTTTCATTTGTTCCATCTGCTGCGCCTTGGAATCATCCTTGAGGCGCGTCTTCATCTTTTCAAGCTCTGGCTTCAGAACCTGCATTTTCATGTTGGAGACCAGCATCTTGTAAGTCAGCGGAAAAACCAACAGTTTAACGATGATGGTCAGCAGCAGAATTGCGATTCCCATATTGCCAACAAAGCTGGACAGGAAGCTGAACAGTGGGCGAATGACCCAACGGTTGATGGTTCCGAAGATGGAGTTACCGAAGGAGATAACGTCGCTGAGGTCGTGGCCGATGGCCGCGAGGCGGTCAAATTCGTTAGGGCCTACGTAAAGCTGCATGCCAACGATCTCCGAACTAGAAGTTCCGACGGGGATGTTAAGGGAAGCAGAAACCTTCTTGAGGTGATCGGCAAGGTCCATATCATCAACCACTTCTGCGGCGATGACGTTGGTGGCCGTGAATTTGTCGTCGGCGATCAGGGCAGAGGTAAAGAACTGTTGCGAGGCAGCAACCCATTTCAGTGGCTCTTCGTCAAGTTCTTCATTGTCAGAACTTGTACAAGAACAAGACGTCGGATCATCGGCAACTTCCTTATAATACATCGTAGACAATGTCGCCTCATAGTCGCTGTTCTTCTCAAGCTTCTCTAGATAAGTATCCCAGCGAAGTTTGATGGTACCACCTTTGTTGGAGAGGACTTGGTTGAGGCCTTCGAAGCGAATGTCGTAGTCCATCAGGTAAGTACCATCGGTCAGGGTATACTTCTGTTCGAAGAAACCACCGCCTGCGGCAGGCGCGCGCATCGTCACTGTATTACCACTAACGGTAGGTGTGAAGTAGAGGTCGCGGGTGCTGATCCCTTCGCCGGACACACCGTTGACGGGCAAGATGTACTCGAAGCGGTCGCGCTTGTCGTCCATCAGGTAAACCGGCGTCGTGATGTCTTCGCCGTCTTCTTCTTCGGCTTCAACGACCTTGTTGTACTCCTTGAGTTCAACACGTTTGACGCCGCCACCCTTGGTGTTCAACGTCAGGACCATCAGGTCATTTTCGATAACAACGTCTTCTTCAAGGCCAGCTGCGCTGGCAGAAAAAGGACCGAAGGCATTGCCAAACTGTGCCTGACGTGCACTATCGGTAAGGCCTTCTAGTTGTGTAGGGCTGAAACTTGGGGCAATGTCTGCCTCGGGGATTAATTCAGCAACGTTGAGGGCAGCGATGCTGTCCTGTATACGCTGGTCTTGAGCCAATTCCTCGGCGCTTGGGGCGATAACTGTTTGCCAAACGGCAAAAATGATCAGAATCAGCACCAGGCCGACGATGGTACTACGGTCCATCTTCTCCATAAGTAAATACTTTAGCCGTATAGTTAGGGTTCAACCCGCCGCAAGCGACAGACACCAAAATCATTGGTTACGGGCCGCAAAGGTAAGCAAGTAGTGGAGATGTCCGGACTATACACCGGTAATCGATACAAGACTCTTGGCCCGACCCGAAACCACAACTTCCGTACCAAAACGTCAGACTGTCAGAATAACGTTGGTAAAACGGCTGAGAGACAGGATGTTTCGGCGTGCGTTGGTGGAATTTTAGCTGGCGGTTTTGTCTTCTGAAGAGCCGTTCGTCGATGGCTAAGGTTTTTTCAGGATAGGTGATTCTTGGGTTTGAAGGCTGACGAATTGGCGGTCTTTTTTGTAGATGAGGTGACAATGTTGTTGGTCTCGCAGCATGAACTTGGCTAATACCACCTCCGGTAGCGCCTCGGCTAATGCTACCTCCGGTAGCGAATGGCCTAAGCGCTCTCCGAGCGCGATAACTCAGGCTGGGCGCTCGGAGAGCGCTTGGGCCGTTCGCTTTTGGAAAAAGCATTAGCCAGGTAAGCTTACGGCTAAAAGCTAATCACTATCTTTGCCCCGTTTTTACCCCTTCAATCAAAAAACACACATATTATGGCTTACGATCTGATAGTAGTCGGCAGTGGCCCCGGCGGTTATGTTGCGGCAATCCGCGCTTCCCAACTGGGCATGAAAGTCGCCATCGTTGAACGCGAGAACCTCGGTGGAATCTGTCTGAACTGGGGTTGTATCCCGACAAAAGCCCTCTTAAAGAGCGCTCAAGTATTTGAATACATTGAGCATGCGGAGGACTATGGCATCACCGTTGGCAAGCCCAAGGCTGACTTCGGAGGCATGATCAGCCGTAGCCGTGGTGTTGCCGATGGCATGAGCAAAGGCGTCAACTTCCTGATGCGGAAGAACAAAATTGAAGTAATTGAAGGTACCGGCAAACTGGTACGCGGCAAGAAAGTCGAGGTAAGTGCCGCTAGCGGCAAAGCCACCGTCTACGACGCCGAACACATCATCATTGCCACTGGCGCACGCGCACGTGCCCTGCCAGGGCTGGAAATCGACGGTGAGAAGATCATAGGTTACCGCGAGGCGATGACGCTGGCCAAGCAGCCAAAGCGCATGGTCGTGATCGGCGCCGGCGCCATCGGCGTTGAGTTCGCCTACTTCTACGCCAGCATCGGCACGGAAGTAACCATCGTTGAGTTTGCGCCCGAAGGACTCGTTCCACGGGAAGACAAAGACGTGAGCAAGGAACTGACCAAGATCTACAAGAAAAAAGGCATCAAGGTGCTGGCCAACACGGCCGTGGAGTCCGTTGATAAGAGCAAGAAAGTCCTGAAGGTTACTGCGAAGAACCGCAAAACCGGCAAGGAAGAAGTTATCGACTGTGACGTCGTGCTTTCTGCTGCAGGTGTTGCTCCGAATACGGAGAACATCGGTTTGGAAGACCTCGGCATCAAGACCGACCGTGGAATGATCACTGTTGATGAAATGTACCGCACCAATGTCCCTGGCGTTTACGCCATCGGTGACGTGGTGAAGGGCCAGGCACTCGCTCACGTAGCCAGTGCAGAAGGCATTACTTGTGTTGAGGCCATCGCTGGGCACAAGCCAGAAGCGATCGACTACAACAACATTCCTGGCTGTACTTACTGTGCTCCGGAAGTAGCCAGCGTTGGCTACACCGAGCAGGCAGCTAAAGACGCCGGTTATGAGTTGAAAATTGGCAAATTCCCCTTCAGCGCTAGTGGCAAAGCCAGCGCTGCAGGTGTGAAAGAAGGCTTCGTGAAGCTGATCTTTGATGCCAAGTACGG
>JBLIGS010000094.1:0-10664 GCA_047637095.1 Neolewinella sp. | reverse complement strand
CACGTGCTCGGCGATCGATTCCGCGTTGTTTTACCGTCGAGCATAGGCTCGACGGTAAGACACCTGAAGCATCCGGTCGCCGAGCGGAGTCGAGGCGCACTTGGTTTTAGGACATAGTTCTTTTTGCTTGAATACTTAGTCGGTAATGGGTATTGGGTATTTAGTAGTCTATTAAATCAGCAACCCCATCAAACCAACCCATCCTCCAACTCCTCCAAAGACAGCTCCCGCTCCGCCCTACGACCATGCACCTCAGCCGCAGGTCTCCGCCTGCGCCTCATCACCGGTTCCTGGTTTGGTGCAACCTGGTGAATCGACGTCCGGCTACTGCCCAGCAGGCATTTTTCGTTGCAGAAAACATCGTACTGGTAGCCCATCCAACCGTAGGAGGTAACCACCCGATAAACGTCTACGCCAGCACCATCAGCGCTCTCGACGTTAAAACCGTGCTCGGTACCCAGGAAATGGGTTTTGCTGGAAACCGAAACGCCGTTCCAGAAGACTTCTTCCTTACCTATCCACATATTAATTTTCAATTCGAGGAGGTCATTGCCAACGGGAAGAGACATAACACGCATGGTTTCTAATTTGTGGGTTTAGTAATGCAAGATAAAGATAATCCAAAACTAGTCGAATAAGGCCCGGAGGACCGCCTAACGCAGGGCCAATCGCAAGTTCTCCGGACGCTAACCTCGCAGCAGTTCAGAAGGGAAAGGTTCTCGACCATTCGCCTAAGGCTTCATGGATAAAAACGCTTCGAGGTCCTGAGATCATTCACTCAGGACCTCGAAGTGTCTCGAAGCCGAAGCGCAGCGCAGGAATTTCGAGACTTTTGAGTGTCCGGTCCTCAGCCTACCGCCCAACGTATCATCCAGGTTACCACCGGTGCGTTCGTTACCACCCCTAAACCAAATCCTCCTCCCGGTAAAGCGGCTTCGTCTCCAACTGGCGAAGCTGCAGCGAATCAACCGGACTATTACGCGAAGCGTGTACCGGCTGTTGAGGTAAGGCCTGCTGGCCGTTGTAGCGGAAATGACGGCCTCCCAGATCAAGGATACATTCTTCATTTAGGAAGATGCTGATGTCGACCATGGTCGTACTATTAAAGTTGGCATTAAATTCTACACGGTAGTAGTCATTCACTCCGGTAGACTGGTTCATAACTTGAAACTTATGAACGCCGTTGAACCAGTTAAACTGACGGCTAACTTCCTGACCATTTATAAAAACGGTCTCAACGCCGGTCCACATACTGTTGTGTACTTCAATAAGGTCTTGGCCGATGGATAGTGATGCAAGTTTCATAGTCTAGTCTTTTTAAATGGTAATCACAATGTAGGCGCTTGATCGCCAGCCAAAGAATCCCTTCGATAAAACCTCGGGTTACATCGACAAAGGGAAATTTGGGGCCTTCCCTGCTCTTTTGTTCTTGACATTGCACCTGCGGCCGCGGCTTGTTTTAGTAGGGAGTAAGGATGTTGCTCATTAACGGGCGGTCAAAAAGTCAAAAGTGAGCGCAGCGAATGTGCTTGCGGCAGCAAACTCATTTGACCTCTGTGCTACCTCTGTTAAACTCTGTGACCAAAACGGGCCGCTTGTAGTGCCCTTCGCAGCTGGCCCACTAGTGGCCTAGCCAACATACACCTTACCACCCAACCTATCAATCCTTCCGGCAGAGAAAATCCTACCAAATAAGACTTCAGTCAAAAATCATACTCTCGTAACATTATACTATTCAAGACTTTGCTTTACATTCGCCATAACGGTAAGTATTACCTTTACCAACCTAACCAAACCCGGCTCTCGGAAATGAACCGTACTACCACTACACTTCTCCTTCTTTGCTTCTCTCTGGCACTCGCTGCCCAGTCTTCCGCAGAACCACCTGCGGACTTTCTGCGAAGCATCGGCAAGATCTACGTCGTCGTGGCCGTTATCGTTGTCATCTTCCTAGGGCTGGCCTTTTACCTATGGTCTACGGACCGCCGCCTAACCGAATTAGAAAAGCAAATTGAAGATCATGTCTAAAAAGAAAATTTCATTTCTTGACAGCGTCAATAAGTACTTTGATGCTGCCGCCCCACACACTGGCCTTCCTGAAGGTCTGCTCAAACAGATTAAGGTCTGTAACGGCGTTTATCAGATTTACTTCCCCGTAAAGATTAACGGTGAGGTGGAAGTTATTGAAGCCTACCGAGCCCAGCACAGCCACCACCGCAGCCCAACGAAAGGTGGTATCCGTTACTCCAACCACGTTAACCAGGACGAAGTAGTGGCACTCGCTACACTGATGTCTTACAAGTGTGCCATCGTTGACGTCCCCTTTGGTGGTGCCAAAGGTGGTGTAAAGATCAACCCATGGGAGTACAGCGAGGCTGACCTTGAAAAGATCACCCGCCGGTACACCACGGAGCTCATCCGCCGCAAGTTCATCGGCCCAGCCGTTGACGTACCTGCCCCCGATTACGGAACCGGCAGCCGCGAGATGGCCTGGATTTATGATACTTACCGGGCATTCCACCCAGACGACATCAACGCAGCAGGCTGTGTTACCGGTAAGCCGGTGAGCCAAAACGGTGTTCAAGGTCGTACCGAAGCCACCGGTCGTGGTGTGTTCTACGGCATCCGCGAATGTTGTAACCAGAAGGACCTGATGGACAAGCTTGGCTTGCCCGTTGGCATCGAAGGCAAGACCATGGTTATCCAGGGACTTGGCAACGTAGGTTCCCACACGGCAACCATCAGCCAGGACGAAGGCGGTGCAGTCATCATCGGTGTATCCGAAGTTGAAGGCGCGATCTACAGCAAAGACGGCTTCGACATCCACGAAGTGATCAAGCACCGCAAAGAGTATGGTTCCATCCTCAGCTTCCCGGGTGTGGAAGTATTCGACAAAAAAGACCGCCGCTCCGTTATCGAATTCGAATGTGATATCCTCGTGCCAGCGGCATTGGAAAACCAGATTCGTTCCGACAATGCCGACGATGTTAAGGCCAAGATCATTGCAGAAGCAGCCAACGGACCGGTAACGGCCAACGGTTCCGAGATCCTCGCTAAGCGCGGCATCATCGTTATTCCAGACATCTACCTCAATGCAGGTGGTGTTACCGTTAGCTACTTCGAGTGGTTGAAGAACCTTAGCCACATGCGCTTTGGTCGCCTCGAAAAGCGCTTTGACGAGCGCGCTTACCGCCGCATCGTTGACCAGATCGAAGCCACCACTGGCAAGACCATCAACGCTCGGGACAAAGAAATGATCGTCCGCGGTGCCGATGAGATTGACCTCATTCGCTCCGGCCTCGAAGAAACCATGATTACCGGTTTCCAGGGCATCTACCAACTGTACCGGGACAACGACGACATTACGGATCTCCGTACTGCCGCCTTCGCCCTAGCAATCACCAAGATTTCCAGCGACTACATCTCCCTCGGTATCTGGCCATAGGCCAGTTATTCACCAGGAGAATACGGTCCAAAACGACCAAAAAGCAGCCATCATCCTCCGGGGTGGTGGCTGTTTTTGTTTTAGTCGCCAATGCTCACCCTGGGCAAAAAAGGTCAAAAAATGGACAGCTCAACACTTGGGTCCATATTGGTGGCAAATCGGAAAAAGCCGCCATAAAGGACATAACTGGTTGACGGTTAATCCTTTTCATTTCACCAGCAAAATCAGCCCGTGGTAAAATTTTATACTTTATCCCGCCAAATTTTGAAACAATTGTTGGTCAGTCTATCTTCGCGCACTAATCTATCTCAGCCCTAACCATGTCAGACAAACTGGACAAAATTGACCTCCACATCCTGAAAATCCTTCAGGACAGTAGCAAGATCACCAACCTTGATCTTTCCAAGAGAATTGGACTAAGCCCCGCCCCTACCCTTGAACGGGTAAAAAAGTTGGAGCAGAACGACATTATCCAAAGCTACCACGCCCAGGTTAACCCCGAGGCCATCGGCCTGATGGTGAAGACTTTTGTCCTCGTTTCCCTCGATTGGCGGAAACCACAGGCCCGCGAAAGCTTCCTTACTCAGGTAGAAGGCATCGAAGAAATCACGGAATGTTACATCATCACCGGTGAGGCAGATTTCCTGATCAAGATCGTTTGTAAGGACATCCCGACCTACGAGCGCCTGCTTTTCAAGACGCTGCAACAGATCGACGAAATTGAGCGCCTGAAAACGCTGATGACGCTTTCTACCGTGAAAGATTCAAAGCTCCTTCCTTACAACTACGAAGGCGAAGAGTAAGCTCACCCACTGATTAGATTTATTTACCTGCTCCCGCTGTTTTACTTGCGGGCTGTGCCTGTAGTGCCCCCAATGCCCTTGTGTTGTTGGGCGCGGACGCGGGTGCAAGGTATGTTGAGAGGAGCAAGGGTGGATTGCTCTGCTCGAAAGTGAAGTCTTCGCTCGTCTGCCGAGGTGGAAAGAACAACCTGACTAGTCGGCCAGCCAGTAAGTTTCGTTGCCCAAAACTTGATCTTTTGCCCGCTGGCGTCACGAAAAATAACTTCCGTAGCTACGGCTATGCAAGTGATTTTTCGTTTAGCCAGCGACCAAAATGTCTTCGTCTTTAGCTAACGAAACTTACTGGCTAGCCCACTAGTCGGCCGAGGGAAGGCTTGACGGGGAAAAGTTCTATCTGGTGGGCCAGCCAGTAGTCCTATAATCTACCGGTCTCTCGGCCGACGAGCGACCTTGCTATTGCTCTTCAAGGGAGAGGCGCCGCGAGGGCAGCGAACAGATAGTACATACCAAGTAAACCTATCTTTGCCTCATGAGCAAGCTTCTATCCGTAGGCCTCGTCCAGCAAGCCAATTCAGCAGACCGAGCAGCCAACCTCGCCCAATCGGCCAGCGCCGCCCGCCGGTGCAAGGCCCAGGGCGCAGAACTCATTATTTTTCAAGAGCTACATACTGGTTTATACTTCTGCCAGACCGAGGATACCGCCGTATTTGACCAGGCCGAGACCATCCCCGGGCCCAGTACTTCGTTCTTCGGAGACTTGGCAAAAGAACTAGACTGTGTTCTCGTCATCTCCCTCTTCGAACAGCGCGCCCCCGGCCTTTGCCACAACACTGCCGTCGTTATTGAGAAAGACGGGACCATCGCTGGCAAGTACCGAAAAATGCACATCCCCGACGACCCGGCCTACTACGAGAAATTCTACTTCACGCCAGGCGACATTGGTTTCACCCCAATCGACACCTCCGTTGGCCGACTTGGTGTCCTTGTTTGTTGGGACCAGTGGTACCCGGAGGCAGCACGGCTCATGGCCCTTGCCGGAGCAGAACTCCTCATCTACCCTACCGCCATCGGTTACGAGACAACGGACGATGCCGCCGAGCAAGCCCGTCAGCGGGAGGCATGGATCATCAGCCAGCGGGCCCATGCCATAGCGAATGGATTACCGGTTGTATCGGTTAACCGGACGGGCTTTGAGCCCGACCCCAGCGGCGTCACCAACGGCATCAAGTTTTGGGGCAATTCCTTTGTGGCTGGTCCGCAGGGAGAATTCCTTTACCAGGCCGGGCAGGACGAAATCACCGAGGCCGTTGTCACCATCGATAAGCAGCGGACGGCCGACGTTCGCAGAATATGGCCCTTCTTCCGGGACCGGAGGATTGATAGTTATGGAGGGTTGACGGAGCGGTATTTGGATTGAAGGCTCATTCGTTTAGTTTACAGTGTACTAGTACACTGTAGGCAAAGACGAGGCGTCGGCAGCAAAAAGCGCTCCTCAGGAATCAATTTCAAAAAAAATCCCCCGACCACCAACGCGCCCAATTCCCCTTCCGTCTACATCAGTCAGCCCCCCTTCTCAACAGAGACAACCGAGCCAATTACAACAACCAAAAAGTTCTTCAAATGAAAAAATCACTATACCCCATCTGTCTCTTGCTGGTCGCAGTCTCACTAAGCGGCTGTTTGGAAGAAGTCTGCGAAGAAAACCGCATCGTTCAGGCCTTTGAACCTATTGTTATCAATGCCGATGAATGGCGCCAGTCCGAATTCTTTTGTGGTGTTGGCCAACCCGTTTGCGAGGCGACCAATTTCTACGTCTACGAACAATACCTGTTCATGATGGAAGGCTCCAGTGGTCTTCATATTCTAGACAACAGCGACCCAACCAACCCAGTCCCCGTAACCTTCATGGAAGCACCGGGCGGGCAGGGCCTTGCCGTTCGTAACGGTATCCTTTACATGAACCAGTACACTGACCTTGTGGCCTTTGACCTTAACAACCCGGAGAAACCGGAGTTGGTTGGACGGACAGAGGACGTCTTTGAGCCCTACAGTGTCTTTGCCCAGGTTTTACCTGGAGACCAATTCGTTGTAGACTGGATCGAAACGTCTGAACGGCGTAACGTGAGCTGTGAAAGCGAAAATTTTAACCGTGACATATTCTTCCAAGACGGATTGCTGTTTGCTAACAGCTCTGCCGACCTAGAGTCAAGCTTTGCTAATAGTACCAGCCAAGGCGGTGGCGGATCTCCAGAGACCGTTGGCCAGGGCGGAAGCCTTGCCCGCTTCACCATCACCAGCGGAATGTTGTATGCTGTAGACGACACCCGCCTTCGGGCGTTTGACCTGTCCAACGCAGAACAGCCTCAATTCATTCAGGCCATTGAACTTGGTTGGGGCATTGAAACAATATTCCCCCAAGGAGACAAGCTCTACATCGGTTCCCAAACGGGGATGCAAATTTTCAGCATTGCTGATCCGCTCAACCCAGAACACCTCTCCACCTTCGAGCACGTCCAGAGCTGTGACCCCGTCGTTGTTGACGGAGACCTGGCCTACGTTACCCTTTGGGGAGGCAGAGACTGTGGCTCCATCGGCGATCAGTTGGAAATTATCGACGTAAGCGACGCCCGCAACCCGCAGTTGTTGCAGACTGTGCCGATGACCAGCAGCCACGGCCTCGGCGTAGCCGAAGGCAAACTCTTCCTCTGTTCCCGCTGGGAAGGCTTCCGGATCTTCGACCTGGACGACAATGGCCTCCTGGGCGAAGAGATCGAGCACGTTGAAAACATCATTGCTCAAGATGTAATCGTCCGGCCCGGCACCAACGACCTCATCATTCTTGGCCTCGGCCAGGAAGGCATCTGGCAGTATGGTTATACCGATGAAGGTGAGATGAGCCGCAAGAGCCATATCTCGGTTTGCGACTAAAAGGTTATTCGCCGGCTGTTCAATTTGTCTCCATTTTGAACAGCCGGCTCCTAGCTTCCTAGTTTCTAACTCCTAGCTCCTAGTTTCTAGCTCCTACCCTCCCCCCCAGCCAACCCCCCACCTTTTTCATACGTCGTACCTTATGTATACCTTAGTCCCAAACCTGATATCCGATGCGACACCTCTTGCTCCTACTCTTATTTTCCGTTCCTGTTCTTCTAATAGCACAGCAGCGGGCACCTGAATACATTGACGTCGTCTACCTGAAAGGCGGTGATGAAGTTGAAGGAACAGTCCTTGAATATGTCTACGGTGAAAAGGTGGTACTCGTTAGGGAGAATGGAGACTTGTCGGAATACAAATGGGAAGACATCCGACGGGTGAATTTTCGGCTAGACAAATCTCGGCTCCGCACCATCTGGGAGAAAAAACGGGCACAACAGCGAAATGAGGCCGGTACAACAGATGGAACAGAGACTGTTCTTGAAGAATTCAGGCCTAGTCGAAACTTTCAGCACCAGGTAACCGGAGCAGTCGGATTCGGGCGTTCTACTAACACTCGTTTTAACTTTAATACAACGACTATTGGTGGGGCTTTCGCCTACCACTTGGTCAAGGAAGTTGGCCCGTTAAACGTAGGCGCAGGAGTAGACGTCAGCTTAATGAGTAACGAGCGCAGTGAAAACGTATTGGCAGCCACCCTGCAAGTCGAGTACCCCATCGGCTTCAAGGGGAAGCATTTCCAACCATTGATTCGCTTTGAGGCTGGGCCAAGCATTCCTTTTGGAAACTCTGGAAATGGTGAAGAGATAACGAAGCGCCAGCTGAGCATACTTTACCAGCCTTCCATAGGCGTACTGATTAACCCTAGAAAAGGCCAATGGGGAGGATTGGTTTTCGACGTTGGCTACCGGTTCCTTGACAGCAAGTTCACCATCACGACGTCGAACCTCGACGAGTTACAGCGGAGCGTAAGCTACCGCAGGCTTGTTTTGCGGGCCGGCATTCGTTTCTAATTTAACCAATCAAAACCTCCAACATCAGCCAACCGCCTGCATACAAGGACGACCGAAGTCTGGTAGCGGCCTGTCTCTCCGGAGACCGGCGGGCACAGGAGGCTTTTTACCGGCGCTTTGCGCCGGTGGGCCTCATCGTTTGCCGGCGCTACGCGCCCGGCCGCGAGGAAGCCATGGTGTTGTTGAATGGCGGCATGATGAAGGTATTCCAGAAACTGGGCAGCTTCCGTTGGGAAGGCAGCCTCGAAGGCTGGGTGAAGCGGTTGGTCTTTCGCAGCGCAATCGACCAATTTCGCAGCCAAAAGCAGCGGCCGACGATGGAGATCGTCGACTGGGATCGGCCAACCGATGCCAAAGCCACACAATCACTATACGCCGAGGACCTCTGCCAACTCATTGAGTTACTACCCGAAACCAGTAAGGAAGTATTCTGGCTCTTCGCCGTAGAAGGATACTCCCATGCAGAGATTGCCCAACAGCTGGATTTCACCGAAGGCAACAGCAGGTGGCACCTTAACAAAGCACGCCAATTGCTAAAAAAGAAACTACAATCAAACGCATTCAAATCTAATCGTTATGCAGGGTAAATCAACCCAAGACTGGACGGATGATGCTGACTTCTGGGATGAAGCCTGGGGGGACATGCAGCATCGGCTGGATGACAAACCAGCGCGCAAAGGCATTGCCCTGTGGCTCCGCTGGCTGGTGCCACTGGTGCTACTGCTTATTGGAATCGTTTCGGTACAGCTGCTGAAGACTGACGTTGAGCAAGTACAACCTGCACAACCAGCTGCTCAGGCAGAGATTACGCCGGTTATAGCTGCTTCTGTGATAAACAATACACAGGAGGAAAACCCCGCTATCGATCAAGCAAGCAAGACCGTTGTTGCTGACGCTACCGTTGAAGACAGTGCCTCGGGGAACAAAGACAATGCGTTTTCAACTCCCTCTGCACCTGCGGCCGCGGCCCCTACTTCTCCGACAAAACAAGCAAACACACTGGTCAGTAACAATGAACAAGTACAAATCAGTAACGGTGTACAGCTACAAGCTCTCACTCAGTTAGAAGCAGGAAGTGCCCTCTCCCCTACCCTTTCATCAACTCCCAAATTGGAAGCAGAAGGACAGCCTAAACGTCCTGAACTAGCCCCGGTTAACCCGCTATTGGCCACCCCCCTTACGGGCATTCCCAACGACCTTGAATTACCAGAAACCAAGGACATCAAGCATAACAAACGCCACGGAGCGTTCGCCATCGAAGCAGGTTTAACCCGCTCATCAGGCACTTTCACTCCTGGTTACCTCGCTGGCCTAACCTACGCCCCAGCAAGCAAAGGCAGGCTCAACTTTGCCCTTTCAGCCCGCTATAGGAAAGATGTGCTCTCCGTTGGCACCTCGTTTTCGGGAGGAGGTCCAAATACGGATATCAGTACTCCAACATCCGCCGGAGGAAACACCAATTTCGATCAGGTCCTCTCCGATATTTCACAACAAGACCTGGACAAACTAACCCTCACGGGGTTGGAGCTAAAAGCCGGTGCTGGCTATAGGCTGACCAGTAGGTTAAACCTTGGAATCGGGATTGGCGGAAGCTATCTTTTGTCGGCCCGGGGAATTACCAACCTTCAGCAAGAAGGAGAAACCTATACCCTCTTTTTAAGCAGTCGCCAATCTTCTTTGGATGCACTTACAAATAACGAATTCACAGTTTTAGGCAACCAGCTTAGGTCCGGCAGCATTTCCGACAACACCGGAATAAACCGATACCAACTAAGGTCTTACCTTGATTTAAGCTACCGGGTGACTTCCCGCCTTGACCTCACGGCCAATGTCAATTTACTGATGACGCCGGTTTACGAATCGGGCCTAACGAGTGTTCGAAAAAGCCAGGTTGGTGTGGGGGTGAGGTACCGATTTCGGTGATCATTCAGAACGAACCCCGCGTCATTTCCTTTCCCTTCTCAACCTGCATTCCGTTCGCATTAAACCACTCGATGAAGGCACTAAATTCTTCCTTGTGGCTGTCTGCCCAAAACTCCCAACCGACGGGGTCACCGGCGCTGAATAGCCAGTGGTTATAGGTTTCAAGATGACCGGCTTTCTGGATGGCTTTCATCCGATCAATCACGACGTTAGGGTAGGCCTCGAAGTGGCCATTCTTCTCCCAGGACTCAAGGAATCCTTTACGAATCTTGTGTAAGGACGTACTGTTCAGGTCGGTCTCGCCAGTAACGGCAATGGTTCCGACCGTCATGGAGGTACCGAACATCATCGGAGCAGGAAGTTTGAAATCGGTCAAATCGGTCATTGACAGGGTCATGTTCTTGACAAAGCTGATTTTGGCGGAGTCTCCCTTCAATTCGATCGCCCTTTGGTAGCCGTTGTATACCGTTTCACTGATGACTTCGGTACGGGCGGTGCTGGGCTCTAGGTTAAGGAACATCTCGCCATACAAAACCGTCCAAATATGCT
>JBLIGS010000093.1:0-10836 GCA_047637095.1 Neolewinella sp. | reverse complement strand
ATTACTAACGCCTATCATGAGTCGACCTCCGAAGGAAGCAGCGCAGCTAAAAGCGCATCGAGGGGCATGAATTTGTTGTTTTAGCCCATGATTCGCATACTTTACAGATTAAGCAGATTTATGCTGTCTTAAGACAGTGTAAACCTGTTTAATCTGTGTTCTTTCAGACCCCATCCAACGCGAAGCCTATCGCCTTCCGACTAATGTCTTTCACTTTTTCCCAAAATCCATATGCCATTCATTGGTTTTCTGCATCTACTCTACAGACAAACCAAAACCCATGGCCTACACTCCTCTGAAAATTTCCATCCCCGAGCCCTGTTCTGAAAATTGGGAAGCGATGCACCCCGTATCAGGTACCACCGCTCGGCACTGCGACAGCTGCGTCAAGAACGTCGTAGACTTCACCGGCTTCAGCGATTCTCAGTTAAATGCCTACGTTCGGGAGGAAGGGGTGAAAATTTGTGGGCGGTTTCGGCCCGACCAACTCGGCCGCCCCCTCCGGGCGGCATCCAAACCAACCTCCAACCCCTTGCGCATCGCCGCAACGGCAGCAGGGTTGATGCTCGCAGCCTCCAGCTGCGAAACCAACCAAGTCGTCGAAGAACAAATAATCGAAGAAACCGTGACGGAAGTCCTTACCGACGGCCTCTTAGAGTTTACTCCTCCGGCAGAAGACTTATTGGCAACACACCGCCTAACCGGCGAAATCGCTCCAGCAGACCACCTGGAAGAGACCGATGAAGGCATCATCGAAATGGCCGTCCCCGGTATGGTTAGCGGTGGCCCACCACCGCCGCCACCGCCACCGCCACCAATAGCTGGAGGAATCACTGTCGAGGAAGTCGGAGAATTTGAAGTCCTCGAAGAAGAACTTATGGGCGACGTCATGTGGGAAGCCCCAGCGGGATACGTTGAGGAAGAAATAATTGCCTCTCCTCCCCCACCACCACCTCTACCGCCGCCACCGGGATCAGTTTGCAGCAAACAAATATCCAATCTGGACTCCTTAATTCTACCCGTTGGAGACACCCTCCATTACACGACACCGCACGACGCAACGGTCATGGGCATGGTCAGGATGGCTCCGCCGGAGCCCACTGGGATGGATTACATCATCGACAGTATAAAGTCGCTTTTGCCGCCCAGTACTCGCCCCGACATTCAACGTACCTCGCACCTGCGTCCGCGCCCAAATGCAGCTCCGCCCCACCTACAGGAAGTCAACCTCTTCCCCAACCCCTTTGTCGACAAGGTCAACCTAGAAATTGACGTCCCCGAAGCCAGCATCCTCACCGTCGAGTTCCTCGACCTCAACGGCAGGCTTATTCTCAGCCAACTCTGGCGAACCACCCCAGGTTACAATACCCTGATTCTAAAACCCCGTCAACGCAAACTGAAAGGCAGCATGTTCTACGTTCGGATTACGGATGAACTGAACCGAAATGTGACCAAACCGCTGGTAAAAAGGTAATTCAGTTAAACTCCGTTAAGACAAGGCCGACACCGTTATCAAACCTTTAAACGCTCATTAAGCACGTACCTAAGTGCACCCTTACTGCGTCTTTACTGACATGAATAACGCAGCAAAATTCTTCCGCCTTTTTGTACTTGTCATCCTTCTGGTAACACCAGCAATGTTGCTGTCGCTGCTGCCTGCATAACGGTCATATCGGTTTGAATAAAATTGCCCCACCTGATGTCATCAGGCGGGGCAATTTTATGTAAAATCAATAGCGCGGACTACCGCCTATAGCACTAATGCCTAATTTACTGTACTCTCCGTACAATAGCACCATCAAACCCTTTATCTCTTAGTTCCTTCTTAAGGCTATTTGCCTGGTCGGGAAAGTAAAACTTCCCGGCAAAAACCCGGGTGATCTTACCAACTTTAGCCTCATAGACTTCATCAATTCCAGCGTCATCAAGCTTGGCCTTAGCCTTCTGAACACTTTCAGCGGAGGAGTAAGACCCCACCTGAACACCAAACAGAATCGCATCTGGTTCGAAGGTCTTTTTAGCTGGCTTAGGTACTTGAATTTCAGAGCCATAAGTCTTTGGCGCCTCACCTTTAGCAACTTGTAATTCGCCCTTACTGGAGGGAATAGTTGTAAGTACCATACCAGTCTGCTCTTCTTTCAGCGACGTTTTAGTGAAGCCGTCTTTGGCTAACTGTGCCTGGACTTTCTTTCCCGTTACCTTATCATAGAACGTACTGAGAACAGTAGCGTAGAACTTCGTTGCGGGGTTAAAGACAACTGCAGCATCAACATAATTTTTATCGGTGACGGAAGTCCGCACGGTATTAGCATTTCCCTCGGTCTTGAATGCACCCAATTGAATCCGGTAACCGGTAACCATATGTGCCTGCGGAGCGCCTTTAACGGTAGTTCCATCAGGAATTTGAACATCGCTACCATAGGTTACCAAACCGCCATCAACGAGCTGGTCAACATCCTCTTCCTTGCTCGAAGGAACCGTTTTCATATTAACGGGAAACACGAGTGTTTCTTTAAAAGACATTTTTTTGAAACCGTCTTTAAGCAACTGAGATTTGACCTTGTTCGCAGTCGTTTTGTCGTAAAAAGTTCTCAAAATAGTAGTGTAGAGACCCGTTCTCAAGTTTATGAAGACGTGGGCGTCAACATAGCCGTCCGTTACAGCTTTGTCGTACAATTCGTAGGCTGAGCTTTCATTTCCAAACGCTCCAAGCTGGATGTTGTAGGCCTTCACCATTTCATCCACGGGGTCAGGCGTAGGGACGACCGGTGCTTGCACGGCGATCGTTCCACTGATGGTAGGCATTTTAGACCGATTACAAGTTGGTCCATCCACGCCCATTTTCACCACCCTCACATCTACGGAAGCTACGCCAGCGCGCAATAATCCAATTTGGTTAGCAGCGGCGTAACTCAGGTCAACAATACGCTTAGGGTCATTAGGCCCACAGTCATTTACCCGGACGTTTACTTTCTGCCCGGAGGCTACATTCGTCACCTCCAAAAGTGTGTTGTAGGGGTAAGCCTTACTAGCCGCCGTGAATTGATTGCGGTCATAAGTTTCTCCGGTGCTGGTTGGCCGGCCATGAAAACGCTCGGCGTAGTAGCTGGCCATGCTGCGAACGGAGTTCCTAGAAACAGGGAACGGAGCGACTATTGGAGGGGTTGCTACTACCTGGGCTGGAGTAGGATTAACGGTTGGTGCCGGAGGGACAACATTACCACCAGGTGCGGTAGTAGTCATACCGGCTGTGTCACTGGGCTTCCACGGTCCCGGCTTTGGCGGGATTGGCTTACCCGCAGCCTTGAGTTTTTTAGACCATGCTCCGCGGCCACAATTGGGGCCGGAGTTGCTGGCACGGACGATCCGTAGGCTTACTTTGGTCTCGCCCTGCTTGATAAAGTCAAGGTCTTTCGCAGCCTGCTGCGAAAGGTCGATCAAACGGTTTTTAGCGTGTGGCCCACAGTCATTGATCCGAACTTGCACCTTCTTTCCGTTACTTAGGTTAGTCACTTCGACAACAGTGCCCCAATCTAGTTCTTTGCTTGCGGCGGAATATCCATCTTCATGAAAAGTCTCTCCGGTACTGGTAGATTTGCCATCAAAACCATGGCCGTAGAAACTGGCCATACCCTCCATTCTTTGCGCTGAGAGAGGAGAAATCAGGGCCAATAGTAAGCCAGATAAAAGCAGTCGATAAATATTATTCGTCATATCATGTTGGGATTATACGTCCGTAATTTAAGGCGGATGAAGTTAAGGTGCCGGTTTGGAACACAAATGTTGGTCAGGAGTTAACGTGAGAGTGGCAAACATATGTTTTTTGAGGGTTTTTTTTTCGGTTACTTCAGCCAACTAAGCGGGGGCCGCGGACGCAGGTGCAAGGAAGGGTTTGAGGAGCAATGTATTCCGACTACCTATCTTCGTCCTCAACTTTAAGCCTTACCACCACAAACCAATGAAGCTAACCGGCGAACTCAACAGTCAGATCTCTCCTTCTGGCGTCCGTACCATCACCTTTGGCCACCCGGCCCACAACAGTTTTCCGTCCAACCAGCTCAAAGCGCTGGTGGCTGCCATCAGCGCCGCCGGTAACGATGAGGATACCCGCTGCATTCTCCTCCGGAGCATGGGCGAACGGACGTTCTGCGCAGGTGCTAACCTCGACGAGCTGTTGGCGATCACTGACCAAGCCACTGGCAAAGAATTTTTCATGGGCTTTGGCCGGCTTTTGCTGGCCATGCGCAGCTGCCCCAAGCCCATTATCGTCGCCGTTCAGGGCAAAGCGATTGGTGGCGGCGTCGGCATCGCCGCCGCAGCCGATTATTGCCTGGCCACCACCGCCGCAAGCATTAAGCTATCAGAGCTGGCCATCGCGATCGGGCCCTTCGTTATCCTCCCGTCCCTCCGCCGTAAAATGGGCACCGCAGCCACCAGTGAGCTCTGCCTCGACACCGAGTGGCACGACGCAAAGTGGGCCAACGAAAAAGGCCTCTATCAGCGTCTTTTCGAAACCCCTACCGAACTCTTCGACGCAGCAAACGTCCTCGCTAAAAAGCTCGCGACCTACAGTCCGATGGCATCGGCCGAGTTGAAAAAGGCCCTCTGGGAGGGCACAAGTAACTGGCCCCGCCTCATCGAAGAACGGGCGGCCGTCTCTGGCAACCTGGTATTGACGGAGCCGGCGAAGGCTGCACTTGCGAAATTCAAGAAAAAATGAGGGTGGTGGTAGAGCAAACGCATCAAAATAATACTTGGGGTAGATAGGCTGTAATCGCAGTCCGACACATAGTATGAAACTTCAAAGCACCTCCTACGTCGGTGTTGAAGTATACATACTATGAGCAACCGGCTTAATTTTACCCGGATAAACGCTGGCTGCATATAGTACGGGACCTCTAAAAGCAACGAAGGAGCCTGTTTTGGAGGCCCATACGATGTGTCAGCTTTAACGCGTTTGCCTTGCCAACCCACTAATTCACCAATTCACCAACTCCCTCATGAAAAACATCGTCATCTTAACTGGCGCCGGCGTCTCCGCCGAATCCGGCATAGCCACCTTTCGCGACAGCAATGGCCTGTGGGAAAACCACAGGGTTGAAGACGTCGCAAGCCCCGAGGGCTTTGCCCGAGACCCCAAACTCGTTCTGGAATTTTACAACCAGCGCCGAGCCCAGCTCCATACCGTCAAGCCCAACGTCGGCCATAAACTCATCGCTGCCCTAGAGGATGAGTACAAGGTTACTGTCGTCACCCAAAACATCGACGATCTCCACGAACGGGCCGGCAGTACCAACATCGTCCACCTTCACGGACAGTTGCTCAAGGCCCGTCCAGTAGACAGCCACGACGTTATTGACTGGACCGGAGATATTAAGCTCGGCGACGCCGACAGCCGAGGCGTCCAGATGCGGCCACACATCGTCTGGTTCGGAGAAGATGTGCCAGAAATCGCTAAAGCGGTTAGCGTAGTAGGCCAGGCCGACCTGATCATCATCATCGGAACCTCCATGCAAGTCTACCCAGCTGCCGGCCTCGTCGGATATTCCGACCCTGCCGTCCCCATCATCTACATCGATCCTAAGCCAACCATCAACTTCGAACTAAAATCACGGGATATTACCACAATTGAGAAGGGTGGTTCTGAGGGTATGGAAGAGGCTAGGGAATTGATTAAGGTGATATTGGGGTAATGCGATAACGGATAAGCATCTCCGTGCGGAGGCTACGCAGCTGGCGAAGCCGGTGTGGGCCGTCGTGCCGGATGATGCAACGACTTCGCCTCCGCCGCGACCGCCCACCGGAAGTTGAAGGCTGCGCCTTCAGCCCGGCGTAGCGGCCGGACGGAGACCATCCAAGTAAATCCAAACAACATACCCGATATTTGCCGCCTCTCCCACATTACCGCCTATAAAATGCGGTAGCCCACAAGACTACAAGACTATCAACCGCGCTTACCTCGAACTCCACATCGCCGTCTTCCTTTGGGGATTTACGGCCATCCTCGGCGATCTGATCCAGTTGCCAGCCTTCACCCTTGTTTGGTGGCGGGTACTGCTCACGAGCCTAAGTCTCCTGGCATTTGTCCGGGCAGGCCAAATAGTCAAAGACCTGGGCTGGAAACAAGTCCTAATTTTTGCAGGCTTGGGCTGCATCGTCGCGTTACACTGGGTGACGTTTTACGGCGCCATCAAACTCGCTAACGCCAGCGTCGGACTAATTTGCATGGCTACCTGCTCATTATTTTCCAGCATCGTGGAGCCAATCATCGTTGGGAGGAAGTTCCTTTGGTACGAGTTGTTGCTGGGCATATTCATCCTGCCAGGCATCTGGTTGATCATTGACGGCGTGGACGACTCCATGACCATCGGCATCATTGTCGGGCTCATCTCTGCCTTCCTAGTAGCCGTCTTCACCTCCTTCAACAAGAAGTACGTCGACAAGTCAGATCCCCTCCGGATAACCTTCATAGAACTCACCGCGGGCACCCTATTCCTAACGCCCTTCCTTCCTTTCGTCGGTGGAGATTTCATGCCATCTTCGATAGACTGGGCCTACCTCATCGTCCTAGCGCTACTCTGCACCACCTTTACCAACTTCCTTTTCCTACGGGCATTGAAACAGCTCTCGGCTTTCGCCGCCAACCTTACGGTAAACCTCGAACCGGTCTACGGCATATTCTTGGCCTACTTCCTGTTGAATGATGCGGAGGAACTATCTCCCAGTTTTTACATCGGGACCATCCTGATCCTCGTCGCCGTATTCGGCTACACGGGCGTGAAGCGCTGGTTGAAGCAGCGCGGGCGCGCTGTAGCATAAACGAACCTTGCTCTCTTAACTTTCTTTGCACCTGCGGCCGCGGCCCCTTATCTAGTTCGGTAGTCTTGCGCTCTGGTAGGCTACTGCGTGCTAGAGGCGTTAATGGGAGAATGCCTAAGAATACGATACTCCTCCGTGCGACAGCCAAATCAGACATCACCTATCAAAACTCGCATATTATAAAAAAAGCCCGTCCCCCTAAAAGAAGGGGACGGGCCAAAAAATAGCATTATGTGTACTAAGAAACCTCAAGGTACATACAAATTTTGTGATTCCCAAAGACGCCGAGCAAGAATAGTATTTTATTTCCCGTCACTTAGTGACTTGTCACTTTTTCTCTGCCTTTCATATAGAAGTAAAGGCCACTAAACAACACAATCAAAATAGCAGGAAACCAGATCATGGTACTCAGCGTAGCCTGCCCCGCAGCGATGTCAGCTTCAGCACCAGTAAGGCCTGCAGCTTCAGCAGATGTAGCCGCCGTGTCCAACCAGCCACCGATGATCGGGTTCCAGATAGACATAGAGAACATACCTGCACCACCAACCAAGGACATACCAAGGGCACCCGTTTTGGGTAAGTACTCTCCGGTAAATCCAATCATCGTCGGCCAGAAGTAACAGATACCAAGGGCGAAAACGATGGCTGAGGCGTAGACCATGCCACCAGACTGGGTGCTGAGGAGGTAGATACCAATGGTAGTCAGGACAGCAGAAACCAGCAGTACGCCTGCGGGGTTAAGCCCGTGGATGATTGGTCCTGCAAAGAAACGGCCAACCGCCATTATCCCTGTTACAAGGGCAAGAATAATCATTGGATTAGCACCACTTGCACCGAGGATTTTTTCTACCCACTGGGTCGTAGCAAATTCGGAAGCTGCGGTCATTGTCATACAAATTGCGATAAAAATGAAGAGCGGATTGAGCAAGCCTTTGATGTTTTCACCAGTGTTGCTGCTAAGGTTTTGCGCCTTAGGGAAAGTCTGACCAAAGATGAGGTAAGCGTAAACCGCCGTCGGGATCAACATGATGGCGATAAGCCCTTGCCAGCCGAGTGCTTCGCCAAAGTAATTGGCAATAAGACTACCAATGACGATACCACCGGGGAACCATACGTGGAACTTATTGAGCATCTCCGTCTTTTTATCGGGATACATATCCGCAATCAACGGATTACAAGCTGCCTCAACGGCGCCGTTGGCAAAGCCAATAAAGAAGGTGGAAATGATGAGGCCCCAGAAACCGCCCGCCATTATGGTGAGTACCAGGCCGAGAACGTGACTGATGAAGGCTACGTACATCATATTGCGCGGCCCAACTTCATTGTAAAGTAAGCCGCCGATGATCATCGCAATCGGAAACCCGAGGAATGCCATACTGTTGATCCACCCCAACTGGGTGTCCGTAATGTCGAAGGATGCAGAAAGGTCATTAAGAATACCCGCTCGAATGGCGAAGGTCATTGCCGTAACGATGAGGGCAACGCAGCTCGCCAAAAAGAGGCGGTCGCGATTTGCTGGTACACCAGTAGGCATAGCAGTAGTAGTGGTTGTAGACATGATCTAAGTTTAGTCTTCTGTGAAATTTAAGCAAGTTGACGGATGTTCCGCCAGTGGTTTTTATTTACCCCGTAAGTACTTCCTGGTCAGTCCGCTAATTGGCGGATACGGATATTGCGGTACCATACGGCGTCGCCGTGGTCTTGCAGGGAGATTTTGCCGGAGGTTGACTTACCGAAAGCATCGAAGTCTTTGAACTTCGACTTCTCGATCATCGCTGCCCATTCCGGTCCGCTATTAGGGTATTCGACTTGTTTTTTGCCGTTTAGCCAGTGCTCAACGTGGCCGTCGGTTACGACAAGTTTGGCCTTGTTCCATTCGCCAACGGGCTTGACGTTCTCTTCAGCGACGGAAACCATGTCGTAGAGATCCCCAGCCCGATGGGTCTTGATTTTGCCGTCTGGGTGGCCGTCGTTATCAAGCACCTGCATTTCCGGCCCGGTGAGCCAAGGGTAGTCGTAGCCGTTTTCAATGACGTTGTAAATAATACCGCTGTTTCCGTTTTCGCCAATCTTCCACTCGAGTTCAAACTCGTAATTGGAGTATTCTCTGTCGGTGACGATGTCGCCGCCGCCCTCGGCCTGCCAGCCGTCTTTGTTGGCTACGTCGAGGTGGATGGCCCCGTCGTCAATTTTCCAGGCAGCGCCGACGCCTTCCTTGCCGTAGGTGTGCCATCCGGAGAGGTCATTGCCATTGAAAAGGCTGACCCAATCGCCAGCGTTGTCGGTTTTGGCCATCTCTTTTTCGGGCGCGGCCGCAGGTGCAGAAGCAGTTTCTGAAGCAGTGGTAGTATCACCGCAAGCCGCCAGTAAAAGCAGGGCGGCGAGAGGGAAAAATGTATTGAGTCGCATGAATATGTTTGGATATGTGGTGGGAAAGATAGGAAATGGCGGGGAACCCGCCGCGACTAAAACCATCCACAATCGGTTGTTGGCGTATATTTCCAGTCATCTACCCACCATTTTTGGCCGTATGCGATTGATTAAAAGCGTTTTGTTGTAGTGTTTTGCCCATGTGCGTACAATGCACTTTTGCCATATGAGTCGAAGGCGATCGCAAGGTCCCTCGTCTGCCGAGACGCGACGATAGGAGCTGGCTCGTCGGCCGAGAGACCGGTAGACAGACCGGATTCAAATTGCCCGCAAAGCCTTCCCTCGGCCGACGAGACGCGACGATAGGAGCTGGCTCGTCGGCCGAGAGACCGGTAGACAGACCGGATTCAAGTTGCCCGCAAAGCCTTCCCTCGGCCGACGAGACGCGACGATAGGAGCTGGCTCGTCGGCCGAGAGACCGGTAGACAGACCGGATTCAAATTGCCCGCAAAGCCTTCCCTCGGCCGACGAGTCAGGTCGTTCCTCCCGCCTCGGCAGACGAGCGAGGCGAGCTATCGCACTCCAACGTGCGGCAGCTGACTGTTTGACGCCCTTGACTTACAGGCTGTCTGACTGACCAACATGCGAGTTAAATCGCATATCGAAACCGCATATCACATATCAAGCACCGTCAAATACGCCTCGTGCAAATCTTTCACCGTCTTATCCGCCCGATAATGCTCCGTGATATACGCCTTACCTGCCGGGCCTAACTTAGTCCGCAACGAAGCATCTTCGGCAATCTTCAACATAGCATCCCGCAGGGCATCGTCGTCCTTGGCGGGGACGATCAGGGCCGTCTCTCCATCAATGCCAAGTCCTCTGTTGCCACCAATGTCAGTCATGATGGTTGGCCGGCCAAGGAACATACTTTCCAATAAAACTTTGCTAAGGCCTTCGCCCTTCACACTCGGTAAAAGACTGACGTCTGCTGCTGCGATTATCCTTAAGACGTCGGTTCGGAAACCGGCGAAAGTATACTCGTGGGAGTAGTAGCTGTCGGCGATGTCTCCCTCTAGCTCGGGGACCTTAAGGCCCCGCCCAACGAAGAGGAAGTGTAGGCCAAGATCCGCCGGTAACCGGCGGATAGCAGTCCCCAAATAATCCATCCCCTTCATCCTCCTGGCATTCGCTACAATGATGATGGTCGTTTTCTCCGGATCAATATCAAATTCCTCCTCCAGGTTAATCGGCTCAATGTCTTCGTACCATTCCGGGTCATGGCCTTTACCAACAACAATAGTCTTCCGCTTATCAAAAAACGGAAGCGCGTCAAAATCGTCCTTCACTGCCTGGCTGACACAAGAGATGCCATCCACCCTCGGGTTAAGATGGGAGAAATAAGCTGTAGGATCCCACCAGTGGATATTGCCGGTATATCCTCGGTAAGTGAGGACTTTGCCCGGCCAACCCTTCGCCGCACGAATACCGGCGACGATGGCTTTGTTGTTGTACAGGTGAAGCAGATCATAATGGTTGGCATCCAACTCTGCCCGAATACCATCCCGGTCTGCTGCCCCGAACTTAGATTCGGGGTGCCAGTCAATAATCCGTACACCACCAGCCTCTAGCTCTTCGAGATAATTC
>JBLIGS010000092.1:0-10896 GCA_047637095.1 Neolewinella sp. | reverse complement strand
TCCTATATGTTTCACTTTAACTCCTTCACCTGTTTGGAGTATAGTAGAGTGGGGAGCGGTAGACGGAACCCCTTCATCTTCAGAAATCGGCGAATCAAGTTTTTGCACTGTCTTTTCTGGAGATTCCACCTATGGAATATCTGCCATCATTCAAAACAGTTGCACAGGTGAAATATTGTCAATTAATAGAAGTATCTTAGTACTTTCCATATAAACGCTAATGAGCAACTTAACTCGCCGCCTTTTCTTACTCGCTTTGACGTGCCTCTTCTGTTCAAGATGCGAGAAAAAACCTGCTTCCATAGCAGTAGATGAAGTTCTTCAGTGTGCCGACTTTTCTGATTTCATAGCAAGTAATATTGAACCTAGCCTTGACAGTGTTTTCATTTCGGGAACCTTAGATGGTGCTCAAATAAATATGAAAGAAGGGTTTGAAGACTACCAAGTAAGATTTGTTGATGAAGAGCGTTTCATCCTAAACAATCCTAGCGGGCCAAACCCTGAAAGTGAAAGCAATTATCAAATTACCTTTGCGATTGGTCAGGCGGCGGCGGCCGGTAGTTCTTTTGTTGGTGCCCCACTCTTCTCTGCATCAATTCAATTCCCTTGTAGTGAAAGCCTAAATGATCCTATTCAATATGTGAATCAATTTGAAACCGGGATCGATATTCCTGTACTAGGTCGTGGAATGGGTTGTGATGAAGGCGTAAAGATTGTTCTCCGGGCATATTGCTTTGAATTCAATGTGAACGGTACAGGATATTACACTTCGACCCCCTTGTCAAGTGAAGGTGGTCAACAAGGCAATAACAATATGGTGCTTGAACGAATCAGCGCAACTTCCTTACCGAATGGTCAAATAATGGTTGATATTGAAGGCACATTTTCCAGCAACCTATATTTCAACACGACTGAAGGCAGTGGTCACTTTTTCGGTACCCTTTCGAACGCAAGATTTAGAATAACACGAGTACTGGAGTAACAAATAAATATAGCAGTAGAATATGCTACTGGGTAAAAAAGGGAGTTTCAATATTAGAGCGTGTCTAAAAATTGAACCTGCAGGACATTAACGGGAGATGTACCTTCGCCCAAACAACAACCATTCCCCATGCTCCTCCCCACCCAAGCCCTTCTCTTCGACCTCGACGGCACCCTCGTTGACAACATGATGGTCCACCACCGGGCCTGGCAGCGCAAGCTCAAAGAGCTTGGCCTCGACTACAGCCTCGAACGGGTGAAGGAGGAGATCCACGGCGTTAATCTGGAGATCCTGGAGCGGTTGTTTGGCGACCAATTCTCTCTGGAAGAGCGCAAGCAGATTGCTTGGGACAAAGAAGCCGCCTACCGGGACATCTTCGCCGACGACTTTGAGGCCAACATCGTCCCCGGCGCATTAGACTTTATTCGGCAGGCGCACGCCATCGGTATTCCGATGGCAATTGGCACGGCTGGCCCAAAGGAGAACGCCTTTTTTGTCGTCGACAAACTTGGCATCCGTGACCTGATGGGCCACATCGTCCACTCCGGCATGGTGAGTAAGGGCAAGCCTAATCCGGAGGTATTTCAGCAGGGGGCGGACGCCCTGGGCGTCCCACTCAACCAATGCATCATCTTCGAAGACAGCGTGACGGGTGCTCAGGCGGCCAACAATGCCGACGCACCGGTCATTCTGCTGACTACCACGCACGAAGCTGCGGAGTTTGAGGAGCAGACGGTGGCGAACTTCCGGAATGATTTCCGGGGATTGGAGGTGGTGAAGACGGAGGAGGGGTTTGCGGTGAAGGTGGGGTAAAACGGTTTTCACGCGGAGCGGGGGAGTTAGGGGAGAATCAATCCATCAAGAGCTAGGGCCAGCAAAGGCGGGGCCGCCAGGCTAAAATGGCAACTTTTGTAGTCGAGAGACAACGTGTTTACGGTTTTCACGCGAAGCGGGGGAGTTAGGGGAGAAAAGGGGAGAATCAATCCATCAAGAGCTAGCTATTTTTTTTCTCTCTGCCTCTCCCTCTCCGCGTGAGAAGTATAAAACGCTCCTTCAGAAGAAAAACAACAGTCCACCCCTACCATTTTCGCACACCCTGCGTCCGAAAACGAACACATTCAAAAAAGCATCTCACTGTAAATACCTGTAAATCAGAACCCTAGTTTTCTGGCACGATACTGGCATACTTAGCTGGCATGGATCGTACTATCGACAAATCAACCATCAACAAAAAGCGCAACGGCCGCATCCTTAAATGGATCATTGGTCTAGTGGTTGTTCTTGCAGCCGTTTATTTTGGGCTGCAGTTCCTGCGGCCATCGGCCGACACGGACGTGCTCCGGTTTGCGACCGTTGAACGGGGTGAGGTGCTGAATACCATCAATGCTTCGGCGCTGGTTTTGCCAGCGTTTGAAGAGCAGGTGAATGCGCCGGTAGCGACGACGATTAAGGAAGTATTGTTGGAAGCGGGTAAGGAGGTAAAAGCCGGTGACCTGCTGATGAGCCTTGACCGCGACTACGTCAGCCTACAGTTGGATGGTCGCAGGGACCAACTCGCCCTGAAGGAAAACAATATTGGTTTACTTAACCTTGAATACGAGCGCGACTTGACTGAGCTTGGCCTTAATGCCGAGATCAAGAAACTGGAGCTGGCAGCGGCTGAAGCCCGCCTAGCAGATGCCCAGCGCCTCCTTAAAATTGGCGGAGCAACCGAAGAAGAAGTTGAAGCTGCCGACCTCGCCGTCCGGATCACCAAGTTGGAAAGTGACAAACTGGACAACCAACTCAGCTACAGCCGCAACAGCCTTGAGGGCCGCAAGCGAACCCTTCAGTTGGAAGTTGGCATGGAGGAGAAGGAAGTCCGCCAACTGGGCCGGAAGTTAAGGGAGACGGAAGTCCGCGCGCCGCGCGCTGGAGTCATCACGTGGGTGAACGAAAACATTGGTCAACTGGTGACGGAAGGTATGCCACTGGCGCGCATTGCCAACCTCGGCAAATACAAAATCGAAGGAACCTGCTCCGACCGCTACGCCGAGCAGCTCACCGTTGGCATGCCCATCGAGCTTCGGCTACCGCGCGCACGGTTGACGGGTACGCTGACGGATATTCTGCCAGAGGTGACGAACAATACCGTAAAGTTCCGGGTAACCCTTGACAACCCGAGTGATGATAACCTCCGGCCTAACCTCCGGGCTGAGTTGTATGTGATCACGAACCGGCAGGACGACGTCCTTCGGGTAAAGAACGGTCCGGTTTTCCGAGGCGGGAAGCGGCAAGCCATCTTCGTCGTTAATGGTGGCGAAGCCATCCGCCGGGAAGTGAACGTTGGCCAGCGGAACGGCGACTACGTTGAAATCGTCAGCGGGTTGAAAGCTGGCGACAAGATCATCATCTCCGACACCAAAGAATACGACCAGTTGAGTACGCTGCAGCTGAACCAATAATCCATCAAGAACAACGAGCTATGACTTACTCTACCGCGACATCATCGTTTTCTTTCCGCTGCCAGAAGGCAGCGGTGATGGTCCTTCTTTGCCTTTCAACTATCCCTTGCACCTGCGTCCGCGCCCAAAGCTCTCTGAGCCTGGAAAGACTACAAGCTGAGGCGTCCATCTCCGCGATCAACGTACTGATGGCCCGCCAGCAATTGCAGGCAGCAGAATTCGAACTGGCCGGCTTCAACGCCAGCCTTAAACCCCGCGTCGACCTCGTCGCCAACCTACCCAACTACTTCCGTACCAGCACGGAAGTGACCCTCGACGACGGCACCGTCGCCTTCCGCGAAGTCGAAATCAATAACAGTTTTGTCGGCCTCTTCGCCCAGCAACGGATTGCTAGCACGGGCGGCGCTTTCAGCCTCGAAAGCCGCCTGCAACGGACCGATAATTTCGTACAGGACACCAAAGGATATAACGGCGCGCCTCTCCGCCTTTTCTACCGCCAACCCATCCTTGCCTTCAACCCCTGGAAATGGGACAAGAAGCTACTGCCGCTACAAATGGCCGTTAGCGAAAGCGAGCTCGCCGCCGCCCGCGCCCAGGCGGCCCTCATGGCTACCGACCGCTTCTTCGACCTCGTTTCTGCCGACCAGGAACGCCGGATCGCTGAGACCAACAAAACGGCCAACGAACAACTTTTCACCGTTGCAGAAGAGCGCTACGAGCTTGGAAAAATCAACCGCGGCGACCTCGTTCAACTCCGTCTGGAATTGACATCTGCGGAACAAAACCTCCTCCGCGCCAAGCGCCTCGTCTCCGCAGCAAGTGCTTCCATCCAGCAGCTGATTGGCCAGCCATATAACGGAGAAATTTACCTCCCAGAACTACCTGCAACGCTGAGCGCCGAGATTGAAACCAACATTGCCCTAGAGCAAATGCGCAACCGCCGGCCGGAAATCATCGCTGCCCAGCAGCGCATCATGGCTGCCGCCCGCGAGACCGATCGCGTTAAGCGCGACCTCGGCCCACGCATCGACATCGAAGCAGGCTTTGGCTTCGTCCGCAACGACCAGGAGCTAGCTCCGATCTATACCGACCCGCGCAATGAGCGCATCCTCAGTGTTAACCTTTCCCTCCCAATTTTGGATTGGGGGCAGCGCAAGGCGCTGACAAAACGCGCCGCTTCCGAGCAAGACATTGCCCGGGAAATCGCTCGCCGTACCGAGATGGACCTCGGCACCGAACTGACCCAACTACTGGAACAATGGCGCACCGTTCAGGAAGAACTCCGCCTCGCTACCCAGATCAAAGACCTGGCCAACGAGCGCTTTGCCATCAGTAAAGAAAGTTACGAACTCGGCGCCATTCCTCTAGCAGAGCTCTCCCTGGCCCAACAATTCAGAGACCGAAATACCCGCGCCTACGCAGAAACCCTGCGTGCCTACTGGTTGACTTACGCCAGGTTGGCCAGGTTGACGTTGTGGGACTTTATTAACAATCGCCCACTAGGCGAGTAAGGAATAAAGGGTAGAAAGTAGTGAGGCGATCACTACTTTCTACTCCCTCCTTTTTTACTCTCTACTAAACACCCCCCATCCATGGCCAACACAACTCCCGCACCACAAACCTCCTCCACTTCAACTACAACCATCGAAGCAATGATCCAACTTTCCAACGTCAGCAAAGCCTACCGGACCGACACCATCGAGACGCTGGCACTTCAAAACATGAACCTTACCGTTCCGAAGGGAGAGTTCATGAGCATCATGGGCCCCTCTGGTTGTGGGAAGTCGACCCTGCTCAATATCATGGGGTTGATTGACGAGCCGAGTACAGGGGTTGTTTCCCTTTCCGGGCACGACATCACCGGTTACAACGGGACGAAAGTTGCCCGTTTCCGGAACGAGCAACTCGGCTTCATCTTTCAGAGCTTCCACCTGATCAATGACCTATCGGTGGTAGACAATGTAGAGTTGCCGTTGCTGTACCGCCGGGTTGGCAGTAAGGAACGTCGTCGGTTAGCCACGGAGGCTTTGGCCCACGTTGGGCTAAGTAACCGAGCCACCCACTTCCCGAACCAGCTCTCGGGCGGGCAGAAACAACGGGTTGCCATTGCCCGGGCCATTGTTGGCCGGCCAAACATCATCCTAGCGGATGAGCCGACGGGTAACCTCGACAGCCGAATGGGAGATGAGATTATGGATATCCTATTGAAGTTAAACGAAGAACTGGGTACGACGATCGTGATGGTAACGCATGATGAGCGGATGGCTAAGAAGACCCACCGGTTGGTGCGGATGAGTGACGGAGAGAGGGTTAGTTGAAAGCCTTAGGCTTTCTTAGACGTCGCTTCGCTCCTTGTAGATACCACACTTTGTCCCACTAAATTTAAAAACCATGTTTAAGAACTACTTCCTTCTTGCCCTTAAGGTTCTCAAACGGAAACCGTTTTACACCTTTATCAGCCTCTTCGGCATCAGCTTTACGCTGATGATTTTGATGCTGCTGACTTCCTTATTTGACGCAACACTCGGTGATAACAAGCCCCTTGGTAACCGGGACCGGTTGGTCATCCTCACTACGATGGAAAGAACACGGACGGAGATCGATACGATATTGAGCATCGATACGTCGATGGTAAATAACCTTGCCGTTTATGATACGACAATAACCTTCGAGGACGACGTTGTATCCACCTCCAACAACTCCATGAGCTACAAGTTTGTGGACAAGAACCTTAGGGACCTCAAAGAAGTATCTGACTATGCTTTTTTCGATCCCGGTCCGCAGGTGGATGGTTACCTAGAGGGTCGAAAATTTTCGTTCGACGCCTATTACACTACTGCTAGTTACTGGGAAGTCTTCGACTTCGACTTTATCGCAGGAAGTCCTTTCAATATCGAAGACGAGAAGAGCGCCAATAAAGTGGTTGTCCTGACAGACAAAGCCGCCAAGGAGTACTTTGGCGTAGCCGATGCCTCCGTCATCGATAAAGAGATGCTGCTGGGCAAGGAAATCTTCCGGGTAAAGGGCCTTGTGAAACGCCCGCTAGCGAGTAGCCCCTTGTTCGGTGGAGACATTTTCATGCCCAGCATGACAACAGATCCCCGGTCCTTATCTTCTGATGATATGTACGGTGGCTTCATGGCGGTATTTCTTGCGCCAACGCCTGAGAAGAAAAAAGCGGTACAAGACGAGCTTAAATTCCTGTCTGAGAATTATCAAATGCCTCCAGATGAATTCCACGACGCTATGCAATTGTTAAATGCCGATTTCTTTTCCGCCTATGCC
Organism: Neolewinella sp.; assembly: GCA_047637095.1. GTDB lineage: Bacteria > Bacteroidota > Bacteroidia > Chitinophagales > Saprospiraceae > Neolewinella. The sequence continues at coordinate 4,185 of JBLIGS010000092.1, read as the reverse complement.
CAAGGCTTACTTGGCGAGCGAGACGGAGAGAAAGCCCTGAAGATGCTTTTCATCCCAATAGCCATTCTTCTATTGCTTTTTGTTGCACTCCCGCTACTAAACCTGATCAATCTAAACATTGGCCGTGTCTACGAAAGGAAATCCGAGATCGGCGTAAGAAAAGCCTTCGGTGCCAACGCCAAAGACATCCTACTACAATTCATTTTTGAGAACCTGGTACTGACCTTCATTGGCGGCATCATCGGTATGCTACTTGCCGTTGGTCTTATTTCCTATATCAACGCCAATGACCTTTTGAGCATCGCACGCCTGTCCTATTCACCTCAGGTTTTCGTGTACTTCCTCCTGGTCATCATTGCATTTGGTTTCCTCTCGGGGATCCTTCCTGCCTACCGCATGAGCCGAACGAACGTTGCCGATTCCCTGCGCTAATCCCTTAGGGACGCGACCCACCACTTTTTTATCTCCTAAACATTCTGCCATGTTCTCCCATCTTCTCAAATTAATGTGGAATAAGCGCCGGGCCAACAGCATGATCTTCCTGGAAATTTTCCTGGCCTTCATCGTACTGTTTGGTGTCTATGCCTTTATCGCTTACAACCTGGACCGCTACAGCTCTCCCCTCGGGTTCAGCTATGAAAACAACATCAGCGTAGGGGTTGATTTTCAGGACGATCTTGATTCGCTGGTGGTCCTTCAGACGCAGGATCGCATCAGACAAGAACTTCTGGCCATGCCAGCAGTAGAGGCTGTATCCTTCATCGGCCCCGTTACCCCCTTCGGCGGTAGCACTTGGCAGACCGGAACAGACATCAACGGCCAGTTGGTCCGTACACAGATGATGTTTGTAGACGATCACTTCGGAGAAACCGGGGAGGTAACGATGACGGACGGGCGCTGGTTTACCGAAGACGACGTCAAAAGCAAGTACCCGCCAATCGTCGTCAACAAACAATTTAAAGACCTATACTTCCCGAGTGTTACCTCCCTCGTCGACTCCATATTTGATATCAACGGAGAGCATCGAGTAGTAGGAGTAACCGGCGACTTCAAATACGCCGGCAACTTTGCGGAGAACGTCCCCCTTACTTTTTTCCCTCAGGTGGACAGGATGAGAAATAACGAGCCGTATGAAATGCTAATCCTACGTTTGCGCCCGGGAACCAAAGCGGAAGTCGAAGAAACCATTTACGACTTGCTGGTAGACAACACCAAGAATACCGGTGTCGTGATCTCGGACATGGCCCAAAGCCGGCGCAGGGCCAACCAGGTCATCGTTATCCCAATTGTCATCCTCATCATCATCTCCGCTTTCCTCCTCATCAACATTGCCCTTGGTTTGTTCGGGGTTCTGTTTACCCAAATCAACCGCCGCCGGGCAGAAATCGGACTACGTAAAGCCATGGGTGCGACCAGAGGAGAAGTGACCACTCAGTTTGTCATGGAGGTTCTTTTAGTCGCTGGGGCAGGTCTCCTAATCGGGGTATTCTTTGCCATCCAGGTTCCACTGCTGGAGTTCACCCCCATCCCTAGTAAGTTTTTCTACTATGGCATTGTTGCTGCCTTATTAACGATTCTCGTTATAGTTACCCTCTGTGCCCTTATCCCGAGTCGGCAGGCCGCAGGCCTGCAACCTGCCGATGTTCTGCACGAAGGATAACGTCCGTCGACACCTACCACCTACTCGTCCTAAAAACCTTCTTCCCAATACCCCAATCCACAAATTAGCTTTCTAAATCCAGTACTATGAAATACCTACTCCTTCTCTGCTGTGCCTTTTTCGCCGTCAACCTCAGCGCACAAACAAAAACCCAAATCGTAACCAACGTCGAAACCGATAACAGCTTTACCTTCGGCGTTAAGTTAGACGACCAGCGAAAAGCCGATCTCGTTGATGCCTACCTTGAGGTCGTCAACATTGGTTCAAAAAAGCCAATGAAGATGGAATTTGAGGGCGAATCTGAAACGACTACTCCAAATGGTACCATCATCATGCTGAATACCAAGCGACATTCGCTGAAGATCAAGAGTGCCAAGGGTAATGATGTCAGTTTGGAAGAAGCCCGGGAATGGGCCAACATTGTGCGGGAAAGCCTGGGCTTGGATGTTCCTGAAACGCCGGCTACGCCTACTAGAAATTAGAAGCTATGAACTAGGAGTTAGATAGTTAGAAGCTAGTTTATAACTCCTAGTTTCTAACCTCTAGTTCCTAACTTCTCCTTACTAAAGAACATGAACCACACCATCCTAATCATCGACGACGATACGACCGTTGCGACCAGTCTAGAACTGCTGTTGAAGCGGGCCGGTTACCGGGCGCACAGCGTTCACCGAATAGACGAAGCATTGCCGGCGGTGAAGCAATTTGAGCCGGCCCTTGTCTTACTCGACATGAACTTCACCATAGACACCAGCGGCAAGGACGGCATGGGGTTACTCAAGCGTTTGCAGGCGGCTTATCCGCGTTTGCCCGTCATTCAGATGACGGGTTGGGCTACCGTTCAGTTGGCCGTTGAAGGCATGAAAGCTGGCGCCCGAGACTTCATTGCCAAGCCCTGGGACAACCGCGAGCTACTGAATGCGGTGTCTATTCATATTGACAAATTGCCTCCGGGTTATGGCCATGGTGGGGGCGCGGACGCAGGTGCAAAGGACGTTGACAAAAGAGCAAGGGAGGTAGATACGTTCCACGGCATCATCGGAAATTCTTCGGCCCTCCAGACCGTACTTGACCAGGCAAAACGGGTGGCTGCCACCCAGGCTTCCGTCCTAATTACGGGCGAGAGTGGCACGGGTAAAGAACTGGTAGCGGAGGCCATCCACTCCGCTTCGCGGCGGGCCACCAAACCGTTCGTTGCCGTCAACCTCGGCGGCGTTCCTCAAGGGCTGTTTGAGAGCGAGCTTTTCGGCCACAAGGCCGGCGCATTTACCGATGCGCGTTCCGACCGGAAAGGCCGGTTCGAAATGGCCGAAGGCGGCACCTTGTTCCTTGATGAAATCGGAGACCTAGACCCCGCCGCCCAAGTGAAGCTACTCCGGGTCCTGCAGGAACGGCAGTATGAACGGCTGGGCGAAAGCAAATCGCGCAAGACCGATATCCGGATAATTTCGGCCACCAGCCGAGACTTGTCCAGCATGGTCACCGCCGGCACCTTCCGCGAAGACCTCCTCTACCGGATCAACCTCATCCACCTTCATTTACCGCCGCTGCGCGAGCGCCCCGAAGACATTCCCCTCCTCGCAGAACACTTCCTTGCCAGCGCCCGCAAACGGTATGACCGGCCGAAGCTTAAGCTGGGCAACCCGGCCGTCAACTGGCTCCGTCACCAGGAATTCAGGGGCAACATCCGCCAACTGCAGAACCTGATGGAACGGACGGCCATTTTGGCGCCGGCATCGGTCATTCAGGTTGAAGACCTGGACCGGCAAGCCCAGCCTTCGGCTGGCCCAAACACCGATTTTGCGCCCAGCGGAATGACGCTGGAGGCGATGGAGATTAAGATGATTAAAGCGGCCTTGGGCCGCAATGGCGGAGAAATTGCCGCTACCGCCAGAGCACTGGGGCTGACACGGGCTGCGCTGTATCGGAGGATTGAAAAGTATGGGATTGAGTGAATATCCAGGGCAAAGCTCTGTCTTGCTACCTTTATACTCTCAGCTTAAAGAAGTCTCAATAAATTCAGGCTTCATATCCCTTAGTCTAGCTTACTAAGCCCCAAAGGAATTAGGTCGCCAACCAAATCCTAGAAGCTAGGTGCTAACCGCTTAACAAATGTCCTCTTCATCCAAATACATCCTCTACCTCACCATCCTCCACCTAACCCTGGGCGTGATGGCCTACTTTCAGTTCTCTGAACAGAAGGAGATGGTGATATTGGCGGAAGTCCTGCTGATGTTGTCCGCCTACATCGCCTTCCGGATTTACCGGTCTATCATTTCCCCATTGCAGTTACTGGGCCGCGGCGCAGCCGCGCTGGAGGACCAGGACTTCTCCGTCAAGCTCATGCCTACCGGCAGCCAAGAAATGGACCGCATCGGCAACATCTACAACCAGATGATTGACCAGCTGAGGAACGAGCGGATTAGTGGTAAACAGCGAGAAGAATTCCTTGACCAGTTGCTGGACTCTGCCGAGCTGGGCGTGGTCGTTCTTGACTTCGACGGCGAGGTCCACAGCATGAACAA
>JBLIGS010000091.1:0-10902 GCA_047637095.1 Neolewinella sp. | reverse complement strand
TGCAACAACTGCAACAACTGCAACAACTGCAACAACTTCTCAAATGACCCTCATCCTCGGCGCCACCCCCAACTCCTCCCGCTACGCCTTCAAGGCGGCCCACATGCTCGTTGAATACGGCCATGAAATTATCAACGTCGGCATCAAGCAGGGTGAGGTTGCTGGCGTTGAAATTCTTAATGGTCAGCCAGATGTTGAAGGAGTAGAAACGGTAACGCTTTATATCGGGGCTAGGCACCAGCCACCCTACTACGACTGGCTCATTGGCCTGAAGCCCCGAAGGATCATCTTTAACCCTGGGACGGAGAACCCCGAGTTGTCTATGATCGCAAGGGAAGCAGGCATTGAAAGCCTGCCCGCCTGTACCCTAGTCCTCCTTCGCACCGGGCAGTATGCTTCGGGCATAGAACCAAACCATGTTGAATAAAACCGGGACCCAAGACCACCTCCTCCGTTGGTCCGCCATCACAGTCTGCCTAGGGCTAGGCCTAACCGGCTTACTTCACGATCTCCCTCTTCGGACGTTGGTCTGGGACACTAACTGGTGGCAATGGTTTGCCACTTTGCTAGGGTATGAGTGGACCGATTGGGTAACCAGCGAATCGGTCGATCAAAAGATTAACCTCGTAACCCGGCTAATGGGCGGTCTGGCGCTGCTCTCCGGGCTGCTAATTATTTTCCGAAAGTGGATGCTTCAGGCAGTAATTTTAGTTTCTGTATTTTTACTCCTCCAGCATTTTCTTCTTTGGAAAGAACACTTCTGGAGCCTCGGCCACCTACTAGAATTATCTCTCCAGACGGGAGCGCCTCTGTTGTTTTTTTGGTGGCACAAGCTGTCTTTAACCAATGCCGACAAAAGCCGGTTCTGGCGCGTCGTCCGTATTCTGACGGCGATGACTTTTGTCGGCCACGGCCTCTATGCGGCTGGTTACCATCCCGTCCCAGCCAATTTTGTCCTTATGACACAGGCTGGGCTGGGGGTAGGGGAGGCCACCGCCCGTAACCTTCTTTTTACCGTCGGTATCCTTGACTTTCTGGCTGCCGGACTCTTATTGCTCCCGTACCGCCGCTCGTGGATTATTGCATTGTGCTGGATCATCCCCTGGGCGCTCCTAACAACATTTGCCCGCTTCTGGAGCTATGGAGGCTTGGTTGAAATGCATACGTTGCTGACGCAGTGGGGACCAGAGGTGCTGCGGCGTGGGCCGCATGTTTTAGTGCCGCTGGCGCTGTTTTTATACGTCAGAGAGTAGATGTCAGAGATTAGCTGTGAGCGATTAGACATCAGAGAAATTCAACCTTTTATTGCTCCACTGGCACCCACGTCCAAGAAACGATGCGCATATGTCAAAGGCCAAAGCCCGGTATTGTCCGAGCCTTGGCCTCTAATATCTAGTGGGCCAGCCAGTAAGTTTCGTTGCCCAAAACTTGATCTTTTGCCCGCTGGCGTCACAAAAAATAACTTCCGTAGCTGCGGCTATGCAAGTTATTTTTCGTTTAGCCAGCGACCAAAATATCTTCGTTTTTAGCTAACGAAACTTACTGGCCAGCCCACTAGCTGCTAAAATCTGACGTCTAGCCTCTGAAATATAATATCTAATCTCTGGATTTCTAGCCTCAGGCTAGTGACGCGAAACAAGGGCTAAAGTCAACGGTCGAGTGACATCTGGCCCGAGGGAACTCAGGCTAAACCTCCTCGGGCCAGAGGCTACTCGACCATTGATTTGTAGCTTTACTTCCATCCCGTCAGTATTGAATCAGACTTGATGGATTTTGCCGTTTACCGAAGGAAGCAAGACCTTAGGGACGCCGTACAAATAACTTACGCCTTTTGACCGCCTTATTTTGCCCCCACCAAACTTAAAAATCATTTCCGTAGCTAAGGCTATGCAAAGGATTTGTAAATTTGGTGAGAACAAAAGTGTCAGGTCAAAAACCAGTAAGTTATTTATACGGCGTCCCTTAGAAACACCGTCGGACCGAGACTTAGCCCTTGATTCGCATTGACACAGTACTAGAGCTTGTAATTTGGTTCCAGGACATGTCCTTCACCGTCATAAAACTCCCGAATGATGGCCAAAGCCTCTTCCGGAGTATCGATGGTTGGAATCAAGTCCATGTCTTTCTGAGCAATGGTTTGTTCTTTGTCCGCCATGGTTTCCTGGATCCAGGCTTTCATGCCGCTCCAATACTCTGTACCAACAAGCATTACCGGGACTTTAGAAATCTTACCGGTCTGGATGAGGGTTAAAACCTCAAAGAGTTCGTCCATGGTACCAAAGCCACCAGGGCAGCAAATGAAAGCCTGGGCGTACTTGACGAACATAACCTTACGGACGAAGAAATAACGGAAGTCAATGTCTTTGTCTGCATCAACGAACTCGTTGGAACTGGTTTCAAAGGGAAGGTCGATGTTCAGGCCAATGCTAGCACCTTTCTCGAGGAAAGCACCTTTGTTACCCGCCTCCATGATGCCGGGGCCACCACCGGTGATGACGCCGTACCCTTCTTTAACCAGGGTGCGACCAATTTCTGTGGCCAGCTTGTAGTATTTATGGTCGGGCTTGGTCCGGGCAGAACCAAAGATGGACACACATGGGCCGATCCGGTTCATTACTTCGTAGGCATCAACAAACTCGCTGATGACTTTAAACATGGTCCAGCTGTTCTCACCGGTCATGTCAGCCTGCCAGCGCAGGGACGACTTGTTGCTTTTAGGAGAAGAATTACTCATGGGGTATCAGTTTAATTTATCAAGCCAATAAAAAATTATCGGCGGCTTTAAAGAACGTATTGCAGGGGGCAAAGTTGCAACGGCAGAATTTTATATCGTTTCTGGTGTTGAATCGAAAGGTAGCTGTTGTCTTCATTTTGTAAAACAAGTATCGAACGTCCCGTCTAGGGTAGTGGATAGAAACTTTCTGCCATTTATTTCGTCTAAATGGGGAAGCTCAGGCAACGGTTTTTGCTTTCGCATCGTTCTTCTCAGCGAATATTCGCTAGAACACAAGTTCCCCATAGCTTCTTATTAAGACCAACCAAACCAAATGATGACTTCTCCGGCAAACGTACAGGCTCCCCTTTCCCGCTCCGCTAATCTTATGCAAACCCTTAGCACCGAACTTCGCGTTCCTGGTCACCGGTTGTATGATTTTACCCGCCTGACGGAAGATCTTTTCCTCGATCCAATGGATGTGCAACTGTTGATTGCCAGTCTCGAAAGTAAGCTAGAATTCTTCCTCACGGAAGAAGAAATGGCCCGGATTGAAACCGTTGGCGACATCCAGCACTATTTCTTGCGGTAAATAGTTACTTACTTTTTGACAAGCTCAAAATCAAACTGATAGCCCTGGTACTTGCTCCGCAGGTTCAGGGTGCTATCTGTTAACTCCATAATGGTATAAGTAAGCGGCAGGCTAATGCCTTCCGTGGTTATTTCAGTATCGTTCCACTCGTAAGTCCCATCCGCCTCATTGCCCATGAGGTTGGTTACTAGGGTTCCATCTTCCTGGAAATCAAAATGAAGGCCGTCCAGTAGGGAGGTCTCCATGTTGTTCCGGGTTGCCCGGTCTAGTTTCCAGCCCCCTTTTACAGTGGCGTCGCCACTAATGGAACGGTCTGCACCACAGGCGGAAAAAAGGAAGAGAAGGGGTAGGGCGGCTAAGAGAATGAAACGCATGATTTAACAGGTTGTTAGGGGGCGATAACGAAAGGGATGGGCGAAAGTTACTAAGAAAGAAGGTTTTATTCTGTCGCCGCCGCGCGGCGCAGGCGATCATTGATTGCACGACCGAGCCCAACCTCGGGTAAAAGTACAACGCCTACAAAGTCATATTGCTTCTTCCCGATGGTCCTCAGGACTTGAAAAAGATTCGCTGCGGCAACTTTTACATCTCTCTCCGGTGAAAGGTCGTAAACGTCGGGACCTGTGTTTTTATGATCCAAAGAAGCTGATTTACTGCCGAAGGTGATCAATGCACTGTTTGGTGGATATTCAAAGTCTGCTACCTGTGTATCGATGACCTGCATCTTTACCCCCGGAGAATAATGCTTGCTGAGCATGCCTGGCGCATCGGGGCGGCTGCTGCTGTGGGTCTTGATGGCTACTGGCTGGCCGAGAATCTCTTCAATGGTCTCAATGGATAAACCTCCTTTGCGGAGAACGGTGGGTACACCGTCGGGGAATCCGACGATGGTACTCTCGAGCCCAACCCGGCAGGGGCCGCCATCAAGGATGAAGTCAATCTTATCGCCAAGCTGGTCCACTACATGTTGGGCGGAGGTTGGGGAGACGAACCCGAAAGGGTTCGCACTTGGCGCCGCCACTGGAAAGTCAACCAAGTCCAGTACTTCCCTGGTTAGGGGATGGTCTGGTACCCGGAGGGCGACTGTCTTTAGTCCGGCGGAGACCAGGTCTGGAACAATGTCTTTTTTTGTAAGAACGAGCGTCAATGGGCCAGGCCAGCAGGTGTTGGCAAGTTTTTGGGCTGCTGGAGGAATCTCTGCTGCATACTTAAGAATCCGCTCCGCAGTACTCTGGTGAATGATCAACGGGTCGAAACTTGGCCGGTTTTTGGCCTTGAAGATGCTTGCTACGGCGGTTTCGTCTAAGGCATTAGCTCCCAGCCCATAAACCGTTTCGGTGGGCAGGGCGACGAGTAGACCGCGGAGTAGGCCTGCGGCGGCTTCGGTAGAACTGAGGGTAATGATAGCTGGCAAGGAAGAACCTGGTTTTTGGAAGGACAAATTTCTACAAATAAACGGACATGCGGTACCCTACCTTTGAAACTTTCTTGCCACGGGCGGCGTTTGGCCATCTCTCTTATCACTTATTACCACTATGCTAGCTTTTTTCTTTGCTACCCTTGCTTCTCTTTTCTCAGTCGTTAATCCGCTGGGGGCTGTACCAATTTACCTGACCCTGACCTCTGGTAATGACAGTAATTATCAGGCTACTATGGCCCGGAAAACGGCCCTTTGGTTCTTTCTGATTTTGGGGACCTTCTTCTTCGCGGGTACGTTCATCCTCGACTTCTTTGGCATCAGCCTTAATGCCCTTCGCATCGCTGGTGGCCTCATCATCGTTAACAGCGGTTACGGCCTACTGAATAGTAAGTTTCAGGAGCGGCGAATAAATGATAAAATTGAGGCGGAAGCGGTGGAAGCCGAAGACATCAGCTTCACTCCGATGGCCATGCCGATGCTTTCGGGACCAGGCAGTATTTCTCTACTCATCTCCCTGTTCGTCCAACAAAGCGAATGGGTAAGCCGAGGACTCATCTTTGGCGTTATTGGTGTAATGGGCCTCCTCATTTGGACTACCCTCCACTTCGCACCTGTCCTCTTTCGTCTCCTGGGCCGTGGTGGTTTGGCGGCATTAAGCCGCATCATGGGCTTTCTGGTAATGGCCATTGGCATTGAAATGCTGATTGGTGGAGTGGTGAGCTTGGTGAGGGATAGTATGATGTAAAAAAGGGAGGAGTAGGGAGTATAGGGGCAGGAGACAGGTATTCTCTCGCCTCAATGCTCTCGCCTTCGTACCAATTTGGGCGGGGACGCAGGTGCAGGGTGAAGGTTTGAAGAACCCGGCCTCACACGATGCCTTTCAACATTCCTTGCACCTGCGGCCGCGGCATCTTTTTAGATGTTAGAAGATAGAAACTAGAAGTCAGGAACTAGAAGTTGGAGTGCGGATACTTCCAACGTGCGGTACTGATCCACTAAGTCAGTGCTTCCCCAACTGAAATGTGGAAAACCCTGTGGGGAACGCGGGGAAAACTTACGCCCTACCATACTACCAGTCTAACCAGCTAAGATTATACCTTCGCATTTCTATGCGCTTACGCCAACTCGAAATCAAAGGCTTCAAGTCCTTCGCCAACCAGACGATTGTCAATTTTGACAAAGACGTCATCGGCATCGTCGGTCCCAACGGATCCGGGAAGTCGAACATTGTCGATGCCATCCGCTGGGTGCTCGGTGAACAGAAGGGCAAGGAGCTCCGCCTGGACAAGATGAGTTCGATCATCTTCAACGGCACCAAGAAGAAAAAAGCTGGCAACATGGCCAGCGTCAGCCTTACGTTCGACAACGACAAAGGCTTGCTGCCAACGGATTACAACACCGTTACCATCACCCGGATTCTGTACCGATCAGGAGACTCTGAATACCGCCTCAACGGCGTTCAGTGCCGCCTCAAGGACATCAAGAATCTTTTGATGGACACTGGCATCGGTTCCAACTCTTACGCCATCATCGCCCTCGGCATGGTCGATGATATACTGGCCGACAAGGACAACAGTCGGCGTAAGATGTTCGAACAGGCCGCCGGGGTAAGCAAGTACAAAGCCCGTAAGCGGGAGACGTTGCAGAAGCTTAAGAGCACAGAAGGTGACCTTGACCGCGTAGAGGATTTGTTGCACGAGATTAACAACAACCTCGTCAGTCTGGAGAAGCAGGCCAAGCGTGCCCGTCGTTACCTGGAGCTGAAAGCACAGTACAAAGAGCTGAGCCTACAGCTCACGCAAGTAAAAGTAGCTGCCCTTCGAACCGACTACGGCAAACTCAAAAGCGAGATTACCAAGGCCGAAGACCAGTACCGCTCCGTTGACGTAAGGATTCGCCAGTTGGAAGCTGCGTTGGAGGCCGAGCGGAAAAAGCACATCGACAAAGAGAAATTGCTCGGTGAGCGCCAGAAAAAGCTCAACGAGCTGGTCAACGAACTCCGCGGACTGGAGAATGAGAAGCAGATGCTCGCGCAGCGGAAGACCTTCGTTCGTCGCCAAACAGAGAAACTGCAGCAAGATGTTGCTAATGCGGCTGGTCAGCTGACAGACTACGTTGGCCAGATCGACCGGATGGAAGAGCAGATTGCCGGAGAAAAGGTGTTGGAAACCGAGCGCAAGGAAAGTCTCGTTGCCGCCGAGGAAGCCCTTAAGGAAATTCGTGCCGGTCATGAATCCATTAAAGGCCGGCTGGACGAAGGGCTGAAGCAGCAACAGGGAGAAGAACGCAAGATCTTCGAACTGGAGAAACGCCGCGCCATCAACAAGAACCAGGTCGACAACTTCAACTTCCAGATTGAGCGAAATGCTGGGGAGATGGACGACCGTCGGGGCGAAAGGGACAGCCTTATGGCTGCCTTGAAAACCCTGGAAGTAGAAGAAGACAAAGAACTCAAAGCCTTGGAGGCTTTGGAAACGGCTGAGACCGAACGCCGTGAGGCCTTGGAGATCGCCACAGAAGCGGTTGAGAAGCTGCAGAACGAGCAAAGTAAGGTCAACCGTGGTCTGGATGCCCGCCGCAACGAATTCAAGCTCACAAAGAGCATGATTGACAGCCTAGAAGGCTTTCCTGAGTCCATCCGCTTCCTCAGCCAGAGTAAGCAGTGGAAGGAAGATCCCCAGCTGTTGTCTGACCTTGTTTTGGTAGACCAAGATTACCGGGTCGCGATCGAGAATTACCTCGAATCCATCCTGAATTACTACGTTGTTAAGGACGCAGATGAAGCCCGACAGGCCATTAGCTTGCTGACCAAAAGCCAGAAAGGAAAGGCCAATTTTTTCCTTTTGGACGCAATTACGACTTATCAAGGCGGTGTTGCCTTATTACCTCCCGGAACCCGGCTTGCAACCGACGTTGTTAAAGTCGATAAGGAGTTTCAGCCCTTGCTGGACCACCTGCTGCACAACGTTTTGGTTACTGACATAGACGCTTTGCCAGGACAACCTGCCGAAGGCATCACCATTCTTTCCCAGAGTGGACGGTTCATCCGCCGGCCATTTTCGGTCAGTGGTGGTTCCGTTGGCCTTTTTGAAGGTAAAAAGATCGGTCGTAAGAAGAACCTTGAGGTTTTGGAAAAGGCCATCGCTACCGCCGAAGGCCAGGCTCGGCTCATTGAAAAAGAACTTTACAAAGAACGCAACAAGCTCAACGAGCTTCGCCAGCGGCGGGTAGACAAAGCCATCCAGGAGAAGCAACGGGAACTGAGCCGCTTGCAGCAAAAACGCGCGGCCCTTAAGGCCCGCGTGGAAAGCTTCGTTAACTACTTCAACGACACCCAGACGAAGAACGACAACCTGGCAAAACAGGTGGCCGAAATGATTAAAGCGGATTCCATCATTCAGCGCGACCTCGAAGCCGCACAGCTGGCCGTTGAATCCCTAAGGGAGCAACTCGCCGGAACCGATGGTAACTACCGCCAACTCAGCGAACAGCTGTCTGGTGCCTCTGCTGCCTTCAACGAGCAGAACATCAACTACATCCGCCAGCAGAATAAGGTCGAGACCCTGGAGCAGGAAGTCCTCTTCCGCCGCAACCGCCTCAAGGAACTGGGTGATCTAGACCTAACCAATAAGAGCCAGTTAGAGAAGTTGGCCAAGGAAGCCCGCCAGTTCGACGAGCAGGAGAAAACCCTGGCCAAGAACCTGGAGATGATGTATGCTAACCGGACGGAATACCAGTCGACACTCAATGCAGCGGAGCAGGATTATTTCAGTGCCCGGACGGCCATTAACGGGATGGAGGATGATATCCGACGCGAGAACCGTACGCGGCAGGATGGCCAAGTTTTGGTTAACCAGCTGAAGGAGAAATTTACCGACATTAAGTTTAAAATCAACGGTTTAGCCGAACGCCTGAAGATCGAATTCAACATTGGGCTTGACGAGTTAGGCGAGATGAAAATTCCGGAATGGGTTGGCTCAACTGGTGATCTGGAGATGAAGGTCGACCGCCTCCGTGGCCGCATCGGCAACTACGGCGAGATTAATCCGATGGCCGTCGAAGCCTACGACGAGATGAAGGAACGCAATGATACCATCACCAAGCAACGGGATGATATTCATGAAGCAAAGGTTACACTGATCAAGACCATCAAGGAAATCGAGGATACCGCTACGGTTCAATTCCTGGAGGCCTTTGAACGGGTCCGGACTTACTTCATCGAGGTATTTCGTAGCCTCTTTACCGAGGATGATAACTGTGATTTGATCCTGCTCAACCCTGAAGATCCCTTGGAATCCAAGATCGAGATCGTGGCGAAGCCTAAGGGCAAGCGTCCGACAACGATCAACCAGCTTTCTGGTGGAGAGAAGACGTTGACGGCTACGGCCCTGCTCTTCGCACTCTACCTCCTCAAGCCGGCACCGTTCTGTATTTTCGACGAAGTCGATGCTCCGTTGGACGATGCCAACATCGCTAAGTTCAACAAGATTATCAAGAAATTTAGCCGCGATAGCCAGTTCATCATTGTTACCCACAACAAGCTGACGATGGAGGCAGTGGACACCATTTACGGCGTCTACACCAACGAAAACCAGGGCAGCGGAGTGGTGCCGGTGCAGTTTACTGAGTTGGAGGGAAGTACGATGTTTTCTGCGGTTTAACGACCCACTTGATTTCTAGATGCAATGCAGGGCGAAGCCGGATGTGTGCAATGTAGTTACGGACTATTTGACTTTTAAGCTACCTTGCGAACCATGAATTACCGCCTCTTACTCTTCGTCCTCGTTTTGTTCTCCGCCTGCAAAACGACCTCCATCTCCACCGATCAAACAACGGCCTACATCGGTACCTATACCCGTGCTGAAGGCCACGTTAACGGCCAAGCTCAGGGTATCTACAGTGTTTCTGTAGATCCGGTAACCGGCAAAATGTCTAACACCCAGCCAATTGCTACATTAACGAACCCTTCTTTCCTAAAGAAGTCTGCTGACGGAAAATTTGTCTATGCCGTAAGCGAATTGGCCCAAGACGATGAGCCTACTGGTTTTATCCATGCCTTTCGAGTTGGTGGTAAGAAGCTGACGGAGATTAGTAAGTTGCCAACGGATGGCAAGGCACCTTGCCACGTAGAAATTGACAAGACCGGGCAGTTTGTCATCGCCTCCAACTACGTTGGAGGGGTAGCGAAGATGTACCGCATTGTTGCCGATGGTAGCCTCACCGTCACCGATAAGTTTGCCATCTCCGATGCCGTACGTGACGGCGTTCCATCTTGGCTTCACTCGGCCAATATCTCACCGGACAACAGGCTTGTCGCCATCGCCGATAAAGGGATGGACCGCATTTGGCTCTTTATGCTGGATGTCCAAAACGGTAAATTGATCCCGCATGATCAGGTGTACCTACAGACCCGAAAAGGAGCAGGTCCTCGGCACGCTGAGTGGTCCGCTAACGGCAAATACCTCTACCTAATCAATGAATTGGACAACACCGTCAATGTTATCGGTTACGACAAGGGTAACGACCGTTTTTCCATCTTACAAACGATCACAACGTTACCGGAGGGCTTCACCGAAACGAGCTACGGTGCTGATATTCACCTGCACCCGAATGGTAAGTTTCTCTACGGTTCCAACCGTGGTCATAACAGCATTGCGATGTACAAGGTCGACACCAAATCTGGCCTCCTGGAATCTATTGGGCACGAGCCTACCCGAGGAACTTACCCTCGTAACTTTGCCATCAGTGGCAACGGAGAATTCCTTTACGCTGCGAACCAAAACAGTAATAGCATTGCTGTGTATACCATCGGTAGCAGCGGTAAGCTTGCGTTTACTGGCCAGAATTTTGAGATTGGGACGCCGGTTTGTGTGGCGTTTTAGCGCATGGCTTGTCAGGTAAGGGGGCAAACATGTTTTCATGTTTTGCTCCTTGGTCCAACTCTTTGCACCTGCGTCCGCGCCCATATTTTGCCGCGGACGCAGGTGCATTGTGATGATGGAATAGCAAAGAGAAGTAGCCGCCTTAGTTGTATTCGGTGAAAGACGGACAGGTTTTGATGGTTCACACCGATGTTATTGCTGTGAATCAATAACATCTGCGTTCCTTATTGGATGTGACGGATTCCAACGCCTGCATTTGCGTAGCCTAACAGGCTATCTCGCTAACAACCACCAC
>JBLIGS010000090.1:0-10925 GCA_047637095.1 Neolewinella sp. | reverse complement strand
CGGCGACAACTGGGTCGACAAAACCGGTTGGCTCGAAGACTGCGAGCCCTGCCAATGGTACGGCGTCCGTTGCGACCAAAATAACCGGGTGACCATGATTGGCCTCCGGGACAATGGCCTGAACGGCACCATTCCTTCTACCGTCGGCGACTTTGAGTTTCTAGAGGTCCTATCCTTGTCCATTAACGAGCTGGGCGGTAACATCCCGGCGGAGCTTTTTTCCCTGGACCGCCTTTTTGACATCAGCCTAAATGATAACCAATTGGTTGGGGGGATCCCCGCTGCCATCGGCGATCAAGAAACCCTGGTCAACTTTCGCCTCGATGGTAACGCACTGAGCGGAGCAATTCCGGCAGGCATTCAGAACCATCAAAGGCTGCGTTGGGTATACCTCAGCGACAACTTTTTTAGCGGAGACATCCCTGCAGGCCTTGGCGATATCACTACGCTTAATTTCCTGGATATGCGTAATAACGAGTTGACCGGTTGCCTGCCTGAAGACCTCCGCAACCGTTGTGGCGAAACAGGATTCCTCTTCGACGGAAACGATGGCCTGCCATGGTCTGGAGATTTTAGCAGTTTCTGCACCCCCGGTTTCGGCGATCAAATCGGCGCTCCCTGCAACGATGGTGATCCAACAACTTCTAACGATGTAATTGGTACAGACTGCGCCTGCGGTACTTCCGGGGTCGTGGCCACAAGTCACGAAGAAGGCGTTGCCGACCTCAGCGGTAGCATGGTAGGCATTGATGAGCCAACTGTTGGCACCCTCCTGGGTGGTAAGCAAACGCCAACCGTCGCTCCTGTAGCCATCGTCCAGGGTTTATCTATCTTCCCAAACCCAGTTTCCGGTAATACTTTGACCGTCACCCTTCCTGATTTTGCAGGAGCAGGAACTGTTCGCCTGCTATCCATCACAGGAAGCGTGATCATTTCTCAGCCAACTACCGGTGAGACTACGCAGCTTTCTGTTCCGGAGTTGGAGCCGGGGCTTTACCTAGTCGAGGCTGTGGTGGAGACTGGCCGGGTGGTGCGGAAGGTTATGATCCAGTAGTTTAGATATTAAATATTGGAGTTTAGAAAGCAGAGGTCGTAGTGTCGATCTCTGCTTTCTAAACTCCAATATCTACTCATTATGATACTTCTCCCCCTTCAAAATCGTCATTCCCCGATACAGTTGTTCTGAGAAGAACAGCCTGATCATCTGGTGGCTGAAGGTCATCTTTCCAAGGCTTAGTTTGGCGTTTGCGCGGGCGTAGACTGCGGGCGGGAAGCCAAAGGCGCCACCGACTAGGAAGATCAATCGGCGGTAGGGGGCTTGCAGTTGTTTGTCGAGCCACTTGGAAAATTCCATGCTGGAGAACTGCTTACCGCCTTCATCAAGTAGGATTAGTCCATCGTCGTTTTTAAGGCGGGAAAGGACCAACTCGCCTTCTTTTTCTTTGAGTTTTGCCGAAGACATCTTGCCGGCTCCTTTGATGTCCGGCAGGACTTCAAAGGTTATGGGCAGGTAATGCTTCAACCGTTTGGCATAGATGGCTTCGCCTTCGCGGAGGTAGGGCTCGGAAGTCTTTCCGATGTAGTATACAAGGACTTTCACGGTGGCGAAGGTAGCGTGTTAGAAATTAGGGCGCTAGGAGCTAGGAGCTAGGTGTTAGGTAGCTAGGAGCTAGCGTCCGACTTTACAGGTCCAAGGTGGAGTTATAAGAAGCGATGTAAAATCACTCCGCTAAAATCTCAATGATTAATTTTGCGCGCCAACCCGCAACTTCGCAACCCGTAACTCGCAACCCGCAACCATGTTCCATCAATACTCCCTCGACAACGCCCCTGACCTTCACTCCGTACTCGTGGCCTTTCTCGGCGAAGCAGGCTTTGACTCTTTTCAGGAAACAGAAGCTGGCCTGCTCGCCTTCGGCGATGCTACCAGGCACGACGAATGGTGCGCCGTGTTGGACGGCTATAAAGGCCAGTTCAGTTTCACCTACAGCTGGGAAGCCCTGGCCGATAAAAACTGGAACGAAGAATGGGAGAGTCATTTCAGCCCCATCCGCGTAGGCAATCGCCTGTTGATTCGTGCGGAGTTCCACGAAGCAGATCCAGAAGTAGAGCAGGAGTTGGTGATTACGCCAAAAATGGCCTTCGGAACGGGGCACCACGCCACGACTTACATGATGTGTGAGCTGTTGTTTGAGCACGCCGTTACCGGCACCCGTGTGTTGGATTATGGCTCGGGTACTGGTGTTTTGGCCATCCTGGCCAAAAGGCTCGGTGCCGCCGAAGTTGACGCAGTAGACATCGAACCCCCATCCGCTGAAAGCACCGCTGAAAACGCCGCCACAAACGGCGTCGTCCTCGACGAAGTCGTCCTCGGAGAACTCAAAGATGTTCCCGTTGGTCGCCCCTATAACCTCATCCTGGCAAACATTAATAGAAATGTAATTTTAACAACCGCCGGCGCGTTGTACGATCGGTTGGAGCCAGGCGGAACCGTCTTCTTCAGCGGTATCCTCGCCCAGGACGAACAAATGTTGATCGACCGGCTTATAGATACTGGTTTCCAACACTTGGGAACCCGCCGCCGGGAAGACTGGCGGGCCTTCATTTTTACCCGTGACTAAATCGCCGCCATGCGTCGCATTCTGCTATTATTTTGCCTGTCTTTCATCACCTTGCCTATATCCGCCCAGAAACTGGCGGAGTTCGATGCCTCCGGAGATCTGACCACTTTTGTGGAAGTCCTGGAAGACCATATGAACGCATCAGGCAATAGCAGGGCTAAGAATGCTACCGCCAACTTTATTGGTGTTTTTACCGGAGGAGGTTTCGATGAAGCGCGGCAACGACAAATTGCCACAACCAGCATTAGCCTGGCCCAAAGACGCATCAGCGTTGGCGTCGGTATGTCTGATTACCTAGACTTATTGACCAAAATGACCGGTGCTCCGGACCAGCCAAATCTAGCCTTCGATGAATTTCATGAAGCATTTACCCAGTTTCTGACCCTACCAGATGCAAGGACAAATGGTATCATGCTAACGATTGAACGGGCCAAGAACTTTATGTACGACAGTCGTTTTGAGACGACTGAGGATGGGACTGGCTGGCTAGTGATAGGGGGAAGCCCACACTTTGAATTTAAGGAAGCGGTTATCCTCCGGATCGATACCGTTCGCCAGTTACTGGCGATTGGAAGGGGAGATACCCTACGGATTGATGAAACCCAGCTCTTCGTCAACCTCGGAGAAGGCATTGCCAACGGCAAAGGAGGCCGAACAGACTGGCAGCGTCAGAACCTCGACGAATCCGTCTTCGCCATTCTCGTCGACTACACCCTGAACACGAAGCGAATGATCTATAAGGCGGACTCTGCTCACTTGCAGTACCCGCAGTATTTTGACGAGGACATTCTTGTTGGAAAATTCACAGATAAGATTCAACCCGGCGGCGCACGTGCCGGCGCCGAGTACCCACAGTTTGTCTCCAGCGACGGCTTCGTCGAATTTGCAAACGTTGGAGAAGGCATCGACCTCTTCGGCAACTTTGAGTTGCGGGGATCAACGGTTTACTCCATCGGCGAGGCTGGCAGGAAGTCGCGGGTAAACCTCACCATTGCCATTAATGGAGAAGAAAAGACCATTAAAGGAGCGGCCCAAACCTTTGCCATTAAGAAGGGCGAGAAGATTGGTGGCCAAAGTGTAGAAACCACGATTTTTGTTGGGGAAGACAGCTTGTACCATCCAAGTGTAACCATGCGGGTGAACATTCCTGATCGCCAAGTTACACTGACCCGAACGGCCTCTGGTGCAGATCAAAGCCCGTTCTTCCACAGCCTGAACAACATGAATATTTATGCGGATCACTTGGATATTTACCTGGATGGTGATTCGGCAGTAGTAGGTAAGCCTACACTTGCATCTCTTGATAAAGATGAAGTAGTATTCGAAAGCCGTGACTACTACAGTGAGCGGGAATACAACTTCATCCGGGACATTGCCCGGGCCAACCCTCTGGACATTATCTACGCCTACCGAGTGGGCCCCGAAGGAGGTAACGACCTGGTCAGTGCAAGCAGCATAGCCTCCAGGTTTGGTGCTGGCTTTAAGTCCGAAGACATTCAGCCGCTGCTGTATGACCTGCAGACCCGTGGGTTCTTGCTCTACGATCAGGAAGCAGACGAAGTTTTACTGCTTGATAAAATCAAGCATTATGTCCGCTCCAGCCGGGAAGAAATTGATTACGACAAACTCCGCCTCGTCAGCGACACCAAAAAAGAGAACGCTGTTCTTGATCTTAAAACCGGAGATATCCGGATTGAAGCGGTGAAATTTGTAGAGCTTAACGATGAAAAGCAAGTAGCGATCAAACCCTTTGGCGACCAACTGGTGGTGAAGAAAAACCGGAACATGGATTTCTCCGGAGAGGTCTATGCAGGAGGTATGGTTTTCTCAGGTAAGAACTTCCATTTCAAATATGAACCTTACCACATTGAGATGGATTCTGTCCGTTTCTTAGACCTCTTCCTCCCAGTGGATGATTTCATCGGTGATGGAATGGAACGGCAAACAACCGGTAGCCGGATTGAACACCTGACGGGCTTTCTACTGGTTGATGCACCAAAGAACAAGAGTGGAACGGAAGACATTGCCTACTTCCCTTCCTTTCAGAGTAAGGAGAAGAGCTTTATTTTCTATGACCAGGCAGATTCGTCAGCTACTTATGCTCGAGACAGTTTCTACTTTGAATTAGCACCGTTCAGTTTGAACGGAATGGACAGTTTGATTGCCGCCCAGGTCGAATTAGATGGCCGCCTAAACTCCGGCGGTATTTTCCCTGATATGTTCGAAACCCTAACCATTCAGGAGGATGGAAGCCTGGGCTTTATCACTGAAACAGAAGAAGGTGGACAGGGAACCTATGGAGAACGAGGCACCTACGAAGGAGAAGTCATCCTTAGTAATCGCGGCCTTGAAGGCAAAGGCCGCCTTACTTACCTGGAAGCAAATATCGACAGCGAAGACCTTGTCTTCACACCAAACCGGACAACTGCCAGCGCAAAATCATTTGACCTGGAAGAAAATGTCCAGAGCGATAGGGTCGTGCCACAGGTGAAAGGTACAGAGGTAAATATTGAGTTCATCCCTTATGGTGATTCCATGGTAGTTAACTCCGTAGAAGACGCTCCATTTGAACTCTTCAAAGCTGGTCAGCACAGCTTTGATGGCGGTTTGGTACTTACCCCGGAAGCACTGAAAGGTAACGGAACCCTTGGCTGGGACGCTGCTGATATGACCAGTGTGGACATGGACTTTTCCGTCTTCGGCGCTTATGCTGATACGGCTAATGTTGCCATCCGTAGCCTCTCCGGAGACGATCGTTTGGCCCTTCGTACCTCAAACGTGAAGGCGGAAGTCGACTTTGAAAAACAGCTTGGTTCTTTCGAAAACAACTCTACCGGCTTTGCAACGGCACTGCCTTATAACCAGTTCCAAACAAGTATTGACCGCTTTGACTGGGACATGGCAGGCGGCAACGTGACCTTCCAGGCAGAAATCGGCAAAGACCGGTTCACCAGTACACATCCTGACCAGGACTCTCTTTCCTTCATCGGTGCCTCGGCCACTTTTGACATCAATACCAGTATGTTGGATATCGATGGTGTGCCATTTGTGCGTAGCGCTGATGCTAAAATATTCCCGGGCGACGGTAAAATTCGGGTGGAGCCAGGAGCAAAGATTACCGAGATTACTGATGCCCGCATTGTCGCGGATACCATCAACGAATACCACGTAATTAACCGAGCAACAGTACAAATACGTGGCCGAAAAGACTACAAAGCCTCCGGTTTCTACGAGTACAACATCGGCCCACATACCCAGGAGGTCGAATTCCAGAATATTATAGGCAGCCGTATTGGTAAAGGCAAGAAGAACGAGAAAGCAACCGCAACGCGGGCCGAAGGAACCGTTGCCGAAGGCACGACTTTCTTCGTTGACCACAAGACCCGGTTCTACGGAACCATCAACTTAGATGCAGGTAGTAAGACCTTGTTCTTTGATGGTTATGCAAAGATTGAGACTGAGAAATTTCCTGGTGCCCAGTGGTTTACGGTACGTTCGGAAGGAGACAAAAAAGACCTGATGCTGAAGGTGGAAACGCCGAAAGACCGAGATGGCCTTCCGTTATTTACCGGTTTCTACCTCAGTAAGCCGAGTCGTAATATTTACCCGAGCATGGTCCAGACACTGGACTTCCGAAAAGACCATGCTATCCTGGACGCCAACGGCGTCTTTAACTACGACGAAGCTGCCGATGTTTTCCGCTTTGGTGATAGTGCCAGGGTTTTCAATCCTACCTCCCTGGTAGGCAACTTGATGGAATATGACCACGGAAAGAATGCCTTGAACGGCAGTGGTGAACTTGGCCTTGGTGGCCGACTTAAGTACGTTAAGATGAAGTCTTACGGCACGGTGAAGATGGAGATGCCTACGGTCTCCCGTCGGGCACCCGAGCCTGAACCGGAGCCGGTTGCTGAGCCTGAAGAGAAGAAAGATGAAGAACCTAGCATGTTTGTTCTTGAGGAAGAAACTGATGATAAGAAAGACGAAGAAGGGGAGAAAGCCGGAGACGGTGACATAACGATTGATGTGCCGATTGAAGAGGCCTATCCTGACGTGAAGGTATCGGCTATGGCGGCGATTGACCTTATTCTTCCGGACCGGTTGGTTAATATGCTGGCAACGGACTTGATTTCGGGCGCGTATGGCGCGCCGTCGCTCAACCTCGTTACTGGCAAAGAGTTTTACCAGGCAGGTTTGAAAACGCTCTTCCCGGCGGGCAAGGAACTGATTGCGGCGGAAACTGCGCTGGCGAGTGGTGTCTTCAAAGTGGACAAAAAGATCAACGAACACACCTTCTTGTTCAGCAAGTTGAATATGCAGTGGTCCAACGATTATCAGTCGTTTGTAACGACGGAGAAGCTGTCTGGCTTGGCCTCCATCAAGGGCAATCCGGTGGCTAAAATGCTAGAGGTCCATGTTGAGGCTAAGATGCCAACTGGCGGTGATGACCGGCTTTATATCTACATCAAGTCGCCCAGCGAGCTGTACTATTTCTTCGGCTTCAATGACGGTATCTTGAACGTGGTTTCCAATAATACCCAGTTCATGTCTGCTCTTGAAGGCATGAAAGCCAAGGACCTCATCCTCAAAATGGACGATGGCCAGACCTACGAAATTTTACCGGTTAGCCCGGGAACGGCACAGACGTTCTTGCGGCGGGTGAAGTCTGCGTTTGGGAAGAAGTAAGGTGGGGCGGATTGCTAGTTGCGGGTTACCATACTGAGTGCTAAATGCAATTAGCTAATTGCTTTGAGTTGGGCGCGGCCTGATAGGCGAACACTTAATGGTGAACGTTCTTCACCTTACGCCAAATGGGCCTCCGCAACCGCCTGGTCATTTGACTGGGTATTCCTTGTCTGAATACGAGTTAAGTCAATTACACAAGCTCTATCTCGATTGTATTTACCGGAAGGATGGCTATATGAGTAGTCTTTATTAATACAAAGGCTAAGAACCAAAGTGGAGAAATGCTTGCTTCTAATCCACTAAATTCGACCTCCCATCTTCCGATATCTCAACCCTGCCCTCTAAAAAACTTCCTCCTGCACCTGCGTCCGCGGCTCTTTCGTCGAAAATACACGGTTGTTTCCCCACAAAACCCTACATTGGGAACCTAAACAGACCAACCCAGCATGTCCATTCTCAACGATCTTAAACGTGTATTCTTCGGCGCTAAATCCGTCGCCAAACACCAGGGCGGCAAAGCCATGGATGCTGCCAAGGAAGCTGGTAGCGACCTCGCCGACGCCGGCGGAGACCTCTTGGAAGATACCAAGGCTGCTGCCAAAGAGTTCGTCGACAAAGCTCCCGAGTACCTCGAAAAGGGAAGGGACGCACTGGAAGACCTAACCGATAAAATCTGGAAGGACGCCGATGCTGCCGTAGACAAGGCCAAGGCCATGAAAGGTTCCGCTAGCGACGCCATCAACAGCAAACTCGAAGATCTCCGCCCCAAGCCAGAACCAACAGCACCTGCTGCCGACAGCGACGACCTCTTCGGGGAGGGCTTCGAACTCGACCTCATCGAATCAGAACCTCCATCAAAAGATGGAGGTATTGACTTCGAAAGCGGCCTGGAAGATGCCAAATCTAAAGCCGGCGCTCTTCTCGGCAAAGCCGGCGTAGCTTTAGGTGGCCTTAAAGACAAGGCCGGAGAAGTATTAGGAGATATCAACGAAAAAGTAAGTCCAACGCTCGATGCTGCCGCACATGCCGGTAACACTGCCAAGGAAAAGATCGGCGACGTCGCCGAATCTGTAGGCGGAGTAGTCATTGATAAAGGAGGAGATATCCTCAATCACGCCGCCGAAGTTGGCGCCTCTGCCAAGGATAAGTTTGACGACTTCGTCGACCACGCCAACACCGAAGCTAACAAAATGCGTATTGAAGATACCATTGAAGAAGCTAAAAATGCCGCCGAACAAGCCGAGGCCCGCGCCCGCGCTTTCGACGGTAAAGAAGGCGCCCGTGATACTTCTGAATCAACCCTCTCCGGAACCGGCTCCTTCTTCGACCGTGCTGCCAAGTTTGCTGACGGAGACTACACCGGCGACGGCACCAAGCCAATGATCATCAAGGACAATCCCGACGCAACATCAAAGCCTGAAGGCGGTATCATTGCCGGTTTCCTCGACTCCGACGGAGACGGCGATAGCTTGATTGATGATGCAATCATTGAGGAAGAGTAAACCGGCCTAAGGCCGGTGTTTTAAGACTTGGCATTAAGCTTTTAGTAGAAAGCGGTTAGTACTTAGTACTAACCGCTTTCTGCGTTGTTCTAATATCTAGTCACTAAAGTCTAATATCTAAATTCTACCTCCCCGTCCCAATCATCACCAACGTCCGCATTAACTCCCGGGTATTTTGAGCCCGAGTGTACGACAGGCTTTCCTTCCAGGTTTTTAAGGCCTTAAGCCGCTGGCCATCCCTCGCCAACTGCCGACTGTAGTGTAGGTATTGGTGGACGATTTGCTGCCGGTAGGATTCGAAAGGTACCCGTTCCGGGACTCCCGGAATGTTGTAGGCCTGGGCCAGCCTGGAGATGTTCTGCTCCAATAATTTATCCGTCAAGTAGGTCGTACTGCGCTGATCTGGGTGAAGGTTTACGACGGCGGTGTGGGCGTCGATCTGATACAAGTTAGCGGAGAGGAGGACTTGGTTAAGCCAGTAAAAATCATCCAATAAAAGATGGTCCTCGTTGAAGGTGTAGCCTTTAATGACTTCTGCGCTGATCAGCATCCCGAACATTCCGGTAACGTGTTGCCAATACTGGGGTAGAATGTCCTGACCGTTTTGGTAGTTATGGGCCAGACTATCTTTTTCTCCACGGCGAAGAATTTCGCCGCTGCGGTAGATGTCGTGTTGCCCGTTATCGTCTTGGATGGTTTGTTTAAGGACCTCCAAGTGATTCGGCAGAAACTCATCGTCGTCGTCCAGAAAACCAATGTATTCTCCCGTTGCCAGAGCCACACCGGTGTTTCTTGCGCCGTTTAATTGTCGGTTGTCTTGGTAGTGGTACCTGATTCGAGGATCGCGCGCAAAGCTCGCGCCCACCTCCCGGGTATTGTCCGTTGAACCGTCGTCTACGATAATTAATTCCCAGCTTCTTACCGTCTGGTTAAGGACACTTTGTACTGCGCGGGGTAGGAGCGCAGCGCGGTTGTGGGTGGGGAGGATGAGGGAGGTGAGCAAGGGGGAGGAATATTGGATGGGGCACCCGCAAGGGGTGCCCGTACGGTTTTAATTATTATTTGTAAGCTTGGCTAAACCGTTAGGGACGCCCTTCGCGGGTGCCCGCCGTCTAATGCGGTAGAAACGTCCAATGTGAACATCCCGTCAAGCCCAACGTTTTTTCATGCCAAGGAAGTATTTTTCCAGCACAAAGTACGACACCAACGCCGTCAGATAAGTCATAATGATGGCCAGTGGCAGTGTCTGCCACCAGTACGTTGGATCACTAATACCGGTGCCGAGGAAGATGCCCGAGTAGAGGTACAGGCCATAGGATATTTTGCCAAGGTGCCGAAACGGAGCCCATTCGAGGAGGCGGACGATGGGGCTTTCCTGTTGTAGGAAAAGGTAAAGGATAAAGGCGGTGAAGCCACATGCCTGGACCAGCTTCTGGGGGAAGTAGGGGAGGACGGTCAGGTACCAAGGCGCAAGGAATAGTACCAAGCTGACGGCTATTAGCCACATGGTTTTACCCGAGGCCCACTGGTTAATTTTGTTGGCGTAGGCGGCTGCGCAGCAGCCTAGCAAGAGGAAGCTCCCCATGGGCATAAACCAGCGGTAGGGGAAGAAGACCCGGCCGACGGTGAAGTCGCCAAGGTTGAGGGTTTCGCCGTTGGCGGAGATGGGGTAGTCTGGTAGCGAAAGACCGGGGATGATGGCCATAAAAATAACCGACGTAGTTAGGAAAAGGATGGTGATCAGGCCAATGGCCTTGGTGGGGTTGGCTTTGCCAAACCACTTTACGGCCAAGGGCCAGAGGAGATAAAACTGTTCTTCGACGCCTAGTGACCAAGTCAGGCCAAAGTGGGTGGAGTAGAAGTGTTTGGGGATGAAATTATAGAGGTAGACGGCCGCGAAGGCGAAGGAGGCCGGGTGGATATCGTAGTAGCCCGTGGCGGTTAAGGCGGCAAGGATGAGCCAGAAGGCAGCGAAGGCAGGGAGAAGCCGGAGTGCCCGGCGGATGAGGAAATGACGGTAGTTGATGCCGCCAGTTTGTTCTTTTTCCCGGAGTAGCAAATGAGTGATCAAGAATCCGGATAGGGCGAAGAAGATAAGGACACCGTTCTCCCCCAG
>JBLIGS010000089.1:0-10980 GCA_047637095.1 Neolewinella sp. | reverse complement strand
CGTCGGAGTCGGAGACAGTGAACAGGAGACTGGTGGCCTCATCATAGCGCTTGCGGGTGTAGAGGTACTGGGCTTTGTTGAGGGCGTAGGCGTTTTCGCGTTCGCGGGCCGGCAGTTTCTCCCGGTTATCTTCGATGAAGCGCTCGGTCCAATCGTATTCGCCGGTGGCGGAGCCGAGGGTGACAATGTTTTTATAATCCCATTCACTGATCTCGCCCTGGTCATAGATGATGTCGGTGTCGAGGCCCCGTTGGTAAAGTTCGAAGAGCTTAAGCCGGTAGTCGGCGTGGCCGCTCATGATGCGGCCGATGCAGTAATTGGAGGCAAAGCCGTAGAGGTCCTTTTGGTGGTCGTGCGGAAGCCGGTCCAGGCTTTTGTCTAGGTAAAAAAGCATCCGGTCGTAGTGGCTGATGTTGTCTGGCTCCCGGAGGGAGAGCAGGATATGGTAGTAGCAGTCGATGCTGGGTTCGACTTTTTCATTAAGTAGTTTTTGGCCGGCTTCCCCCTCGAGGTAGTCGATGATTGGGTCAACAAAGAGCAGCTCATAACTGGTGTTCATCACCATCATGTTGGCCGTAAGCCGACAGGCATGGCGGAGTTTTTCGACCATGTAATACCGGTCCAAGTGATCCAGCATACTCTGCATCTCCCGGGTATCTTTCCGATTGATTTCTGCTTGTCGGTAGCCATTGATGTTCTTCCATTCGTAGGCGGCGTGGTGGGTGTCGCCGTCGCGGTACTTATGCTTGGCCACCTTGCGGTCCAGGCGTTTACCCCGGTTTTCCAGCAGCGAGAAACGCTGCAATTCTTTGGTTCGTTTGAGGGTCAATACTTCCTCCCGAAAGTCCTCAGCTTGCAGTTGCTCGACGGCGAGGAAGCGATTGACCAATTTCATTAGGCCGGACATTAGGTCCGCCAAACCTCGCTTTGCTCCACCATCCTCCACTGCACCCCGCGCCCGCGCCTCCTCTAACTTAGGCCGCGACTTGCCCAGCTCCTTCAGAATAAACGCCAATAGCTGCTCCGTCGCCTGGTGCCGATTGAAGTACGGGCTGGCCACGAACTGCCGAAGGCGTTCTCGCTCCCGGGCGTCCATGGCGGTAATCTGGCGGATGAGTTTGGAATCAGTCAAAGTGGGGGGGTGGTCTTTTGGTGCCGCCGTTGGAGGTAGGGCAGGCGTTGCAAGATAGTTAATTTGAATTCTTCAAGCTCGGGCTTCGCATCGCTGCGGGCTTTACGTAAAGGCAAACAGATTAGACTGGACAGGAAATAGAGGATGAAACAGGGTGCAATACTCCCAAGCGAGGCAATATTATCTACTAAAACGGGCACTGAAGCACCCTTGGCATGCGGAGCCTATAACGCCTCCAAAACCTCCAACATGCGGTTGCTTACCAAAGAACCAACCTACCAAAAAACCAAACGGCCAGTTAGTTCTTCTTTCCAAACAACCGCTCCGCCCAACTATCCTTCCGCTGTTCCCGAGTAGCTTTTTTCTCAAGCAGCTCCGCAATCCGAATAGCATATTCCGTCGTCGATTCATTGTTCCGTCGGCGCTTCCTCGCCATCATCCGCTCAACGTCCGCCGCTGGGAAGCTGGCCAAGCGAGCACGAATGTCTTCCACCGTAACGATCTCCTCGGGGTCGCGGTAAATTGGCAATTCATCTAGATAATCTGGACATTCCAATAGGGCGACCGACATTTCATCCAGGGGAGGAAAGCTTCCGCCTTTGTAAAAACTAATACCTTTGGTTCGCTGGACCTTCCGCATGAAAGTTCCCCAAACTGGCAAGGCGGTCGCGGTAGAACTTCCCCGCCGCAACGTCCGAAAGTGTACCGCTGGATACTCCGCTCCAACCCAGGTACTAACCACAAGTTTCGGCGTGTAGCCAACAAACCAGCCATCACTTTGATCCTGGGTCGTACCTGTCTTTCCAGCAATCGGTCCGCTGAGGCCGTAAGTGCTGCGGAGCCGGGCAGCGGTACCGTTGTTAACAACGCCGGTCATTAAGTAAGTGGATACGTTGGCGATGGTGTCCGACATGACGGGGATGGTCTTCGTAGGGCGGCTGAAGCTGACGATGACTTCTCCGTCGGCAGTTGTAATCTTATCCAGGAAGTGAATTCCTTCCGGTCTCCGGCCCCGATTGGCAAAGCCGCTGTAAACGGTGTTCATCTCCGGTAGGTTGGCCTCAACGGTGCCCAGCGCAACGCTGGGAATAGCTTCAACATTACCCGTAATTCCCATCTGATGGATCTCGTCTACAACCCGGGAAAGACCACTCCTTACCGCCAAATTTACCGCCACCGTATTCACCGATTTCGACAGCCCGCCCCGCATAGAATAAGCCCCTTCGTAGTTGCCTCCGGGGTTTCTCGGATTGTAATTCTGGAAGTCCTCAATGGTGAATTGTTGGGCGGGCGTGTACTCACAGGGGCGCATACCTTCCTGTAAGGCTGTGGCGTAAACCACGGGTTTGATCGTGGACCCCACCTGCCGGCGGGCCATTACGTGGTCGTATTGCACAAAGCGGTAATCCACGCCGCCAACCCAGGCACGGACGGTTCCGGTAGCCGGATCCGTAGCCAAAAGGCCAGCGTTCAAAAGCGTGAAGTAATGCCGGAGACTATCGATTGGCCGCATGATGGTATCTACCGCCGCCGCCGTCTTCCAGTTGTAGATGGTCATTGGCTTTGGTTCCTTCAGGACGGCAAGAATTTCTTCTTCTGATTTGCCGGATTTCTCTAAGGATTTGTACCTCGGTGTCCTTTTTAGATGCTTCTGAAAAGCCTCTTCCCAAGGAGCGGTTTTGCGGCCTTTCCAATCGACGGCCAAGTTCATCTGTATCCTTGGCATCTGTTCTAAAACCGCTTCTTCAGCCAACCGTTGGAGGGTACTGTTGATGCTAACGTGAATCTTCAGCCCGTCCCGGTCAATATCGTACGGCCGTTTGTCAGGATGTGTTTTACCCGCCAATGCCCGCTCTGCTTCGGAGCGGAGGCGCTGGCGGAAATGCCGCGCACTACCAACCTTACCATTTTCTCGGCGGTAACGAACCTCCAGCGGCAAGGCCGTAAGACTATCAGCGGCCTCCTGTTTTATACTTCCGTTACGGGCCATCAGCTTTAGGACGAGGTTCCGCCGCTCCGTGCTGCGCTCGGGGTGGGTCCTTGGGTTATAGCTGGTGTTTGCCTTTAGAAGGCCAACCAAAACAGCCGCTTCCTGCTGGTTCAAGCCAATAGCCCGCTTGCTGAAGAAACGACCGGAGGCGACTTCAATCCCATAAGCATTCTCTCCAAAGGGAACCGTGTTGAGGTAAAGGGCCAACAGGTCTTCCTTGCTGTAGACTTCCTCCATCCGGCTGGCGATGATCATCTCCCGCATCTTCGTCTTGATCATGCTGAACCGACCGTTGTTCCGGCGGGGATATAACTGCTTGGCCAACTGCTGACTGATGGTAGAACCACCACCGCCGCTGCGGTCGCCCAGTAAAACGGATCGCCAAGCCACCCGGGCCAGGGCCCGGAGATCAATGCCCTGGTGTTCAAAAAAGCGACTGTCTTCCGTAGCAATCAAAGCCTTTGTTACAAAGGGAGAGATGGATTCTAGCGGAACACTTATCCGGTTTTCTCGGTAGTACTTTCCCAGCAACTTACCATCCTCACTAATGACGGAGGAGGCTTCTGAATTTTCAATCAGAGAAAGTTCGTTGGCGTTCGGCATCGGGCCATAACTGCCGGCTAGCGCGGCGAAGAAGATGACGGCGAAAAAAATGGTTGCCAGCAATGCAGGAACGGCGAAGGCCAGAAAAACGAGCTTTAGCGTCGGTTGGTTGCGGAGATAAACCAAGGTGGCGCGCAAAGCGCGGCGAGCCAGCACGCCGGTTTTCTCGGCGGTGGTCTTCGCAAAATCAATGGCTTTTTGGGTAACGTTGCTCTTCATTCCAGTAGTACTAGGGTCTGGTTAGTAACGTTCGGTGGGACGGATAGATTTTTACCGCGCCAAGATCGCCTTGTTAATATCCCGAATCAGGCCAGGACCGGCATACACCATTCCGCTGTAGACCTGTATGAGTTTTGCACCGGCATCCAACTTTTCAAGCGCAGACTCCGGGCTGTCGATGCCGCCAACGCCGATGATGTCGAGGGTTTTACCACTATTCTCCCAGAGATAGCGGATAACTTCGGTAGAGCGTTGGCGAACGGGCGCGCCACTGAGACCGCCGTTGCCAATGGCTTCGACTTCAGCTTTGTCCGTAGTCAATGGCTCTCGGGCGATGGTGGTGTTGGTGGCAATGATGCCGGCAATACCGGTGTCTTTAACGATGCCTAGGATGTCATCCAGCTGGCCGTCCGTAAGGTCCGGCGCAATTTTTAGGAGGATGGGCTTTTCTTGCCACAGCTCTCCAGGTTTGCCGAGCATACCGATGACGGCGGTGGTTGGCTTGGCCATCTTAACGTTCAATTCCTGGAGCGTGGACAACAGGGCCGTCAGTGGTTCTTTGTCCTGCAACGCCCGAAGGTTGGGCGTGTTGGGTGAGCTAACGTTGACGACGAAATAGTCCACCAACGAAAACAACCGTTCGAAGCATTTGACGTAGTCGTCCACGGCCTCCTCGTTGGGCGTCGTCTTGTTCTTACCAATGTTTCCGCCAAGGATCGTCTTGCCTGGCCGACCGTTCTTCAACAGTCTCTCCGCCAGCGCTTCAACGCCTTCGTTGTTAAAACCCATGCGGTTGATGAGGCCGCGGTCTTTGGGTAGGCGGAAGAGGCGGGGTTGCGGGTTGCCGCCCTGGGGGCGGGGCGTAACCGTACCTAATTCGAGGAAGCCGAAGCCGAGACTGGCCATGTCGGAATAATACTTACCGTCCTTGTCGAAACCGGCGGCTAGGCCGACGGGGTTTGGAAAAGGCAAACCGAATAAGGTCCTCTCCAATCGGGGATCCTCCAGTTTGTAAGTCGCCCGAAAGGCGGCGCCTACACCGGGTATCGCCAGGGTGGTGGCGAGGCCTTTAACCGTGAGGTGGTGGGCTTTTTCGGGGGCGATCTGGAAGAGGAGTGGCTTGAGGAGCTGGTACATTTTTAGACGGTAGATTGTAGTGTGGTAGATTGTAGACGGTAGTCCACAAGCGACAGAATCAGTGCGAAGGTAAGGATATGAATTGCCTGAAAAAAAAGAACGCAGACTTTACGGATTAAACCGATCAACACAGATGTCTTAACTGTGTAAATCCGCCGAATCAGTAAAATCTGCGTTCTATCCATCAAACGCCTAAAGTGTAATCTCTAAACGCTAATCTCTAAACAGTGTACTAGTTTCCTCCTCCGAGGATCAGCGGTAAGCCACCACCATCACCGCCAACAACGATCACCTTACTGTTAGGCGATTTAGCGAGTTCAAGGGTAGCTTCAATGCCTTTATCCTGAAGGATTTTGTCGGAGAGCGAAGCGGAGAGCACGCGGTTGGCAGCGGCTTTGGCTTCCGCCTCGATGAGGCGGCGTTCTGCTTCCTGCTTCTCCCGCGTAAGGATGTACTCGTACTGCAAAGAGCTTTGCTCGGCTTCCAACTTTTTCTCGATGGCAGTCCGGACTTTCTCCGGCAGCTCGATATCGCGAATCAGAATGGCGCGCAGCACGAGGTAGTTGTCTGCAAGGGTCGCGGAAAGGGATTCAGTAATCAGCGTTGAAACTTCGTCACGCTTAGTGCTGTACAGCTCCTCAGGGGTGAATTTACCGATAACCTGACGTACAGCCGATCGGATTTCCGGCCGAACAAGCCGTTCTATGTATTGCTTTCCGAAAGTCTCGTGGAGATTACCAATCTGGTCAAAGTTGGGGTTAATACGCGCAGTAACGTCCACTTTGATGTTCAGGCCATTACTGGAAAGTACTTCCATCTCCTCTTCCAACTGTTCTTCCCGGATGTCATAACGATACACATCGTTCCAAGGGGCAATGACGAGGAAACCAGGTTGGTAGATGTTCTCTTTGTCCAGGCCCGTGCTGAAGGGGCGGAAAATGACGCCTCGTTCACCGGAATCGATGGTGAGAAACGTTGAGTTGCCGAACATCAACAGGGCGACCAACAGGAAGAACCCGATGATGCCATAAGTCATTAATTTCTTCTGATTCATTGTATTCTTCTTTTAGTTAAGGTAATGATTATACGCTTTGGATGTTCACTTTGTTCGAAGTTGGGCGCGGACGCAGGTGCAAGGGAGGTTGGAGGGCAAGGGTAGTTGGGCCCTAGCTGGACTGAAGACACCCACCATCTAGGGCCCGACGAGCGGCCAAACTCACTTAGGTAATCCGCCTCACTTTATCTACTTTTGTTCCCCTAATATTAATCCCAACACACCGCCCCTATCCGGTGCGAACAAAATCTCTTCTTAATGAAAAATCATCTTGTATCCGGCGGCTGTGGATTCGTTGGCAGGAACATGGTTAAGCGTCTTTTCAATACGACCGAAGACCGAATCATCTTCATCGACGACCTATCCGTAGGAACCGACCCCGGCACCTGGCTGGGCGCACCGCTCAAGCGGGAGGTGAAAAACATGAAGATCTACGGAGAAGACGAACGCCTGCTCTTCATCAAGGAAGATTTTGTGGAAGTCCTACGTGGCCTCCAGCACGACGATGAGTGGTTCAAAACGACTTTCGGCGTAGACGCCGTTCGCTTTGCCGACGTGTTTCACTTCGCCGCCATCGTCGGCGGCAGAGCAATGATTGATGGCGACCCGATGAAGGTCGCCCTCGACCTCAGCATCGACGCCCAGTTCTTCTACTGGATCACCCGCCACAAGCCAGAACGCGTCCTCTACCCTAGCTCCAGCGCTGCCTACCCCGTAAGCAAGCAAACCGAAGCCGGCGCCATTCGCCTCAGCGAGTCCGACATCGACTTCAAGAACATGGGCGAGCCGGACATGACCTACGGCTGGACCAAGCTGACTGGCGAGTTCCTCGCCAAGATCGCCGCCGAGCACTACGGCGTCCACATCGCATGCATCCGCCCCTTCTCCGGCTACGGAGAAGACCAAGACTACTCCTACCCTATCCCCGCCATCGCCCGCAGGGCAGTCTTCCAGGAAAACCCGTTTGAGGTTTGGGGGACGGGCCTCCAGGGCCGCGACTTCGTCCACATCGAAGACGTACTCGACTGCACCATGCTGATCCTCGACAAAATCTCCGACGGAACAGCCGTCAACATCGGCTACGGCCAGCTAACGACCTTCCAAGACATCATCAAGATGTTTCAGGAAATCGCCGGCTACGAAGCAGAAATTAAGCAATTGCTCGACAAGCCCGTCGGCGTATTCTCCCGCTACTGCAGCATCGACTACGCAACCAACGAATTGGGCTGGACACCGAAGATTACCCTCAAAGAAGGCCTCACCCGCGTGTACAACGCAGTGGCCGCAA
Organism: Neolewinella sp.; assembly: GCA_047637095.1. GTDB lineage: Bacteria > Bacteroidota > Bacteroidia > Chitinophagales > Saprospiraceae > Neolewinella. The sequence continues at coordinate 3,557 of JBLIGS010000089.1, read as the reverse complement.
AAGAAGGCGTCAATGGGTAAGCAAAAGACCGTTGTCTGCTTTGGTGCGGGGCCGGCCTTTAAGGGCGGCATGTCTAATTACAATACTTCCCTGGCGAAGTCGATGGACAGCTTTGACGACGTCAAAGTCCACGTCGTCTCCTGGCTACATCAGTACCCGAGCATCATCCCCCGGGAGTTCAAGGACAAAGTCAGCAAGCTCGACTTCCTCGACGGTTCCGACATCAGCATCAAGTACTTGCTGAACTACAACAATCCCCTGTCCTGGTCCAAAACGGCGAAATACATCGCCTCCTTGAACCCGGACCAGGTGATCATCCAGTGGTCCATCGCCATCCAGGGCCTGCCCCTCGGGCAGATGATCAGCAAGCTGAAGAAGATATCGGACTGCGAGGTCATCCTCGACATGCACTTCGTAATCCAGAAGGAACGGAGCAAAATTGATGAAATCCTGACCAAGCGGGGCATTGCCCAGGCCGACACTTTCATCGTCCACGCCCTGGATACCTACCGCGAATTGCAGCAGGTATATCCCGGTCGCAAATTCCACCTCACCGAGGATGGCGAACGGGGAGATGGCAGCATTACGCCCGTTATCAAACTCTTTCACCCGATCTACGACCTCTACAAGCCCGACCAGAATTTCGACGTCGAGGCCTTCAAAAAGGAGCACGGGCTGAAGAAAAACGTCTTCCTCTTTTTCGGATTTATCCGAAAGTACAAAGGCTTACACGACGCCATCGAGGCTTTCAAAATTGTGGCGGATCAGCGGGACGATGTGTCCTTCATGATCTGTGGAGAACTGTTTTGGAACACCCTGCCGGACGGCTTCGTAGCCAAGGCGAAGAGTGCTGTTTTTAGCGTGGCTAAAAAGGTGTTCCTCAACTCCTCGGAGAGTGAGCAGGAGTACAATCCGCTGACCATGATCGACGATCTTGGCCTGCAGGACAAAACGCTCGTCGTCAGTGAATTCATCGCCAACGAGGACGTTAACAAATACTTCCAGACCGCCGACTCAGTAGTGCTGTTTTACTCCCGGGCAACGCCCTCAGGTATTGAATCCCTGAGCTACAATTTCAACGTTCCCATCCTCGCCTCCCGCGTCGGCCATTTTCCGGAAACTATCCAGGAAGGTAGAAACGGTTACATGGTCAAGGAGAACACGGTGGAGGAGATGGCTGCCACCATGATCCGCTCGCTGGAAAAACCCATCCCGCCGGCTAACGTTGATTCCTTTAAGAATAATTTGAGTTGGGAGACCTATTCAAATGCTATCTTGAAGGGCATCGAGTAAGGCCGATTGCTTGATTTGAAAGATCTAGGAAATGAGTGGATATCTGGAGAGATGTTCACTCGTTTTTTTGTTTTGGGGTAGGCGGACGCTATAGAACGTTGCGGTCTGATTTCCAAAGCCTAATTCTAGGGTATTCTCCCTTGTTTTTATTGCGATTCCTAAGGAATCGAGGCCGCAAGCAGCTGAATAGTAGCGACAAGGCATGCCTTGTCGCTACAGTTAGCGCCTGTAAGGGCGGTGATTCCTAAGGAATCACTAACGGAAGACCCTAGGTCTAATTCCTGTTTTCTGGAATAAGGGGCGCGGACGCTGGTGCAATGAATGTTGAAGAGCAAGTATAAATACACTGTGGCGTCGAGTAGCAGACGCTTATCAAAAATCTAATCTCCCGTTCCAATGACCTTATTCAATACAGAAGAAGAAGATCGTCATGCTTTCATCATCAAAGAACTCTCTCCTAATTATCTGGTTCAGGCGATAAAGGAAATAGACTATTTTCCAAAGGGGTAGTGATTTCCAGACTTTCAGGGGGTGGTGCAGCTCTTCGAATATATGAATGCGAAATAGCTCAAGGAGAAACGGTAATCAGTATTGTCTAGCGAAAATCCGTTTCCCCCAAGTAATACGGCAGAAACCCTTTCAGGTTAACCGCAGTAACAGAGTAGTTCGCTCATCGGATGCATCTTCCAGCCTGGCGAAGCCGGATGGATGTTCATCCGATGTGTCGAACTGCGGGACTGGCCCACCTTTTATACATCCGATAAACTATTGCGACTGCGTCAGCAAAAGAGGTGTCTGATGAAAAAAGGCTTCGTTATCGCTTGAAGAAATCAATATTCTGTACCTCTTAGCGCGGAGAGTCAAAACCATCTTCCGACGTAGTTAGCCGCCTCGTCGATGCCCTCGGCAACATCGCCGATTTCCTGGTGAACGGAGACAGCCAGAGCGTCGCCGCCGAGAAGATCATTGACAGGGACTTACTAGAACTGTTTGCCGTCGTTTAGCAGTTGGACACGTCGGATCAGATTATGGTGAAGACTTTTATTGATGCGCTGGTTACTAAAAGGCGAGTGCAAGAGTTGGCTTAGCCGCTCCGCATCACGAACCCAAACCAAAAGCGCGGCCTCCTTCGCTATTCCGCTCACGCGGGCTCAGTCGTTTTCCGCTTTCGGCCAGGATTAGTGACGAACACCGAAGGGTGAGCAATTAACTGCTCACCCTTCTGGGTTCCGAAACGATGTTACTGAACTGTCCAGACAACTTGAGGACCTAGTGGGCTGGCCAGTAAGTTTCGTTAGCTAAAAACGAAGATGTTTTGGTCGCTGGCTAAACGAAAAATCACTTGCATAGCCGTAGTTACGGAAGTTGTTTTTTGTGACGCCAGCGGGCCAAAGATCAAGTTTTGGGCAACGAAACTTACTGGCTGGCCCACTAGCGGAAAGACCACCCAACAAACGCTAGTCTTTAATAAGCTTTAAGGGGCACCGCTTCTGGATGGTGGCTCGTTTGGGCGGGAGAGAGTGTACACTCTCTAGATTAGACCAAGCAAGTTTTGAAAAAATTAAATTTCCAATGATGGACCTGCATAATATCTTAGTGTACATTCATAAGTCCCATCTTCATTATAAATAATTTCAATAAAGCGAACTAAAAAAACATTAAAATATATTTCAACCAATGGCTCGGCGAACCTATTATCCCCTAACAAAACCACCTTGTTCTTTCCTGCTGGAAGACTATAATAGAAATTGTATGAAAAAAAACACGGATTAATATACTCTGACTCAAAGTTTGATGTATCTATATCTTCGACAATCAAAACATACATTAAAAGGGTATCATTAGGGTTGCAATTTGAAACTCGAATTATGACATTAGATTTGTGGTTTGTTACATAAAAATAGGCCTCAAATGAGAAAAACACAAGCAGAGTTAGCAATAAAAAAGTAGATATTTTTTTCATGAAATATTATTTTTTTAGATAAACGTTCCATCCTATACTTCCCTTTCTGGTTCGGGGCATTTTTCTATTAGAACCCCGATTGAGGTTCCCGGCCTCATAAGCGCCATTTATTTTCCTTATTTGATCATCTACAATTACTTGTAAAGTCTGCTAGAATCTTTTCCATGTCAGCTTCACTTGAAGATCGATTTATGATTTTTCCCGTTATCTTATAAGTCACTAAGTCTCTTCCATCCTCGCCCCCACCTTCGGTAGTAATGGGCTCAATATGAGCAGGCTGCATTCCATCCGGATCAACTAA
>JBLIGS010000088.1:0-11080 GCA_047637095.1 Neolewinella sp. | reverse complement strand
TTCAATCTTGACGCACTAGTGGGCCAGCCAGTAAGTTTCGTTGCCCAAAACTTGATCTTTTGCCCGCTGGCGTCACAAAAAATAACTTCCGTAGCTACGGCTAACATGAGAGGTTAGGCCGTCGCAATCTTTACCTTAAGTAAAAGTAATAACCAGCCTTATTATCTTTGATATAACTTTAAACCTAGAATCCAGATAGTTGAAGATTACCCTGATTCCATGCGTGGTTGCTAAGCCATTAGGATCATTTGAGCTAGTGAATCCCTTCCCATCATAAGAAACGAGGCCATTTTTTGTTCCTATCCAGATAAGGCCAGTAGAATCCTGAGCAATGCTGTTGACTGTCCTGTTAGGGAGCCCATTTTCGGTAGAAAAAAAGCGGACGTTGAAGTTAGGAGACTGAGCTGGAATTGGGAGTAATGGCATTACTACTCCGAAGATTGCCAAAAGAGCAAGTCGGTTAAGAAGTATAAATTTTACCCGTAGGTTGAAGTATGTCTTTTTAACTGAAATCGTTTGTTATCGTGGGTTAGACTGTGAAGTTATTAAACTAAACGCTTAACGGCTGTCCTTGAACCGATGCTGAAAAATTCGGGACTTTTACCGTCTAAACCGTTCATAATCAATAGTCCAGGAGATTTTCCGATTTCGAGGCTTCCCAGCTCACCATCAAACTGTAATGCTTCGGCCCCGTTGATGGTAGCCCAGGCTAAAAGGGTATCTAAAGGGATGTAGCTCTGGTATTTGCTGATGGTCTTCAACTCTTCCAGAATGGACAGTTGCCAGTTGGAGGTTAGGCTGTCGGTGCCGATGGTGACTTTGGCTCCCTCGGCGAGGAAGACGTCGTAGCGTGGGAGCCGGTTTTCGATGTAGAGGTTGGCGTTGGGGCAGGTGGCCCAGTAGGCGCCGTTTTGGGCCCAGGCCGTGGCGGCCTGGATGCCTTCGGTAGTCGTCAGGGTGTTGTGGACGAAGATCGTCCGGTTGCGCGGATCCATGTGCTTGATGGCGTGATGGATGGAGCTTTTGCCGGTGGCTTGGAAATAGTCGATGCTGGCGCCGAAGCCCTTAAAGAAGTCGTGGAAAGGGCCTCCTCCAGTGAGGAAGAGTTCATTTTCGGCAGGTGTTTCTTCGCTGTGGATGGAGACGGTTTCTGTGCCGTCGTTGGTGGCATTGATTAGGGTGTAAAGCGGATCGCTAACGGTGTAGGGCGCGTGGGGGACGGCACTTTTGGCGTTGCCATTTTGGTTGGCCTGGCCGTCGTAAACGGCCTTGTAGCCGTCGTAACTGGCCTGGGCACGGTCGGGTTGGAAGAAGTCAAACATCTCCACAAAACTGTAGTACCGGATGGGGCTTTTCTCCTTCACCGGGGCAGTGTCGAGCTTGTTGCAAATGTCGCCAACGGCCTGAATGCCTTGCTCCCACATGTAAGCGTCCCACTTTTCGATGGCAGCATCGACAGCTTCCTGGGGCATCTCCCGCATAGTGATGACATCGACTAGAAAAGGGAGCAGTGTCTTACCCGTTTGGCTTTTGCCGACGAGGTGGCTCAGCTCCAGGTGACAATGGGTATTGATGAAGCCGGGGATAAGAATGCCGTCGTGCTTTTGGGGCGCGGACGCAGGTGCAATGTAAGTTGGAGACGCAGGGTCCAATACCGCCGTGATCATCCCCTTGGCGTCAAGAACGATAATACCGTTTTTGATGGGGGCAGAGGTGATGGGGTAGACGTAGTCGGCGGTGTGGAAAGAAGTCATGGATTGGTCCTTTGGTCGGTTGGTACTTTGGGCTCCGCAAGTGGTAGGTGCTGGATTGTGGACGAAGGTAAGTTATGCTACTGGATTTGCATCGAAGATGCTTGTGTCTGAAAGGGCCATGTTTAGCCTCCGTCCAGCTACCACGCCAGGGAAAAGGCGAAGCCTTTTACCTGGCGTGCGGTCGTGGCGGCGTGCGGTCGTGGCGGCGTGCTTCGGGGATCCTCCGACAGGCTGCTAGGCCCCGCGACGACTGAGCCAGGCGAGTCACCGCCGGATGGAGATATAGCTGATTTATCATAAATCGATTGAAAATGACCGTAAATGCCCAATCCACTATATCTTGGAGCGATTTTAAAAGTAGTAGTAATGAAAAAAATATTGATTCTGGGCCTGCTTACCGCAGGCCTTCTAACCTCGTGTGGTCAAGAGCCTGCTTCGTCCACTTCCACTGCACCTGCGGCCGCGCCCCAAGAAGCTTCTGCCGATAAAGAACGCCTGCAGGCCCCCGACGAACTCTTTGGCCAACTTTTCCGCCGGGTCCAAATGGACCGCATCTTTGCCGACGGAAAGACATTTGTCGACATGGTTCCCAGGACTTCTGCATCCGCCATCATGGAAGCCTATGAACAGGCGTCTAAAGTGGAGTCCTTCGATCTGAAGGCTTTCGTCGAAGCCAATTTTGATCCACCCGTCCAAACGGAAAGCGGCTTTACCAGCGATGCCAGCCGTAACATCTCCGACCACATCAATGCCCTTTGGCCAGTCCTGACCCGTAAGGCCGGCTCCGATGAAGGCGCCGCTGGCAGCCTCCTCCCGCTGCCCAACGACTACGTCGTCCCCGGCGGTCGATTCCGCGAAGTCTATTATTGGGACAGCTACTTCACCCTGCTTGGTCTTCAGGCATCCGACAAAGGCGAGCTCGTTCGCGATATGGTGGAGAACTTTGCCTTCTTGATCGACGAAGTCGGCCACATCCCCAACGGCAATCGGACGTACTACTTGACGCGCAGTCAACCACCATTCTTCTCCCTGATGGTAGAAATCTTGGCCGAAATGGAAGGCGAGGCCATTTACGATGAATTCATGCCACAACTCGTTGCAGAACACGAATTCTGGATGAAGGGGGAAACTGAAATCAACGCTGGAAACCGCGCGGTCAACCACGTAGTATTGATGGCCTCTGGCGTTAAATTAAACCGTTACTACGATGCTGGCGATCGCCCGCGAGCCGAATCTTACCGCGAAGATGTGATGACCATTCGGGAATCTGGCAGAGACAGCCAAACCGTTGCCCGCCACCTGCGCTCCGGCGCAGAGTCCGGCTGGGATTACTCCGCCCGCTGGTTTGCCGACGGCCAAAACATCAGCTCCATCGTCACCACCGACATTATCCCCCCAGACCTCAACAGCCTCCTCTGGAAGCTAGAAAACATGGTTGCCAAGCACCACGCCAGCGACGACATCCGGGAACAGTACACCCAGCGGGCCAAAGCCCGCCAGGAAGCCATCATGACGCTCCTTTGGGACGAAAAGGCCGGCTTCTACCAAGACCTTAACTGGGTAACCGGTATGAAAACCGACTTCCTTAGCCTTGCCGGTATTTATCCATTGTTCGTAGCCCTTACCAGTGATCGCCACGCTGCGATGGCAGGCGAAGTCATCGCCAGCAAGTTCCTCGCCCCCGGCGGCGTTCGCACCAGCCTCGTCACCACTGGCCAACAGTGGGATGCGCCCAATGGCTGGCCGCCCCTCCAATGGATGACGTACCAAGGATTGAAAAATTACAACGAAAATTCTGTCGCCGCACAAATCCGCCAACGTTGGATGGCCAACAATGAACGGGTCTACGCCAACGTCACCAAGATGGTGGAGAAGTACAATGTAGAAGACCTCGGCCTGGAAGCGGGTGGGGGAGAGTACCCGGTGCAGGATGGTTTTGGGTGGAGTAACGGCGTTTATCTTCGCTTAGCAAAGGAAGAGTAGTCTTTTGGTTCTTTGGGCTACCGCATGTGGGAGGTGCTATCTGCTCGCTGGCGCTCGGTGTGAGTGGTCTTTTGGGCTACCGCATGTGGGAGGTGCTATCTGCTCGCTGGCGCTCGGTGTGGGATTTTTCACGCGGAGCTGGAAAGTTGATGGAGAAAAAGGGGGAGTAGTTTAGTAGACTCCTTTTCTTACAGAAATTGCTAAGGCTCTTAACGAGGAGGATATATCAGGATATGATACTCCAACACGCGGAGCCCAAACAAAAAAGCACCAAAAGACTACTAAGTGCGGTAGCCTATCTCACCTCCAATACGCGGAGCTCAAGATACCAAAGAACCAAAATACCAACAAGGCTTACTTCGCGTTTTCCCGCTTAATCGCCTTCATTTCTTCCATCCGTTTCTTCTCGTCAATCATCTGCTGCTGGGTGTCCTGAACGGGATCACCAGCGAGGTTGAGTTTTTCGAGGAAGATGTCGCGCTGAACCATAAAGTCTGGCAAAAGACTGTCGGGCATTGCTTTTGCGGGTGGGAATTTTAGGGCGCGGTGGTCAATTTGGCGATTGTCTTTCCAGAAGCGGTAGCAGACGTGCGGGCCGGTGGCGAGGCCGGTGGAACCAACGTAGCCAATGATGTCGCCCTGTTTTACGCGGGAGCCAACGGATTGGCCGTCCTGGAACTTATTCATGTGCAGGTACTGTGTGGTGTACTGCTTGCTGTGGCGGACCTTGACGAAGTTGCCATTGCCGCCTCTGCGGCCGCGCTCAACGATGACGCCGTCGGCGGTAGAGAGGATAGGCGTGCCGCGTGGCGCGGCGTAGTCGGTACCCAAGTGTGGCTTCACCCGTTTTTGAACGGGGTGGAAACGACGGAGGTTAAAGCCAGAACTCATGCGGGCAAAACGGACGGGAGATTTGAGGAAGGTGGACTTCATCGGCTCGCCGTTCAGGCCGAAGTAACCCCAATAGCTGGAGTCGGGGCTTTCGTAGTAGAAAGCGTAGATGTCGTCGCCTCCGGTGGAGTAGCGGGCGGCAAGTACTTGGCCGGGATCGGCTTCTTCTCCGTCTACATGCTTCTTCTCGTAGTAGAGTTGAAACCGGTCATCTGGTTGGACATGATAGAAATCAACGCTCCATTGGAGGGCATCTTCCATCCGATCAGTCAGGGCGTAAGACATACCTCCTTTGGTCATCGCATTCCAGAGGTTGGATTCTATTTCACCAGCAGCGGTTTCGTAGGTAGTCGTTACTGGGTATCGGACCCTTTCGTCGTTGCCTTTGTTCTGAAGGTCGAGGCGGATATACTCGTAAATAGAAGGTTGGTAGGTCAAAAAGTCCGGACCGTCGGTATCTACATCGTCGATGATGGTATATGTCCGTCCGGCCCGAAGGTTACGAACGTCGAGAAGACCATTAAAGCGGATAGCAGTAGTATGTACTTCCTGGTTACCCAGGCCTAGTCCGTGGAGGATTCCGGAGAGGTTTTGTCCTTCCCTAATGGTGTCGATTCGAAGGATGAGGGTGTCAATGGCCAGGCCATAGCGGACCGTGGGGACGGTCATGGGGAAAGCCGTTTTGCTCAGCGCCTGAGGCGGTAGGGCGGGGGACAGGGCTACCATTGAGTAGACAATGCCTGCTCCGAGTAGGAGGCAAAGTGCGGAGGCCAAGGCTACACGCGGTAGCCTTGCTTTCCGCTTACGTTGCGGTGAATTCACGTTTATATCGTTTCGTTGGCCGCGGGGAAAGCGGCACTGGTTTTTCTTAAAAGCTCTTTTTTCGAACCTGCGTTCGTAGGGCAAATATAGTGAAATTAGTGATGTGGGGAGGTGGAGGACAAGTTATACCTCTGAATCGGAGGTATTTTAACTTTATTATGATGACAATTTGTATATGGGCGTGGACGCAGGTGCAAGGAATGGTAGATTAAGCGCATTGTTTAATACCACGTTAGATCTGCAAACCGTTATTTTACAAGTGCTATAGATGGCAAACATCTATATTTGTAGCGTGTTTAATCAACTCTGAAGCCACCTGATGGCCCAGCTTACTACACCAAACGTCCCAAATAATGAAATTCTTTACCACGCTTTTAGCCGTACTGTTTCTGGCTGCGGCATCGTTACAGGCCGAGCAGGTCTTTGTACTTTTTGACGGTACCTGCGGAGACCGTGTTCTCTACGAACAGGCAATTGCGCAGCAGCCACGGATGGATTACTACGCCTACCATTTTCTTTTGTTGGGTGGTGATCGGCTGATTTTGGAGACCGGCGCCGAAGGCGCCACCGTCCAGAACTACCTCCCCCAAGGCTACCTCTACTGCGGCAACCCAATGCTTAACCTAGAACTTGCCGAGCGGATCAACAACGGCACCGACAAAGTCTTTGTCCTGCTACCAACCAATAACAACCAGTACCTCATCCAACCGGTGGTAATGGCCGCTTCTTTCCAGCGTCGGGGCAATGCTTTTAGCTATAACTCTCCCCTGACGGGCTACCAGTTTGACGCCGACAACGGCATCATCGGGGTAAACCTAGCCTACAATAACCCAGGAGCTAAGGTCTACTTCGAAGGCCGGGACAACAGCGCTTGCTCTGGATACTTCCTCTTCCGCCAACTTAAGCCTAACAGCTCTTACCCGGTAATTGACTACCGGATGGCACCGGAGATCGGTGTGATGGAGCGTCGCCTTGGAAGCGACGGTATATCTTCAACCGGCGGCGCTATTGTTGCCCGCTCCGTCAACGGTGTACCGATCGCGAACTACCTCGCCTCTATTTGCGCTGGTGCAACAGCGGCAGCCACCGGCCAGCCTGCTCCACCGGCTAACCCTGGCCCAGGTACCTACAGCAACCAACCAACCTACACACCACCGGTAGTAAACGTTCCAGTAGTTCCTCAGCCAGAGTCTGCCGCATCACAGGGTGGGCGAACGGTAACCTCCAATGTTGGCCACACCGTAGCTAAAGGAGAAACCCTCTATTCGATCAGCCGTAAGTACAACACTTCGGTGGATGCTATCCGAACCAACAATGGTCTTGCTGGTAACACCGTATTCCCGGGTCAGCAGCTGACAGTTGCTACGACGACGACGACGTCCGTCCCAATGTCTGTTCCTGGAGCTTCCAACCCGGTGGCAGTTAATGTTCCGCAAACAACGGTGCCGACGCTACCGTATAATCCTGGCAATGTAGCCGGGGCTAACCCGGGCGCAGCGCAGCCGACGCCTTATGGTTCTGTACAGGAGCCACGGGGTGGTACTTCCGTTTACGGAGAAGATGCCCACATGGTACAACCCGGTGAAACGGTGGCCAGTTTGGCACTCCGTTATGGTTACACCTCGGCTAAGTTCCGGGAGATCAATGAGCTTGGCCCTAACGACGTTGTTCGTGTTGGCGAACAGCTGAAGACTTCGGCTTGTAACTGCCCCGTTGCTGTGCCTGCGACCCAACCCGCGGCGCCAACCTCTTACGGTACTGCTCCGGCAACGCCGCAGCCATACGGTACACAGCCAACGCCGCAGTCATACTATGGTACACAGCCAGCGGTACAGCCTTACGGTACACAGCCAGCGGCTGTTCCTTCTTATGGTCAGCCCACCTACGGCCAACCAGTACCACAACCTCAGGTGCAGCCAACTGGAACTCCGGTAGGAGTGGGTGTGCCTACTTACCAGGCACCTACGCCTGCAGTGACTGCGCCTTCGATTAACAACAATCCTAACTTCGGTCAGATTGTGCCTAATACTTCCGCTACGCCAACGGCGACGATGGGCGACTTGGAGGCGCGTTCCGGTTCTTCCGTTCCGGCCACGCCAAATCCGTCTACCTACGGCTCTTACCCTGCTCCTACAGGTTCTTACCCCGCACCTGCGTCCGCGCCCAGCACCTACGGCAGCCAGCCCGCCAGCCCAAGCGCCTACGGAACTCCCGTTGGCGCCAACAGCCCAACGGCCCCGACTCAGCCTAGTAACCGTTCGTTTCACCTCGTGCAGGAAGGCGAAACGCCTTATGCCATCGCCCGCCGCTACGGCATCACGACGACGAAGCTTCGCGAGCTGAACAAACTTAGCCCGACGGACGTGATCGTACCTTTCCAAAAACTGTACGTCAACTAGTAAATAGCGCTTAGCATTTAGGCAAGCGTACTATTGATTAGGTTATCGCCTCGGCTCCGCTCGGCGACCGGCTTTCTAGATTATCGCCTCGGCTCCGCTCGGCGACCGGCTTTCTAGTTTATCGCCTCGGCTCCGCTCGGCGACCGGCTTTCTAGTTTATCCTTCCGTCGAGCTTAGGCTCGACGGAAGGATACCTGGGGCCGGTCGCCGAGCGGAGTCGAGGCGAGCTATTTTAAGGCAAACATTGTTGTTTGGCCACTTTTCCCCCACATCCTAAATGCTTTCGGCTACTTACGTACCTTTACCGCAAACCAAGAACTTCGAGTTCCAAACCATATGGGTACCCTTTTAATTTTTGCGACAGTTTCCATCGCTTTCTCCTTCCTTTGTTCCGTTTGGGAGGCCGTACTACTTTCCGTTACGCCGTCTTACGTCAAGATGAAGATGCAGGAAGGTGGCAAGACGGGAGAACTACTAAATAAGTTCAAGAAGAACGTAAATGCTCCGCTGACGGCTATCCTTTCGTTGAACACCGTAGCGCATACCGTTGGTGCCATCATGGTAGGAAATAGCACTGGAGAGGCTTTTGGCGAAGGAAATGCCTTCATTATCCCGTTCCCGGACCTTGATCTCCTTGGAATGCACCTCGGTCCGATTCCCGTAAGTTTTAGCGTAATCGTTTCCATTGTGATGACTTTGGCTATTCTGATCCTTTCCGAAATTATTCCCAAGAACCTTGGCGCAACATACTGGAAGCAGTTGGCACCGTTCACGGTGAAGTCGCTTGACATTATGGTGAATATCTTTACCTGGACTGGCTTTATATGGGTTTCAGACAAGATCAAGAAATTACTTCTACGTGGCGATGATCCTCACGGCACCGCCCTTTCCCGTATCGAGTTTCTCGCTATGGCGGAAGATCAAGAAGAAAAAGGACAACTTGCCGCAGAAGAAGGCCGTATTCTCCGTAACCTGATGCAGTTTGAAACGCTTACCGTTCACGACGTCATGACGCCCCGAACCGTTGTTATTGGCGCAAAAGAAGACCTGACGATTCAGGAGTTTTACGAAAAATTTGACGCCAGCCCGTTCAGCCGTTATCCCATTTTCGGAGAGACGCGGGATCAGGTAAAAGGCTACGTCCTGAAAGACATGGTCTATAAATCCATCATCGAAAAATGCGAGGGAAACTCTATCCAGACGATCGTTCGTGAAATTCAGATGGTACCAGAAACAACCTCACTGCACAAGCTCATTGATATGATGCTTGAACGCAGGGAACCCTTTGCCCTGGTCGTCGACGAATTCGGCGGCATGGAAGGCATTGTAACCATGGAAGATGCCATGGAGACCCTGCTTGGTCTGGAAATTATGGACGAGATGGACACCAGCAAGGACATGCAGGAACTTGCTCGTCGCCGCTGGCGGAAGCGTGCAGAGGCAATGGGCCTCGACCTAACTGGTATGGATACGCCGGGGGAGGTTAAGAAAGCGATTAAGAAGGCGGAAGGGTAGACGGCCTTCGGCCTTGTTGACGCTAAAGGCTGAAAACTTGCTGCTGAAAAAAAATTACGAAGTAATTGCTCCCCGTAACCCAAGCTCAATAACCTCCAGGTTCTCTATCCGTCCATTAAGCACATCAAACCGTAGGAGCGTTTGCACCTTATGAAAGCCGTGTTTGCCGCAGGCACCGGGATTCATGTGTAGGATGCCGCGCTTTTTATCCATCATTACTTTAAGGATGTGGCTGTGGCCACAGATGTAGAGGCCGGGCTTGTGCTCGTCCAGCAGCTTGCGTACGCGGGGCGTATAGCGGCCGGGGTATCCTCCGATGTGGGTGATGAAAACAGAGAGCCCTTCTACCGTAAAGATTAGATTGAGGGGAGTTCGGGCCCGCATGGGCGTATCATCGATGTTGCCGTAGACGGCACGGACGGGCTTGAAGGCTTCGAGTTTATCGAGGACGGCGGCGTCGCCGATGTCTCCACCGTGCCAGATTTCGTCACAGTCGGCGAAGTAGTCGAAAACTTTTGGGTCGAGGTGGGAGTGGGTGTCGGAGAGGAGACCTATTTTCAAAGGGGGGCAGTTGTTGCAGTGAATTGCAGTGTTACAATCGTTGCAGGTGTTACAGTGGTTGCAGTGGTTGCAGGTGTTACAGTGGTTGGAGGAGGGGTGCAATTGTTGCTTGGAAGCATGCTAATCCTAATAGGGACGAGTCTGGATTTTAGCGAGGGGTTAGCGGTTGGCGAAGCCAGCGCTTGTGTCCCTCGAAAAATGGAGATGTAAATTAACAACCGTTACAGCGGTTGTCGCGTATGCTTACGGGACAACTACTGTAACGATTGTAACAGCTGCAACTTTTCCTACAGCGAAAGCTGTAAATCTGGTCCCATCGCATAGCTTCGGATCGCGCTCAACAACCGTCTCCGGGCGTTGAAACGGACCTTGGGCACGGATGCTTGGGCCTGCGTGAGCTCCGCCAGCTCTCCGCGAAGAACCGGGTCAGCGGCAAGTGCCGCCTCCGTCGTATTCATCTGGGCTGGGGTGCTTTCGCCGTACAAATAGGCGACCATGTCATTTTGAGTAAAGATTTGATCCATGTTAATACTTTAAGCTTTGATCGAAAATAGAAAGGTCAGTACGCAGATCTTCATTTAAACAGATGTCAAAAGTGAAAGACTTGTGCATTGATTGGGTTTGAATTTAAGGAATAATCCGTTAGTAGCTAGTAAGAGCTGAGATTTTGCGGAATTATTGGATGCGTTTCCAGGTCTGGGTCCGGTAGATGCCGGTCCAGTGTTTCCCGCGGATGAAGAGGACGTTTGGGTCTTCTTCGAACCAGGCGGATAGTTTGTACTCGGCGCCTTTTTGGGGGTCGAGGATGGTGCCGCCTTTCCAGAAATCGCCAGACTTTTTGAGTCCTTTGATGATGACTAGCCCAAGCATGGGCTGGTCTTTCTGCCTGCCGGAGCATTCGGTGCAAAGGACATCCTGCCGGCCTTCGGTGAGGATTTTATCGATTTTACCGTAGTAGCCACCGTCTTGTTCGTAGATGGCGATGATGGATTTTGCCTCACCGGTTTCGTCGTCGGAGGTTGTCCAGCGACCGGTTGGTGCATCAGTGTTTTGTGCGCAGAGGCCAAAGGAGAATACAACGATGAAAAGCGGGAGAAGGTAGTTTTTTATCATTTAGCTCTTTGTGTGCGTGTATAACGGTAGAATAGGGGTTTT
>JBLIGS010000087.1:0-11080 GCA_047637095.1 Neolewinella sp. | reverse complement strand
CTACCGCCTACTGCCTACCGCCTACTGCCTACCGCCTACCGCCTACTGCCCAATGCCTACCGCCCAATGCCTACCGCCCAATGCCTACCGCCTACCGCCTACCGCCTACCGCCCAATGCCTACCGCCCAATGCCTACCGCCCAATGCCTACCGCCTCTCAACTTAGTTGATCGGCTGAGGTTAGTGTATTTTGCGATTAACTTCTTAACAAAGCCCCCCTTACCATCCTCACCCGCCTCCGATATTTTTTTAACCGGCTATTGCTGGTATTCAGGTTTGCTGGCCGCCGCTGGCGGCGGTTGGGAGCGATTTGGGGACAGCCGAAGTCTTTCGCTTGGGGGCTTGATGTACTGTTTGCTGTTGCTGACTTGGTGGGCTTTTTTGACGGCTACGAGGCCCTGACGAATGCTCTTGCGCCGGGAATTCGGTCACTGCGAAAGGAGGAGATTTACTTCCTCAAGCCGATATTTGGAGACAGCATTCCTTGGCACCTCATCCGAGTGGATGAGCGGGCGTGGGTGGGCCCAAGTTGGGCGCGATTTTACTACGTCAGCTTTCATACGATCAACAGCTGGGGCGATATTCCTAGCCATACTTTGGTGCACGAAGTGGTCCACGTTTGGCAGTACAGTCACCGGGGCGCGGCCTATATTCCTAGGGCGTTGGGGGCGCAGTGGTCCGAGATGGGCTACAACTATGGTGGCATTGGTCCGCTGGAAAGGCAGCACGAATTGGAAGACTTTAACTACGAGCAACAGGCCGACATTATCGAAGATGCTTTCCGGTTGACGAATGGTTTTGCGGCGCAGTGGCATGGTTTTGGGGCGGAGGTCTTGCCGGTGTATTATCCGTATTTGCGGGAGGTGTTGGGCGCGGACGCAGGTGCCAAGGAAGGTTGATAGGAGAAAAGAGTAGCGTTGACATTTATGATCTTACGATTACGCTAAGGGATGGGAAATAAATAAAGTTACAGTTCTTGGCCTGGCGCTTTTGTTCCAGTTTTCTCCAAAAATTCTTTGCATAGCCTTAGCTACGGAAATAATTTTTGGTGGAGACTGGGGCAAAATAAGACGGCCAAGAACGTAAGTTTATTTTTTTCCCGTCCCTAATGGCTAAACGCCAATTACTAGCCGCTCCACATTACCTTTAACCCAATGTACTCCATCTGCATCCCGGTCTACCGCTACAACGTCCTACCATTGGTGAGTGAACTGCTCCGACAGGTAGCAGAGGTCGAAGGCGACACAGCGTTGTGGGAAATATTGGTCTACGACGACGCTAGCCCGGAAGGAGGGTGGGGTGGGGCAGCGTTAAATTGCCTCTCAGGAATCAACTACGTTCAGCTGCCGGTCAACATCGGCCGGGCCGCCATTCGCAACAAAATGGCCCGCGAAGCGGCCGGGCCTTTCCTAATCATGCTCGATGCCGACGCGGCTTTACCTGCCAACTACCTCCAGCATTACCAGAACGAACTTGGCCTACTCCTTCGTCACGATGTCGTTATCTCCAGTAGCGATTTCGTCATCATCGGCGGCCGGCATTACAGCCAAGAAGCACCGAAGGACCATCGCCTCCACCTTCACTGGTGGTACGGTAGCCAGCGAGAGAGCGATGTAGGCTATACCGCTAGCTGGTTGGCCTTCCATTCTAACAATTTCCTGGTCAATAAGTCCCTGTTGACCGGCCACCCCTTCCCCGAAGACGCCGAAGGCTACGGCCACGAAGACACCCTCTGGGGCCAGCAATTCATTGGCTCTGAAGTGAAGCTCTACCGAGTTCAAAACCCGGTCATCCACCTCGGCCTAGAAGCCAACGATGTCTTCCTGCGCAAGCAACACCAAGCCATCAGGAACCTCCATTGCCTCAAAAGCAAAACCCCGCACCTGCGTACGCGGCTTATTGACCTGGTAGAAAAGAGACCCCGCTTGGTGAAATTGGCGAAATATGCCCCCGAGGAAAGCCTCGCTCGCTACCTTAGTAACCGGAAAAAGCCTAACCTCAAGGCACTAGATTTACTGAAATTGAAATGGTGGATGGAAGAAGAGAGAAGGGAGTAAAAAGCGGAAGAAATAAGAATTCCTTACCTTGCCCTTATGAAAAGAAACTGCCCGGAATGCGGTGAAGAATTCACCGGTCGTGTTGATAAAAAATGGTGTTCTGCCTCCTGCCGAGCAGGCCATCACAACCGTAATAACGCCCAGGATCTCGCTTTTCAACGTAGTATTAATAACATCCTGCGCCACAACCGCAATGTATTAGAAGAGTTGAATCCGGACGGCAAAGCCAATGTCCGCAAAGATCGTTTGATCGACCGGGGCTTCAAGTTCCGTTACTTCACCAACCAGTACACCACCCGAAATAATACCCTCTATCATTTCTGTTACGACTACGGCTACCGGGTAGAGGAAGACGAAAGCGAGTGGGTGTTTTTGATCAAACGACAGGAGTACGTGGAGTGATTTGATTCTTCAGTTTTAGGCTGGAATTTTCAGCCTAAAAGTTGAAGAGCCCGGAATTAAAGTTTACTTCAGATTATACCCTGTCTTCCCTTCTTGCGTTAGTTAGTCTTTATACCCCATCATTATGATCTCCAAGTACGATAAAATCATTGTTGGCTTCGCTGTTTCCTTAGTTGTAGCCTTTGTTGTTTATGCGCTGCTTTTGCAAGCGCAGGACTTGGTCGGTGACCAAGTGGGCCGTGTCATCACCTTCAACGAACGAAGCATTGCCCTGATGGCCATATGCCTCAATGTTATCCCGATGAATTACTTCCGTCGGAAGTACCATAACCAAAGCCTCCGGGGACTGGTAATCGGAACGATGGTACTTGCGGGAATTTGGTTCTACCGCTATGGACAGGATTTGTTGAATCATGGGTGAAACCGTCGAGGGGTGATTTACGGATCATTTAGCCTTTGATTCGCGCTATGTATCAATGATTAATATTGTCCGAGTACTTGCGTTGGAATCGTGACAATAATTGCTACCCCTGCCACGACTTTAATAATTGCAACCATTTATTGCAAACCTTCTCTTCTGGGCATAAAAAAAGAGAGCAGATCGGTCGTCGATCGGCTCTCTTATAAATGCTCTGAACGGTAGATGGTGGGTATTCTCATCTTCGTGAACGATTCAGAGTGAAAGTATTAGCAATATTCTTCATGAGATAATGATCCCGCGAACGGGTAATGTCGAAACAAATAAAAAGCATTGCCTCAAATGGCTTAGCTGTAGGTAATTTTCCATGAGAGCGGCAGCAAAGGTAAACGGATAATTGACTCATATTGCTTATCTTTCAATACTTCTACGGAGCGGTGGGTATGGGGGAGAAAGCGGTCGTCATGACTGCGCATTAACCCTCGTTTGAATTCGGTAAGTACTGCTACAAGCTAGAACTGCTCCAGTTGCTGGCCAGTAACAGTGCTGTCTTTTTTTGAGGGTTGGTCATTGATTTGTAGCTGGGTTTCCATGGCCTGAAGGCGCTCAAGCGCTGCATAGTTTGTTAGATCATGGTGGCTGGGAACGAGGCTGACATAGCCAGCTTGCAGGGCATTGGCGTCGGAGTCTTCACGGTTATCTTCGTTGACGAACTTTCCGGTAAGCCAATAATAGGTCCGGCCACGGGGATCAAAACCTTCCTGGTATTCTTCTACCCAACGGGCTTCTGCCTGTCGGCAAACCTTGATGCCCTGGATCTCTTCTGCCGGAAGGTTTGGGATGTTGACGTTGAAGAGGCTACCGGCAGCCATGCCATTCTCCAGGACGTGTGTCACGAGTTTACGGACGTAGGGTCGGCAGACTTCGAAGTCTGCATCAGGCTTGAAGTTCAGCAGGCTGAAGCCAATGCTTGGGATGCCTTCAAGGCTGGCTTCCATGGCGGCGGATAGCGTACCGGAGTAGAGAATATTGATGGCGGCGTTGCTGCCGTGGTTGATGCCAGAGATGCAGATGTCTGGTGTCCGCCCTTTGAGGAGGACGCTCTTGGCAATCTTGACGCAGTCAACCGGCGTACCGCTGCATTCGTAAGACTCTACGTCGGGACCAAACACGTCACTTTTACGGACGAAAACTGGTCGCTCAATGGTGATGGCATGGCCCTGGGCGGATTGGGGGCTATCGGGGGCGACAACGATTACGTCGCCTAAGGAACGGGCAATGTCTACGAGTTCGCGAATTCCACCGGCGGTGATGCCGTCGTCGTTGGTTACAAGAATAAGGGGCATAGGGGCTACTTGAATCGGTTATTGACTAAAAAGGCCTAACGTTTTGAAACGCTAAAAAGATGCCACGAAGGTATTTATACACAAGGACATTCTCCACTCCGCTCCACATTGGCTAATTTGCCCATCAGTAAGCCCATATCCATGTCAAAAAAGACGAACAAGACCGCCAAGAATATTTCAGAAACGATGCCCTGGTACCGCCGGTTACCGGTGCAGGCGGGCCTGGTCTTTGCCCTCGCATTCTTGCTTTATGCCAATACCTTAGGCCACGAATATGCCCTGGACGATGCGATCGTGATTACGGATAATGAATTCGTGCAGGAGGGCGTTAGTGGCATCGCCGACATCTTTGCCTACGACACCTTTCGGGGCTTTTACAAGGATGACCGCGGGGTGGACCTGGTGTCTGGCGGGCGCTACCGGCCGCTGACCTTGGCGATGTTTGCGGTGGAACGGACGATTAGCGAAGGACCGGGGATTCACCACTTTTTCAACGCTTTTTGGTACGGGGCTTTATGCCTAGTGATCTTTTTCTTTGTGCGCGATCTGGCGCGCAGTCGAGAGGGAATGCCCTGGTGGGTTGCTGTTGCGGTGGCGGCCCTTTTTGCGGCGCACCCATTGCATACCGAAGTGGTGGCTAACATCAAAGGACGGGACGAGATTATGGCCATGCTTGGCGCAATGCTTGGTTTGTGGTTGACTTGGCGGGCTGCGCAACGAGGCAGTATGTTGGCCGCGGCCGCAGGTGCAGGCTTGTTTCTTTTGGGATGTCTGTCTAAGGAGAATACCATTACCTTTTTTGCGGTAATCCCCGTTGCACTCTTACTGTTTGGAAGCAAGGGGAAGCCGATGGCCAGGCTATCTTATTTCCTTCCGGTTGCGATTACATCGGCCATCTTTCTAGCTATCCGGTATGCCGTGATTGGCACCGGTATTGGCGGAGAGCCAGTCCTTGAACTCATGAATAATCCCTTCGTCGAACTGAAGGGAGGTAACTGGCAGCCCCTGTCGGCCGGCAGCCGCTTCGCAACCATCATGCATACCCTCTGGCAATACCTTGTTTTACTGGTTGCCCCGTTTGACCTCGTCCATGATTATTACCCACGGGCCATCCCCGTGAAGAGCTGGGGACAAATAACCCCATGGCTGGGCCTACTGGGCCATGCTGCACTCGGAATCTTCGCCCTGCTCAAGTGGCGAAACTGGCCATTCTTTTCCTTTGGTGTGCTGATCTACCTGGCCTCGCTGTCAATCGTCAGCAATGTCTTGTTCTCCGTCGGGACGAATATGTCCGAGCGGTTCTTGTTCATGCCGTCCTTCGGGTTCATCCTCGCAGGGGTAGCCTTGTTGGTTGGGCTGACTAAGAAATACGGAGATAAGGCTGGCTATATTTTACCAGTGATTGTCGCCGTTTTCAGTGTCTTGACGATCCTTCGGAATCCCGTCTGGCAAAACGATTACACCCTGTTCACCACCGATGTTAAGAAGCAGCCGAATAGTGCTAAGCTGCTTAACGCCGCTTCGGGAGCGCGCCTCGCACGATACGCAGACCTCAAAGATGATGGCCAAACGCCACCCCAATCCCTGCTAACGGAGTCCCTGCGTGACCTCACCCGCGCCCAGGAAATTCACCCCAGCTATCGCAGCGCTTACCAGCTGCGGGGCAATGCCAATTACTACCTCAAAAACTATGATGCAGCCATAGCTGATTACGACCGGGCCTTTGACCTAAGCGGCGGCAACGCCGACATCACAAAGAACCTTGTCATCGGCCTAACCACTGCCGCCGAAGAAGGCGGCAAAGCCGGCAAGCCCATCTCCGAAATCATCACTTACCTCAGCCGGGCCGAGCAACTTGCCCCCAACGATTACAACGTCCTTCGCCTTCAGGGCGTCGCCAACGGAATGTCTGGTCGCAACCCCCAGGCGCTCGACTACTTCCGGCGTGCATTAGTCGTCAAACCCAACGATGCTGATGCCCTTTGGAATTACGGCGTCGCCCTCTACACCGCCGGTCAAACCGATGCGGCCGAAGCACAGTTTGCTAAAGCGGAACAGGTTAAACCTGGTATCAGAGCAGAACGCCGGCAGTAGATAGTACGTAGTACAGAGGCATTAGGCGGTAGTTATCCCTTAGTGAGGGGCCAGTCAGACGCGATAGCGGATGGCGTAGTCCCTCGTCCGTAATGATAAACCGGTTGACGGATGGCGTAGTCCCTCGTTCGTAACGATAAGCTGGTTGACGGATGGCGTATTTCCTCAGTCGACGAATTAGGGTTTGTTTTTTTACTGTTTTAGTTGATTTTGTAAATACGTAAAACAGAATGTATATTTAAGTGTCTAAACAACCTATCCAAGTCAAAACATCATCCAACTATGTTTCCTTCCGTATTCGACCCCGCCACCAATGTGGAACTCATTAACCGTATCAACAAAATCACTCCGGAGAAAAAGCCCGATTGGGGTAAAATGTCGGCCGATCAGATGTTTGCCCACGTCAATGTAGGCTACGACATTACCTATGGTAAGATCGACGTGAGCTACAACTGGTTCATGAAGAAGATGCTTGGCTTATTTGTCCGCCCTATGGTCGTTGGAGACAAGCCCTACAAGAAAAACGGACAGACAGCGCCCATTTTTCTCATTGAGGGAGGTCGGGATTTTGAGGCGGAGAAGACCAAGCTGATCGAATACATCAAGCGGGTTGAATCGGATGGAGTTGCTTTTTTCAAAGGCAAGGAGAGTTCTTCCTTTGGTAAGATGACTGTTCAGGAATGGAGCAACCAGTTTTGGAAGCATTTGGACCATCACTTGACGCAGTTTGGGGTGTAGTGTACTAGTACACTGTAGGGATTGGTTTTTTAGTACTATTATTCAAAGGCTGCGCGCACGGAGTGCGCTTTGGCCGGCCGCTACCGAAGGTAGCATTAACCAAGAAAAAAAGCCCCTCCGCCAAAGGCAGAGGGGCACTATTCAATCAAAAAACATTTAGGTAAACCCTGGTTTACAGGGCATATTCGTTGGCTGCGATACAGTGGTCTGCCACGATCCGGCGGAGGGCCTTCACATTTTGTGGTGGGTACTGTGTGAAGCGGCGGATACCGGAAACGAAGACGTTGAGCATATCGCCTTCGGCGAAGCTGGCAACGGCATCGAGGCCATTCTTAGCGATGCGAGCGTTCGCATCGTGGAGGTAGACTTTTAGTACAGCATCGAGAACTTCCTGTGGTTGGGTAGCGCTGCCGTTTACCCGCAGTTTCTGCAGGCGGAGCAGGGTAGACTCAGCGTTGAGGAGGTCGGCGAGCATGTCGGCAACGTTCATGATGATTTCCTGCTCTTCTTTAAGGTTGAGCTTTCCGTCCATCTGGCCTTTGGCAGCTGCGCCAACAACCATCAGGATGGCTTTCTTAAATTCAGCAACGGCCTTGATCTCTGCGCCATAAGGGCCTTCAGGGATTGTCTGGTCAGCTGGCTGCGCCAGCTCTTTTTGTACGTTCCATGCCGGGCCAACCAAGTCGATGGCGCCTTGCATAGCGCGACGCAGTAGCATGTCTACGCTCAGCAGGCGGTTGATTTCGTTGGTGCCTTCGTAGATGCGGTTGATCCGTGCATCTCGGTACATTCCTGCCGCGCGGACTTCTTCACTGTAGCCCATGCCACCGTGAATCTGGAGAACTTCGTCGACGGTGTAGTCGAGGATTTCGGAGCCGATGACCTTAAGGAGGGCACACTCGATGGCGTACTCCTCAGCGCTGAGGCGCTTCGCCTCAGCGTAGCTGCTACCGTTGGCTTTGTGGCCGGAGTTGGCATCCTGGATCAGCTGGCTAACGCGGTAGAGGCTACACTCGCCGGTAAAGACCTGGATGGCGATCTCTGCAATCTTGTATTTGATGGCACCAAAGTTGGCAATCGGTTGCCCGAATTGGATACGTTCGTTGGCGTATTTGATGCCGATAGAAAGGCTGCCCTTTGCGCCGCCTACACTGAGTGCGTGTAGTTTGAAACGACCAACGTTAAGTACGTTGAAGGCAATGAGGTGGCCCTTGCCAATCTCACCGAGGAAGCTGTCAGCAGGAATGCGAACGTTTTCAAAGAAAACCTGGCGGGTAGAACTGCCCTTGATACCAAGTTTTTCTTCCTCGGCGCCGAGGGTAAGTCCTTCGAGGTTACGAGGAACGATAAAGCCGGTGAATTTGTCGCCGCCGGCCTGGGCGAAGACGATGAAAACGTCGGCGAAGCCGGCATTGCTAATCCACATCTTCTGGCCATTCAATACCCAATCGTCGCCGTCCCGCATTGCGGTGGTCTTAGCGCCGGTGGCATCAGAACCGGAACCCGGCTCGGTCAAACAGTAAGCAGCTTTTAACTCGCCGCTAATTAAGCGGGGAAGCCATGCTTCTTTCTGTGCATCTGTACCGTAATACAGGATCGGAAGCATACCAATGCCTGTATGCGCGGCGAAGGAAACGGTGAAGGAGCCGGAGCTGCCTCCCAATACGTCGCAAATCAACGTATTGGTATTGGTATCCATTTCCATACCGCCGTAAGCTTCTGGCATATGGGTACCCAAAAGACCAAGATCGGCCATCTTGTCAAGGAGCTTAATGGAGATGTTGTCCTGCTGCTTTTCGAGTATGTCGAGATTAGGGATGATCTCCTGCTGGATGAAGTCCTCAACCATCTGTTTCACCATCTGCTGTTCTTCGTTGAAGTCTTCAGGAGTGAACGTTGAGTTGAAGTCAGTATCAGAGATGAGGAACTCCCCACCCTTCAGAACTTTTTGGTCTTCCATCATGGCTGCCATGGTTAGATAGTTTTATGCTTTTAGCGAAAATTCGCTGCGAAGTTAAGGGCTGTAGACTGGACTGTCAAGTCGTTTAGCGAAAATTCGCTGGAGGAAGCAGGGGATCAGCCCTTAGTGGTCTGTTAAACCTAATATTTCCGGTAGCCTGCGGCATATTTTTAAACCTGACTTCGTCACGAAATTCCTCATGTAGTTACGACTGTACTCCGGATTTTGCGCCTTGCCAGTTAGAAAAACCTACCAGCATTCAACCGGAAAATTAAGCATTGACAGTGTATTAGGCTTCTATACTGATAACAGTAATGATATTATTGCGGAACACCTGAAGTACGTATTCAATAATACTAAGTGGGACCTCGATGGCGCACTGCACGAATTGAACAAGCAACTTGCTTTGACCAAAGTAGGCGAAGCTGCGGCCATGACTCAGATGGACAAAGTCCTCGCTCTAGAAGAAAGCCTGAAGCGGATGCGCCTAAGCTTAATGGTTGAAATTAAGAACATACTGACCTTCGAAAAATAGCCGTTTTTTAATATCGGCTACGACTTTACCAGCGATGTAATTGCTGGCGTAACCCGGCAGATTCCGAATGGTAATGATCAGTTTTCGGCGGGTACCGCCTTCCAGGAAACGATCAATCTCGACAAGTTTGTCCGCTACGGTGGAAGCCTATTTGCTCCCCTGGATTTTATCGCCAAACCCATCAGTGGTTACGCTGGATTCATGCTCTACTTCAACGATTATACGTCCAGCTTTGATGGTGGCCAACTCGACCAGGACCAATGGAGCCTGACCGGTTTCTTCCAGGTTAATGCCCAATTGCCAGGCGACTGGAAAGCGGAGGTGTCTGGCTGGTACCAAGGCAAGGGGGGTGATGGGATTATCCGGACCAACCCGCTTTATGGCGTCTCCGCTGGCGTGGAAAAAGATTTCTTTGACGATCGCCTGAATTTCATCCTTTCTGGCGACGGCATCATCCAGAAGTTCTTCACCGGAACGATCCGTTACCAGGAGCAAAACCTCGACATCGAATCTACCTGGGAAGCACCCGTTGTTAGTTTTAAGCTAACTTACAAGTTCGGAAACCGGTTCCTGAAGAAAAACCAGGGACGTAAGAGTGCTGCTAGCGAAGAGCGTGGGCGCCTGAACGATTAAGGCTTCCTATGGACTCCCTTATACGCCCACGACGTGCTAAACTCTTCTTAAAACCATACTTGACGCCAGCTACAAGCTACTGTCTGTTCTACCTTTGGTGTAACCTGAAACCCTTACACCAGATGAAAACCTTATTCTCACTTGTCCTGTGTCTTTTAATTACCCTAGGTCTCTCCGCCCAGCAGGAAGATGACTTTTCCCTTACCCTCCGATACGGACGGGGAACTGCCGACAGCGGCCTCTCCCGGTTCGATCTGGATGCCGACCTCGGCGAACAAGGGGCCCTTTCTCTCTCTGACCAAGCCATTAACCTGATGAAGGGCGACGCCTTCGGGCTAGATCTCCGCTCCAATGTAAATGGCCGGGTACTGGTCTCTGCCAGCGCGGATTTTTTCCGCGCCGCTGATCGGAATTTCATCTATGGTACAATCCCGGGAGAAAGCCTTCGCTTACCTCTTAATTTTACGGCCAATAATGATTTTCAATCTTTAACGGGAAGCCTGGGCCTACACTACCGCATAACACCGGACAGGGACAAACTCGACATCCAGTTTGGTCTCAACTATCACTACACTTTTTACTGGCACAATTACGCCAGTTACCTCCGGTTTGGAGAAGAGGGTGGTCAGGCCATCATCTTGGATCGTGAAAGTGAACGTATCAGCTCCAACCGGCAGGGATTATCTGCTTCTGCAAGAATTGCTTATCCTATAATTGGGCCGGTTCACCTTACAGCCAACGCCCGCTATGGTATCGAAGTAGAAATGGGAGAATTCGACCGTACCGCATTACGGCAGGTTGGAATTATGGTGACGATTAACAACTAGCTTTATAGATAGGACGCTTCGGGGGGGGGCGACGAGCCCGGCCCAACTCAATCAAAATTAGCATAGCCCA
>JBLIGS010000086.1:0-11174 GCA_047637095.1 Neolewinella sp. | reverse complement strand
AAAAATGAAACGTAAGGAAAGTCAAATCCGCAAGCGGATTTTTGCTGCATTCGGACCTGGAGGTCCTCAACCCCGGGCGGCCGGCTATGCCTTATCGGTCATAGCATTCTTAAGCCTGTTATTCGCCTGGGTTGAGGACCTCCTGGTCCGAATACGTCACCCGCCTCTTGTAAGTGCTGGGTTGAGGACCTCCAGGTCCGAACATCGTTCTGGCGCTCGCGCCTGAACAAAAATGAAACGTAAGGAAAGTCAAATCCGCAAGCGGATTTTTGCTGCATTCGGACCTGGAGGTCCTCAACCCCGGGCGGCAGGCTATGCCTTATCGGTCATAGCATTCTTAAGCCTGTTATTCGCCTGGGTTGAGGACCTCCAAGTCCGAACACAGGCAGATTACAACTAAAAGCGTGCCATCATTCCAAGAAAAGAGCAACATACTCAGGGTCTACAAAAGTACCTGGCCAATCCATCCATCGTTCTACCAATCCGGCCTTAACTGGGTTATTTAAAACGTACCATATCGCTGAAGTAAACCGCTTAGACCGAATCCGGCGATCATGGTAAGTATCACTCCAGAAAGCATTGAAGGTCTTGTCTAAATGTTCATTAGCCTTTCGAGCTGTAAACCCTTTATGACTTTTCATAAGCTTATCAACGGCAACCTGCTCCATACCTTCCGGTGCCTTTACGATAACGTGTACATGGTTCCCCATTACACATAATGCGATAAGATAAATCCTCCCTCGCTGGTGCAAACTCATCCAAGAGTCTATCACGATTTTCCGGACCTCCGGAAGGTTTAAATAAAAAGGTCCTGTCTTTATTTCATGTAGTACTTTTTCAATAGCCAGTTCATGTTCTGCAAATATTTTAAATCTAAAATCTAAAAGTTTGCGCTTACCAGCCCCTGTTCTAGCATTTTCAATTTGAATCTCCAGCTTGGCTAGTTCAGCATTTCTAATTCTAATTCGGTCTTCTAGAATTACTTTAGGAACGCTTCCTGCTAACCGGTAGGTGATGAGGACGGGTTCTGCTGTTATGGGAAAATGCTGTTTTGGGGTAAAGCCCATGGAGTGAAGAGGTTTTAGGGAAAGAAAAAAGGTGATTGATAGGTGGTAAATCAGACATTCGGACCTGGGGGACCTCAACCCGGAGCAAACAAGCAGCAAGTTTAATATTCGGACCTGGAGGTCCTCAACCCGGAGCAAATCAATATTGAAAGGGGTATTTATCTCATTCTCCGCAACTTATCCATCAAAATTGCCACTTTAAGGTTTAGCCTTCCCCCGGCGTCAAAAAATTGGCCATCGAGGATAACGTGGCCTTGTTCCATGCGTGGTTGCCTCATGGTGGTGAAGGTGGCTGCGCCTGCGGGCTGGAGGACATTCTTCCAGTAAATACCTGCATCGGTGACGGCGAAGCCGTTCTTTGCCCGACTGATCAGGCTTTGGTCGCAGATGAAGAATACCCGTTCGTCTTTAGCTGCATGGAGGAACGACTTGGTGGCATTCTTTAAAGCCCGAGCGGGCATGGTGACAAAGTCAGTATGGACGGATTCAGACTCAGTTTCAAAGTCGAGGTAATCCATGACAAGCCGGAAGATGTCTGCCGTTTTCCAGTTAACGGACTGGTGGCGAAGCAGGCGTTGTGGAAGGATATTATTGCTGAGGTCACCGGCGGTTTCAGCGATAAAATACTCGGTCAGATCGGCAAAAGTATTTTGCCGACGGACGCGGGCGAGGTCTTCGGCGGGCTGATCGTTAAGCCAGCCTGCAAGGCTGGTCAAACTACCATCTCTAACTTGCTGAAAAGCAGTGTTCTCTTCCAGGCGGACGATGTATTTCTTCAGCGATCGGTCACCAAAGTAGGCCAAAACACGGTCTTGGAGGTGGTTCTTGAAAGCCGCCCGCAACTCGCTTACGGTTACCGGCTTAGTCGTTTTACCTATTGGCTCCCGAGGTGTTTTTTCCGTCTTAGGTATAGTAGGTTCTTTGCTGGCAGTAACCACAGATTCATCTACCACCGGGTTGCCACCGTCTGATAGCTCAGTTAGCTCTAAGGTTTCTAACTCCTCCTGTTCAGGAGAATCATCTCCTTCCTCCGGCTGCGGATGACCGCAGACGAAACAAAACCGGGCCGCCTCCGGTAACTTGGTTTCACAATCCGGGCAAGCTTTGGTTTTTTTCTTTTTAGCAACAGGCCGAAGGAGTTCGGTTACAGGTTCCTCAACGGGTACAAAGGTTTCCTTAACCTCCTCGGGTGTAGGCGGAGCAGTCACTGTTATTTCAACAACAGTTTCCTCTGGTAGAAGAACAGTTTCTAAAGGCGTTTCCTCTCGGACGGGCGTAAATTCAAAGGAAAAGGAAGGCTTAGAAGCCGCATTGTTAGTGGCAATTGCACCGGTGTTGGTAGCTTCGGAATTTACCTTACTGGACTTCTTTTTAGGTGGCGCAGGCTCTTCGACAACACCATTACCATAGTCTACTTCAAAGGCGATGCTAGCCTTATCAAATTTAGCAGCAGGAGCCGCAGCCTTTTGTGGCTTAATGCTCCTCGCTTCGGGCTTTCTATTGGTCTTCTGCGCACGGGCTTTAGCGATAAAAGCCTCAAGGACGGAGAGCTGCTCTTCATCCAGAAAGGTTTCCTCTTGTTCCAGTTCTTCTGGGTCAATGCTTCGGAGGGCGTTATCACCGGTGGCAAAGAGTGGGGCTTCGTCTGTTGCCAGGGTATAATCTGGCAATGCTTCGAAGACTGGTTCGTCTGCAGCCGAAGGAAAATCAAAGCCATCGGACTCAGGTTCCAGTTGATTGGTGATTTTGGCAGGAGGGGTGGTTTCTTCGTTGGCTTCTCTTAGCATGAGCGTTCGGGATATGGCGTGATCGCCGGTCGTTTCGCCGGTGTTTTCAAAGTCGTATTTGATGAAGAAGGCAATGGCCCGTTCATTGTAGTGGCGGACAGCTAAAGAAACGGCACGGTCGCGGCCAATGAATTCGGTTGCTTCTTCTAACAACAACTCCCCTACCCCTTTCCCCCAGTGTTGCCGTTTGACGATCAGTCTTTTGATCTCGGCATAGGCTCGGGGACGGGCATCAGCGATGATGTAGCCGGCCAGAGAGCGGGTCTTGGAATCCAGCGCGATGAACACACCGAAATGGGCTTCCCCCAAGGCACCCGCAACTTCGTTGCGGGCATTTTCCACCAATGCATCGTTCTCCGCGCGTTGCGCGTCGGTCAATCCCGGCTGATCAAAAGCGGGAAAGATGGCTTGCCAGACGAATGTTTCGAGGTGGGCAAAGTCGGTTAGCCTTGCTGAGCGGATAGTCATTTTGGTGAACTGCTGTTTAAAATGGCTCGGTCACTTAAGGTGGTGTAGTGAAGACTTTGGAGTAAGCGCGGTGTTTTATATGCTAAGCCGGAAACCTTAAATAACCGGCCTCAACACGCCCCCAAAGCAAGTTTTCAAAAAATCAAACCCTTGATAACCGAAGAATCTATACATCAGAGATATAAGGCTTCTTGAACAAAGATACGAAATAAAATCTTTTTTGTTTATAATTCAACAAAAAAACAAACATTTAAAATATTGTAGAACAGTACCAAAATTAGGACAGTCACAAGGTCAAGACCGGACACTCAAATGGCTGCTGCAAGATGATGGTAAAGAGAGCCTGCGGTGTGTGTATAACGAGATGCACAAAGCCTCGAAGAAAGTCTCTCCGTCCGGCGGCTACGCTTCTGGTGAAGCCGGAGTGGGCCGTCGTGGTGGATGAGACGCCACGAGTGGACTCCCATCCGCCACGACCGCCCCATCCGGATGGTAGCGGCCGGACGGAGGAAGTCCCCCCATTGTTCATTTCGTTATACACGCCTGCGGTTGCCCCAAGTACCACCACCTCTTTTCAGGTTATCTTACCACCATGCGCTACCTAACTGTCCTTCTCTTTTTCACCTTAATAACCAGCCTATTGGTTTGCTGTGGCGAGCAAAATGTCCCCCAGAAAGACAAGCCAGAAAGGCCCAACATTCTGTTCATCGTCGTAGATGATCTCGGCAACCATGACCTAGGCGTTACTGGGAGTAAGATCTACGAGACCCCACACATTGATGGCATCGCTGCCCATGGCACGATGTTTACCGCCGGCTACGCTAATAGTGCCGTATGCAGCCCGTCCCGTGCCAGCCTGCTTTCTGGCCGCTACGTTACTAACCACGGAGTCACCGACTGGATCGGCGCCAAAACCGGCGAAGCGTGGCGTGAGCAAAAAAGGAGCAATAAGTTACTCCCTCCGGATTACGAACACCGCTTATCACCAGTTTTTACAACCCTTCCGGAGGTCCTGAAGCAACGCAATTACCGCACCTTTTTCGCCGGCAAGTGGCACTTGGGCGGAGAGCAACAAGCTTCATTACCCACCAACCACGGCTTTGACGTCAACGTTGGCGGCTTTCACGGAGGAAGCCCAGCCAACGGCCGTTACTTTGCCCCGTTCAACAATCCGCAGATGGCGGACTACCCGGCCGACAAAGGCCAATGTCTATCAGAACGGCTCGCCTCAGAGACCGCTTCTTTCCTCGAACAAAAAGATACCACTCCCTTCTTCGCCATGCTTTCCTTCTACGGCGTTCACGGCCCCATCCAAACCTCTCAACCAAAGTGGAAAAAGTACCGGGATAAGATCGTTGCTATGGGCGTAGCCGACGATGGGTTCAAAATGGGTAGAATGCTACCAATACGCCAGGTGCAGGATGACCCAATCTACGCCGGACTTGTCGAACAAGTCGACGATGCCGTCGGTATCGTCCTAGAAAAGCTGGAAGAACTTAACCTGGCGGATAACACCATCGTGGTCTTCACCTCCGATAACGGGGGCGTAGCTGCTGGCGACAACTACTCTACCAGCAACGCGCCACTACGCGGTGGCAAGGGCTACCAGTTTGAAGGCGGGACGCGGGTCCCCTATTTCATTTACATCCCCTGGCTAAAGCAGGCACCGAAGACTAATAGCACCCCGGTGATGGGCATGGACCTCTACCCCACCCTGGTAGAGCTGGCCGGAGGGACGTCGTCCAGCTCTATAGACGGGACTAGTTTGCTACCATTACTTACCGGCAACACCTTACCAAAGCGGCCACTCTTCTGGCACTACCCCCACTACGGAAACCAGGGCGGCGAACCCAGTTCCACCGTCCGTTACGGCGACTACAAACTCATTCGTTATTGGGAAGACGACCGCCGTGAGCTCTATCAACTGAGCAACGACCCGGGCGAACAGAACGATATTTTCGCTAAAGAACCCGAGGCTGCGGCGAACTTAGACCGGCGGTTGAGCGAATGGTTACGCGCCACTGACGCTCGCATACCACTGACCGACCCTGCATATGCCCCAGCAAAAGAAGCCGCAGTATTCCAGCGGTTCGCAACTAAGAAAATGCCTTACCTGGAAGAACTTCGCAAGCAACGGCTGACGGAAGACTACCAACCCAATAAGGATTGGTGGGGAAGTGCGGTGGACTGACCAACTTGCCGGCCATCCAACAAACTTTGCACCTGCGGCCGCGCCCCTATTCCGATCAATGTGGCGTGGCCAAAACAGTTGGCGTTTATACTGAGCATAGCCGACGGGCGAAGCCAGCCACGAAGCGAACTACAGGTGCAATGAAACATGGTAAAGAGCATGGCAACGTGGCAAGCCAGGAAGCTGAGGATTCCCCTGCAAAATATTGTCTCCGACTACCGGACTGTTTGACTATTTACCTACCTTCGCACCGTGTCAAGTCCACGCATCATCCACGACCGTGAGCGATTCGATCTTACCATCGAACGCCTCTGCCGCCACCTCATCGAGGAGCACGGCGACTTCAGTAATACCTGTCTGATCGGTATTCAAACCGGTGGGGTGCCACTCGCCGAGCGCCTGCGCAAGCGATTGGGCGAAATGGGCGTGCAAGACTTCCCCTACGGAAAGCTCGATATTACTTTTTACCGGGACGATTTCCGGACGGCAAAAGGGCCGCTTACGCCCCAGACCACGGAGATCGACTTCCTCGTTGAAGACAAGCGCGTCGTCCTCGTCGACGATGTTCTCTTCAGCGGACGAACCACCGTCAGCGCCCTAACGGCGCTCAACCACTACGGCCGTCCCGCCCAGGTAGAACTCCTCGTGATGGTGGACCGACGCTTCCGCCGAATCCTCCCCGTTCGGGCCAACTACCGCGGTATTGCCGTGGATACGTTGACCGACGAATACGTCGAAGTCCAATGGGCTGAGGAACACGGCATTGACCAAATCATCCTGACCAGTTCGGATTAGTATATCGCTGCCGACTGACTACACTATACTGACTACAGACTACTAAATGGCATCTGACCAGCAACTTTCTACCAAACACGTCATCGGCATCAAGTACCTCCAGGCAGCCGACGTGGAACTCATTCTGGACACCGCCCGGGAGTTCAAGGAAGTTATTAACCGTCCAATCAAAAAGGTGCCCAGCCTGCGGGATACCACCGTTGCCAACCTCTTTTTCGAGAATTCAACCCGTACCCGGATCAGCTTCGAGCTGGCAGAGAAACGGTTGAGTGCGGACACGGTAAATTTTAGCGCGGCCAGTTCTTCGGTAAAAAAGGGCGAAACGCTGCTTGACACCGTCAACAACATCCTAGCGATGAAAGTCGACATGGTCGTCATGCGCCACCCAGCTCCAGGTGCGCATCATTTCCTTGCCAGTAAGATCGATGCCAGCATCATCAATGCTGGAGATGGAACCCACGAACACCCAACACAAGCACTACTAGACGCTTATTCCATGCGCGACGCCGTTGGCGGCGACCTACGCGGAAAAAACATCTGCATTTTCGGAGACATTACACACTCCCGGGTAGCTTTATCCAACATCTTTTGCCTACAGAAGCTTGGGGCTAAAGTCCGGGTTTGTGGTCCTCCCACCTTAATCCCAAAACACATCGCCAGCCTTGGTTGTGAAGTGAGTTACGACGTAGACCAGAGCCTCGCCTGGTGCGATGTAGCCAACGTTCTCCGCATCCAGTTGGAGCGGCAGGATACAAAATTCATCCCCAGTTTGCGGGAATACAACCGTCACTTTGGCATCACCCGGGAACGGGTGGACCGGCTGGATAAGCCAGTGGTCATTATGCACCCCGGCCCGATTAATCGGGGCGTGGAGATTGACACGGCCGTTGCAGATTCAGAACATAGTATCATCTTGGAGCAGGTCGAAAACGGCGTTGCGGTGAGGATGGCGGTCTTGTATTTGCTGGCGGCGAGGAGGAAGGAGAAATAGGCGATAGGCGGTAGTAGTAAGGCGGTAGGACCGTCGTTATAGGCGGCAAATTCGGGGCCGCTCGCTTCCGTTTTTTGCCATTAAGGTATTAGGAAAGGTTCTAAGGGACGCCGTACAAATCACCCCAATCTCTAAAAACCAGCGTTCCTCGCTATCCCCCATTCTACTTACCTTACCTCCGTGTTAAAACCTACCTCCAAGATTGCGTTGTATTTGGTATTTGCCATCATGGCGATCACCTCCCTGATCCGGAACGAAGTATTCACGGGCAAGACCAACGTCATCAACTGGGACGGCTATGGTTATTACGTTTACTTGCCAGCGACGTTCATTTACGGCGATGTGGAAGAATATGCTTTTGTGGACGACCACTTTTCGGACTACGACATCAGTAGCAATGTCTACCAGTTGATGGAGACAGAGGACGGTGGGAAATTCCCAATTTACAACATTGGCTTGGCCGTCGTTTGGACTCCGGTATTTCTGGCGATGCATGCTTTTGTGAAGCTTACAGGCATTGCTCCCGCTGATGGCATGAGCTATCCTTACCAGTTGACGGTGGTGTTCATGAGCTTACTGATCATCTTCTTAGGGCTGATGTATTTACGACGATTTTTGCTGGACTACTTCTCTGAAACGGTCGTTGCCTTTGTGCTAATTGGCCTCGGCTTGGGAACAAATCTCTTCTATTACGTGGTGGAGAAGCCGGACATGACACACGGCTATTTGTTTGCGGGCTACGCGGCCTTCCTGTACTTCTTCAACCGATATGTCAAGGATGGGAAAAGGAGTAAAGACTTGGTTATTTGCGGTCTTTTGGCCGGAGCTATGTGTTTGACTCGGAGTTCTGAAATTGTGTTGTTTGCCATTCCTGCGTTTTACGGATTGAAGAATTGGCCGACGTTCAAGGAGAATTTTGGACGAACGGCGATCATTTTCGGCTTGGCCATTGCGGTGTTCAGCTTGCAACTCGTGTTCTACAAAGTAGGCACCGGGCATTGGTTTCAAGACGGATATAAAGGCCTAGGTTTCGACTGGTTATCGCCGCATTTATACGAAGGTTTCTTCGGTTACCGGCGGGGTTGGTTGTTATATACGCCGTTGATGGCGCTTGGGCTGGCGGGAATATTTTGGTTAAGAAAAGGCTGGTTTTTGCCCGTTCTCATCTTCACCATCGGCAACTGTTACATCTTATTTAGCTGGCATATTTGGTGGTACGGGAACACCTTTGGTAGCCGGCCGGTGGTGCAGAGTTATGCGTTATTGGCGCTTCCGCTGGCGGCTTTGCTGGCGTGGTTTTTGGGCGCGGACGCCGGTGCAAAGAAGGGTTGGAAAAAAGCAGGTTTTGGGGTCTTGGTCGCCCTGTTCATCGGTCTGAACCTCTTTCAGCATTGGCAATACAACCAGCGGATCATCCCACTCGACTTTACCAATCAAACCTACTACTGGGAGGTTTTCGGCAAGACAAAGTTGAACAAGAAAGACCGCGTCTTTCTGGACACAAACGAGAAAATGCCTACTGGCCTGAAGACTAAGCATCCGCTGGCCCTCATTGACACACTGGTCTCCGTTCCGGCCAAGGCCGTCAGGGAATTCACCAACCTCTCCGAGCATTGGGTTTCGGCCGACGAAATAGGTCCTGACACCTGGATTTCTGCCAGCCTTTCCTTCTCCTACCACGGCGAAGGCTTCGACAAATGGAAGTTCCCCAGTGTGGTGACCGAGCATAGGCGAGGCGGCGACGTCCTGAAATGGATGCAGGTTAACATCGCTAGAACGG
This sequence comes from Neolewinella sp., assembly GCA_047637095.1. Lineage (GTDB taxonomy): Bacteria > Bacteroidota > Bacteroidia > Chitinophagales > Saprospiraceae > Neolewinella. The sequence goes on along the minus strand of JBLIGS010000086.1, from coordinate 2,095 downwards.
TGGAGAATCCGGACAATGATTCGCTATCGTTCAACATCAGCTTGCCGGACTTACAGGAAGGCGATGTTGTTAAGCAGTATGTCTGGAATTTGAGCCGGGATAGTATGGCGATAAGGAGTTATCAGGCGGGTATTAGCCAACCGGGGAATTAACTAAGTAGCCAAGCACAAATAACTATGCTGTATTCGCAGCAGCCCCTCGACGCGCATCTCAACTTCGTTCGATGCTTGCTCGGGGACCAATAGGGCATGGTGGGCCGTCCGCGCTTCTCGCAGACGAACAATATGATTATGGTAGGGCTTCGCTTTACATACAAAACAATAGGACTTGGCTAGAATAAACACTTTTCACGAAAATCCTACCTCCGCCAAAAACACCTGACTTACATTCGTTCCATGTTCTACCAGATTGTCCGCCCAGTAGCCCGCTATGTCCTCCGCTATTACTACCGTAATATCGATATAACCGGGTTGGAGAACATTCCCAAAGGTGCAGCGGTAATATTGGCGGCCAACCACCCGACGGCATTTATTGAGCCTTGTATTATGGCTTGTTTTCAGCCCAGGACCTTGTGGTTCCTTGCGCGAGGAGACTTGTTTAAAAACAAGCTGGCACAGTTTGGTTTGGCGGCGGTGAACATACTGCCAGTCTTCCGGCTGAAGGACGGAGGATACGGTAAGTTGAAGGAAAATTACGGGACGTTCAATGCTTGCCACGAAGCACTTAGTAAGCGGCGAGCGATCATGATTTTGGCGGAGGGGCGGTGTATTCATGAAAAGGCCCTTAGACCTTTGCGTAAGGGCGCGGCGCGGCTGGCGCTCGGCGCCATGTACAAAGACCCTACCCTACCGGAAGTTTACATTGTCCCGGTGGGCGTCAACTTTACGCATGCCGCGCGCCTGCGCGGCACGGTAATGATCCGTTGTGGGGAACCAATCCTAGCTTCAGAATACATGGAATCTTACCGGCGGGGAGAGGCCGCTGCTATCAAAGAACTCACCTCGCACCTGCGTTCGCGGCTAAATCCGCTCGTAGTCCAATTCCCCTCCCGAGAACTGGCCGACGTCGGCGAAGCGCGGCTCGAAGCCGACCGAAGCCGTCACCAAACCTCCCTTCGCTACGGCGTTACCCACAATGGCGACCAACTCGACCGCGAGCTACAACTCGCCGCCTCTACCACAGCAGATGACCAGCCTACCCGCCGCCAATTCCGGCTTCAGGACAATCAAATATCCGGCAAGCCCACCGTTAAAGAGCAAAGCGAATTACTCCTTTGGCTAAAGGCCTTTATCGCCTTGATTCTTCAACTCCCAATACTTCCACTCTGGGCCTTGGCAGAATACCTTGGTCTTAGCAAGCCCAAAACCGTTGAATTCTACAGCCCCGTACGCTTCGCAGTCATTGCAGGAGGCACCTTTCTAATTATTCCTTTGGCTTTAATTCTATTACCCTGGCCATTAAAAGTGTGGCTGGCCCTGACCGTCGTTTCCGTCCGCTGGGCTATTCGGCAATGGGAAGGTTTGGACCGCTGGCGGGAGGCGCGACGGTGGGCACAGTTGGTGCCGGAAGAACGGATTATTCTCACGAAGCATCAGAAGCAACACGCTGATAATTACGTGTAACTCACGCACAGCCCCCAACCAACAACCTAATTGTCAAGCAATCAGATTAGTGGTCTGCTAAACCTAAATACTAAACGTTCCCCATGCTTCCAATCGTCTACCTCAACGGCCAGTACCTCCCCAAAGAACAGGCCGCACTCAACGTTACCGACCTCGCCATTTTACGGGGCTTTGGCATTTTCGACTACTTCCGCTATGCGGATGGAAAGCCCCGTTTTATAGAGGACCACCTGGACCGGTTTTACCGCTCAGCAGCACTGCTGGCCATGGAAATACCCGTAAAACGGGACGAGCTGAAGTCAGTCGTTCATGAATTAATTGAGCGCAATGGTGGTGGCGACGGCGGTATCCGGTTTGTACTGACGGGCGGCTACGCGCCCGATGGCTACACCCCCACCTCCCCCAACCTCGTCGCCATGGCCTACCCGTTCAACGATCCTGTGGACGAACTCTACGCCAGAGGCATGAAGGTC
>JBLIGS010000085.1:0-11235 GCA_047637095.1 Neolewinella sp. | reverse complement strand
GTAAGTAAGCAGGTTGGTCTTTTGGGCTGCCGCATATTATAGGAGGCAATGTGCGTTAAAAAGACATTCCTGCCAGACTTATAACAAATGCAATACCTACAAAGCGCGGTAGCCCAAAACACCAAAGAACCAATCACCGCCTACAAAGCGAGGTAGCCCAAAGAACCAATCACCCTCCAGCTTTCTTCGTCTGCCGGTATCCCTGCTCCAAAAGAAGCTCAAGGACTTTGTCTCTTTTATTACCCTGAATAATGACCTCTCGGTCCTTCGCAGAACCACCAACGCCGCACTTTGATTTGAGCATTTTGCCTAGGGCTTTCAACTCGTTTTCGGTGCCAGTGAAACCGGTGATGATGGTTGCTTCTTTACCACGACGATGTTTGCGGTCGAGGTGAATGCGTAGTGCCATCTTTGCTTTCTTAGGATCATCCACTGCACCAGCGCTCGCGCCCGCCTTGTTTTCTATCGGGAGATTCTTTGGTGCATCTGGAAGACTTCCGCTCAAGGCGGCAAGAGCCGCAAAGGGATTGTCCGTCGCCGCATCATTGTGGGTGGAAAAATTGATGCCGTCGGTACGTTTTTTCTTCTTAGCCATGGTAGCGATAATTGGTCTTAAGGGACTGCAAAGTACTGGTTTCTTCCAAGGTTTAAATTATCCTCAATGTCCGAGCCCTAAGGTTGACAGACGAACCCGATGCGTCAGAATCAGTTCTTAGAGGTCGAGACAGGTTCCGGAATATCAAGGTTTCCGGCGTCGACGGCAGCGGTAACTTCTGGCTTTTGGCCCACAATCAAATGAAAGTAGACAACACGTGAGAAGCGGAACCACCAAACGAAAAGGATGCCAACTACGGCCAAGAGGGTGAAGAAGCTGCTTACCATGGACCAATCTAATACCCAGTGGAGTAGCATGACGAAGCCGAGACAGAAGAAGGCAGAACCGATGTAGGAAATGAACATGGCACCGTAGTAAAAGCCAGGTTCGGGGAAACAGTTCTGGCCACATTTGGGGCAATGTTCGTATTGCTCGAAGGGCTTGTCGAAGGAAAAAGAGCTGGTGGGGAAAAGATCACCGCGACGGCACTGTGGGCAACGGAGGCCAAAGATGGAAGATAAGAGAGAGGGCAAGGCTGGTATTTTGGTATTGTGGTTTTTTGGTCCGTTATTGTTCCTAGATGCAAAGGTACGGGGTTTACCTCTCTGCTTTTATAACTTCCTTTGCACCTGCGTCCGCGCCCAGAAAGCCTAAATTAAAAATAGACCATGCTCGACCGCTTATACATTGCTGCCACCTCTCAACACGTGGGCAAAACTACTTCTACCCTCGGCCTGATGGCCGCCATTCGTGCCCGAGGCCACAAGGTTAGTTATTGCAAACCCGTCGGCCAGGAATTCGTGGAATTAGGGGACTTAAGGGTTGATAAAGATGCCCTTCTTTTTGCTCGGGGTATGGATTTTGAGTTGCGAGCAGACCTGCACAGCCCGGTCATCATTGGCCATGGCGTTACCTCTCAATACCTGGATGATCCAACTCAATTTGATTTCACTACCCAGATTACCAGAGCCAGCCGCCGGCTGCAAGCGGAGAACGATTTTGTCATCTATGAAGGAACCGGCCATCCAGGAGTTGGTTCCGTTTGCGATATTAGCAACGCCCAGGTAGCACAACTCCTTGATGCTCCAGTGGTCATGATTGTGGAAGGCGGTATCGGTAGTACCATCGACAAACTGAACATGAATCTCGCCATGTTTCGGGAGCGCAGGGTTCCCGTTCGTGGAGTTATTGTGAATAAGGCATTACCGGCCAAAATGAAAAAGGTGGAGCATTACCTTAATATTTATTTGAAAAAACTAGGCATCCCACTGCTCGGAGTCTTGCCTTATGAAAAAACACTTTCCAGCCCCATTATGGCCACGATTCGGCGGGCATTGAACGGGAAAACAGTCCTCCATCGTGACCAGTTGATGAACCGGGTGGAGAACATTGGGAGTGGGAGCCTTTTAGCACTCGAAGAAGTAGTAGATCTGAAAAATTTGCTAATATTGGTCAGTCGTCGCCGCCTAGAAGAGGCCCTTGATGCCCTTCAGTCCATCCTCCAAGAACGAAACTTGCCGGGCTCAACCATTGCCGGGATCATTGTGACTGGGGAAGACAGCGATAGCGTCACGATGCCCCACCGGGAATTTATTGACGCGCATAAAATTCCTGTAGTTTCTTGTGCGCTTGACACCTATGGCGCCGCTGTTCGGATTAACCAGATGGAGGTAAAGATCAACCTGAAAACGCCGTGGAAAATTCGCCGGGCAGTAGAGTTAATCGAGGAGCGGGTGAATATGGATTTGTTACTGTGAACGGGTTATATGTTGCGGGTTGCAAAGTTGCGGGTCGCCGTCGTGGTAAACGTTGAGTGGCCGTTCGCCAAATGGGGTAGCCTTCGTCATCTTCTACCATCAGTGATTGCACGGTGGGGCCCTTGCTCCTAATCCCCGGGTTGTGTGTTGCGGTACTACTTGACTAATCTGCCGCGGCCGCAGGTAAAGACTAAGTTGTATTGCATGGAAATAAGAAAAGCCACCTCCGGATCGAAGATGGCTTTTCTAAAAGCTTAATGCTAAGCGCTAATGGTTAAACCTTAAACCGTACGCCCTTCTGGGAAAGGGATTACCAGTTCCTGGCCTGGGTGGATCTTGTTTGGATCGTCGAGGGTATCGGAGTTGGAGGCGAAAATGGCTTTGTAGGCCATTACGTCTTTGAGGTAATCCTTTGCGATGAGGGAAAGGCTCTCGCCTTTAGCAACAGTGTGCATAGCGTAAATGGAGTGGTTGCGGACTTTGATGTCAGCATTGATGTCCATAGCACTTTCGCCACCAACACGCTTGATTTCGTCCCACATCTGGTCTTTCTCGTGGAGGTACTCCACGGTACCACCAAGGCGGAGCATGCCGTCGGCTTCCTCGACGAAACCGTCGGTAGCGTTAAATTTTTCGCCCATGTTGAGGACGCTGCGGTATTTGTCTTGTAGACTCATAATCAGGTTTTTGAGTTTAGATTGATGGGCACAAGCATAACACCAGAGCCCATTATTCACGATCGTAAGGTAGGCCTTTTATGGATATTTAAAAATGTGAAACCGGTTTCAGTAGCAAGGGGGGCTTGATCCAATGAGGCGTAACTCAGGTTCCCAACTTTGCTGTCCACTAACAAGTCAATTTTGTGTACAGAAAGCTATTTCCTGTCCACCGTTTCTGAAATAAGGCGTTTGTGCCTTACTCCTTCAAATCAATTATCTCTTCCACTTCCCAGTTGGCCCTCAGGGCCTCCAACTCAAACCGCCGTACGACCTCTGGCTGCCGCATGGTGAAAAAATCACCGGTATCATACCTACCATTTTTGTTTCGATCAAGAATGATCTCTACCTGGTAAGTTGCTGGATTCAAACCGGTGTATTCCACCTCGAATGTAGGTAGGCTGGTGACGTACCGCTGGGTACGAACTATCGGTTCATCCTTCTCAATGAGCCGTAGGATGTAGTTGGCCGTAGAGTCAAGGTTAAGGACGGAGAGCCGGAGTATACCATACTTGTCTACAGCATCAACCCTGGTTTTATTAAACAGGGTGTCAGGGTTTGTGCCGCCAGACCAATCGGTCAAGGCACCCGGTAGCATTTCTAACTGGTAGGCAACGGAGGCTTCCCATTTAGCATTGATCCGAAGGTTGCCGGGGTAGAGGGGGTCGATGACGAATGTGAAGGGGACGCGGTCGACGAAGGTGTCCTTGGTCAGTATTATCAGGCTTGTGTCAAGGCTTTCCAGTGGCCGGTTGAAGCTGTAGTTGGCACCCAGGGTGGGGTTGAGGCGGCCGGAGAGGGTGGAGACGGCTTGCAGCGGGTTGCCCGATGTGGGCAAAATGCCCGGAAGGTAAAGGGTGTCTGCAATAGCGGTGCCCTGACCAAAGAAGATACTGTCGGCCTGCAACTCCCGGTAAAAAAGATTGATGGTGTCCTTGTCATTCCTGCGGAGGTAATTGCCGGAGTAGACCAAGTCAACGCGTTCTGCTGGCTGGTTCATACTAAGCTTAATCCTGCCTAAATCGGTCGTGTCAACACCGTTGAGTTTAACCTGCCTCGGTACAGTCGAAAGTTGGAGGACACCCGCCTGGTTGGTTCCGTCGGTTACGGTAAGCAGACTGTCCTTGAAGCCGATGGCGAGCGGTTGGGCGAAGCCGGAAATGTCGATGAAGTAGTTGGTGGCGGAAGGGTTGCGCTCCAGCGCAACGGCCCGGTAAATCCCCGGACGAATGTTGAATACCGTAAACTTACCCTCTTCGTCGGTTTGGGCAAAGTAGGTCGGGTTGCCGGTGGTTACCGCCGTATCGGCTAGGTTACTGTACAGCGTGAAAACGGCGTTTTCAATTGGTTCCCCCGTGAAATCCCTAACCAAGGTTCCGCTAACGGAAGCGGAGTCGAGCACTGGTCCGGTGGCAAAGACGAAGCGGAGGTTCTCCGTTGGGTTGCCTTCGTTGAGGTCTTTGATGGCCGAACCGATGTTGACAACGTAGGTCACGCTGTCGCGTAGTTCCAGGCCTTGTAAAGGGATAACGAGGCTCCGCCGATTTAGCACCGGTCGGTTGTCTTCACCAAGTTCCAAAGGCGGAGAAATAAGGATTTCCTGCTTCGGGTCAAGCTCGACCCATTCGTCGAAAGTCAAGATTATTTCCTCCGGCTTGAAATTCGTCTGGAAATTTGGGGTCGTCTCCTCCACAATCATGATTGGCCCCAAGGTGTCCCGCGGGCCACCACTTGGCGAAGTCGGCGTTGCACAATGCTGCAGCGTGAAAAGCTGGGCGAAGAATAGTAGGGCGAAAAGCAGGAGAGGTAGTAGTCTGATGGCTGGCTGGCTTGGTCTGTAAGTAAGGATACTTTGGGTAGGGGAGGCGTTGTACGGACAAAGGTACTATTAGCGGCAAACAGTCAACAAGTAATTCAGGTTGCCCATCGTTGGAAACATAGTATAGCCCTATTAAAATACGACCTGCGGTAACAACAGAGGACACTATACTACGTGCAAACTGCTACTATCTTGGTATTTGGACCACCGCTCATCGTATGTGTGTCGTGAAAACCGACGAAGGAGGTTTTAGACGGCCCCATACTGTGTGTTGGTAGCGAAAAATCCTCCACAAAAGTTTACTTTTGACATTCCCGACCGTCCAACGGTCGTGTACATCACGAAAATTATCCCAATGAAAAAGCTTCTTATTTTCCTGGTCATGCTGACCGCTACTACTAGCGCCTACGCTCAGAAAGCCCCTCCGTCGCCACGCGACGGTGCACCAACTGCAGAACGCAAGGCCCCAACCCTCGAAGAACGGGTTAACCGCCGTACGGTCGTTTTAGCCGCGCGGTTAGAACTAACGGCTGAGCAGATCACAGCACTGACTGAGATCAACACCAAGTATGCTAAGCAGCGCGATACACTGCGCACTTCAGCGGTCAATCGGGACGAAATCCGTTACCAGGAAGTGATTGTCAACACAAAGCAGAACGAAGAGGTTGCTACTATCCTAACCGATAGCCAGAAGATCACTTTTCAGAAAATGATCGCCAACCGTCCTGCCAACCCCCGTATGAAGGCGAAGACCGGACCGGAGTAAGCCATGAGCATGTAGCGGTTAGCAATTAGCCCTTAGGCAGCCATTGGAGGTTGCCTAAGGGCTATTTTTTTAGACCAAGTGGCCAGTGTGTCATATTGAGGTTGCCTGAAGACTAAACGCTTACCCCTAAATGTTAATTACGCTTGTTACCGCTTTCTTAAAACCCTGTAATAGCGGCCTTGTCCCCGTTAACACCCGTTAAATACGCCTTAAAACCACTGTTAAGATGCAGCTTTCACAAGCTAGTGTAAGACCTTTCGGGTAACCAAATGATCTTACACAGACATGAAAAACCTATACTTTCTACTATTTGCTGCCCTGGTCCTGTTCACTACCGGATGTTCAATTCAAGACAAGATCGAACGCCGTGAAGACAGGCTACTTGGCACCTGGGAAATTGACCGCGCTGTTTTTGATGAAGACGGCTCCCTGTTCAACAATAACATCACCAATGACTTCGAAGGCGATCTACTGACTTTCTTACCGAACGGACAAGTTGAATACTTGACACGGGGAGGTGAATTCTTCGTAGGAACTTGGTTCATTGACGCGCTGCGCGACCTGGACGACGACCTCGAGTTTACCATCGATGCGGACTTCTTTGACGGGAATGGATTCCTGGCCTTTCGCTGGTTGGGAACCATCAGTCGCCTCAACGAGAACAATTTTAACCTGAGTGTCTCTGAGATCGACGGCACCTTGCGGATGAAATGGGACAAGGTTTAGCCAAACAGTCACTACCGCATTTTGGAGTAAGGTGTACTTGCTATTCGCTTGCGCCTGAACAGAAATGAGATCCATGAATGGCAAATCGGTAAACGGCCTTTGGCGGCATTCAGGCCTGGAGGTCTTCAGCCCCGCCGACCAGCTATGGTATTTAACAAATCCTGCACCTGCGTCCGCGGCTATTATTAGTCAAACAGCCCGTAAGTCAAGGTCGTCCAGCAGTTAGCTGCCGCAAGGATACTCGCTGGCGCTCGACAGGAAAATGGCGGGTTAACTGTAGCCAGAGACGGAAGCAGGACTACCACTAAAACATAAAGCGGTTAGCATAAGCGGAGAGAATTACTCCCTGCTCAATGCTAACCGCTTTTTGCTTACTTGATACTAAAACCTAGCTGCTAACCTACCGGCTAACCACAAAGCCCTTCGTCACCACCTCACTGCCGGTCACTGCCCGTAGGAAGTAAGTCCCAGTAGGAAGGCCATCAACGTCTAGGGTGTGAGTCGTCAGGCCTGCCGCTACCGTCTGGCTGCGCAGCTGACGTCCGTCAGCGCTGTAAATCCGGAACACTGTTCCCTCGGCCAGCGGCCGATCGAACTGCACCGTCAACAACTCACCACCAGCGGTGGGGTTTGGGAAGATCGACGTTACCGCCGGCTTACCACATTCGTTAGCGGCTACAATCACCTCTGAGTAAGCTGAGGTATTGTCCAAGTCTACCATCTTAAGGCGGTAGAAGTTGGTGCCACTTACTGCCTCATCAACGAATTGGTAAGTAGCTTTGCCACCATGCTCCTTGGCGATGGTAGTGAACCGTCGGCCGTCAGCACTGACTTCTAGCTGGTAGAAATCGAAGTTGTCTTCGAGTGCTGCTGCCCAGTCGATAATCACATCACAACCGTCGTTAACCGCCGTGAATTTGCTCAGTTGAACGGGAAGGGTAGCGCTGGCATTACAGAAAGCGATGCCCCAGGACTGGAGCGCTCCGGCGTCGCCACCTGCTTCGTCGTTTACACGGAGGGTCCAGTCGCCAAGCGGGCTTTCGTTGTTGAAAGCGGTGAGGGACTCGAGCGGTTGGAAAAGACCTTCAGCGGTAATGGCACCGCCACCACAGGTAGCCTCAAGAGCAGCATAGTCCATCGCTGCATTGTCGTCGAAGCTCAGGTTGAGGTTGTCCCCAGGACAGCCGAAGCCGGACGCCGGAACGCCGATGCGGTCAAACAGTATGACTTCGACGCCGTCGGGGCTGATGAGGGTTACTATGAGATCGCCGATGTAAGAGTGGCTAATTTCAACGTTGACTTCCATCGCAGAAATGTCGGCCTCTTGGCTAATGTTAAGCGCCGAAGAAATTTCATCTGTCCCGTCGCCACTAATGGTTACTGGAACATTGGCGCTGGTTTCATTTGCCTGGCAAGAAAGTGCTAGCGTAACGAAGTTCCGGGAAGTGGACCATTCCCCATTTCCGCAGTCGTTTAGGGTACGAACGCGCCAGAAGTAGTTGGTGCCTTCTTCCAAAGCACCAAGTGTGATGTTTGGATCATCCGCGGTGCCGGTCGCCAGCAGGGTGCTGAAGTTAGCGTCTATAGCGAGCTGGTACTCGTAGGTTGTACCCGCTGTTCCATCCCAGGAAAGGACAGGAGTTAGGCTTACGTTCGATTCGTCGGCCGCTGGTGAAATCTGAGTAGTGATAGCAGGTACTCCTGAGGCAACGTTGAGCTGAAGGCTAACCTGATCAGTTTCCGCTCCGTCCGTTCCGGATAGGTTGAAGGCGAAGTTGCCTTCCAAGCCAGCATCGGGAGTGATGGTAAGGGTTATAGTCGAGCCCGGCGTTGCTGGGTTTTGGGAATAGCTTGCACTGAGGCCCGCGGGAAGGTCTTCGATGTTGAGTTGCACATCGGTAGCGAAGCCAGCACCAAGAATAACGCTGTAGGTGGAAGACTCTGGGCTACATACGTTCTGCTCCACTGGGTTCGCAAAAACAGTAGTCTGTGGCGCATTGACGTCAACGCCGTCGATGAAGGTTACACCAGTATCATCTGGATCCAACCAGTCACGTAGGCGTGAACTTGGCGTTCCGCCACCTTCCCAGCTACGGGCAAAGGAGCCGTAGGTGTCGTAAGCGTCGTTACCACAGGCAGCCTGGCCGCCGTGCAACTGGCCACGGATGCGGCGGTTTTTGTCGAAGACTGGAGAGCCGGAAGAGCCGGGCTCGGTGGTGCCGAGGTCCCAGTCTGGAATGTGAAGGTGAGTACCAGCAACATCTGCCGGACCGTTGAATCCGTTGGTGTAATAAGTCTGTTGGAAGGTAAAGGTGATTCGCTTCTCATCCGTGCTTGGGTGGTGAATGCCGATAACGGTATCCAGCGGTACGTCGTAGGAAAAGTCCCAACCGGCGAAGAATGCGTCGGCGTCAGGGTTGATGGGATCGTCCATTTCCACGATGGTCATATCGCTGGCAGGGTTGCTTGCCCGCCAGACGGAACCGGTGTTGTTGGTGCTAAGAACGCCGTCTCCACCGCCGCCGCTGGCTCCTGAGCCAGGTACACGACAGGTGGTGTTCTCGAAATTCCAGTAAGTCACCAAGGAGGCTGCGTTGCCGGCGTTCATGCCACAGTGGTTGGCCGTCATGAAGTACGGCGTGCCGTCTTGGCGAACATTGTTGACAAGGAAGCCGGTACAGAAAGTACCGCCGCCGCGGCTCATAACGGCTACGGAGCGAATGATGTCGCGGTAGCCATCAACGATGCCCCAGCCGTCTTCATCGGCGCAGACAACGTCGATGTTACAGCTGCCAGAAACGCTTTTCTGGTTGAAACCGAGGTAATCATGGCCAACGTTGGTAAGCCATAATCGGAGGTTTGCCTGTTCTGCCGTTGGTAGACGGACTTCGATGATCAGTTGGTCGCCATCCAGAATGGGGGTCCACAGTTCGTTGTGGGTCTCGTTATCGGCAGGAGTGAAGGGGCCGAGGACGTCCCAGTTTTCCTTTTTACCGGTGGTTAGGAAGAGCTCACCACCGGCGGGCATCCAGTATTCGGTGAAACCGAGGTTAAGGGTGTAGGCGCCAGGGCTGGAGAGGCGGAGCATCCAGGTGGAGGTGCCATCTCCGTTGTCGTTCCATTCACCATGGGTCGTCGGCCGAACGTCGACGTCCAATACATTGGCAAACTGAGGAGCCCGGCCGGGTTTGCGGGCTTCCAATTCAAGGGCCATCAACTGGGCATTGTTTTGGACCGGCATAACCAGTGTGGGGATTTCGCCCTGCCGAGTGCTTGGCAATGTTTGGGCAGATAAAAAGGCCGTGCTAAGGCACGCGAGAGCCAATAGACAATTAGTCAGGTAACGCATTATAATGGATGTGAAAAGTGAGTGGAATTAGGAGCGGTGCAAAACTCCTTTAGGAAGAACCTGTGTTTAAAGGGATAGCTGGCCAATAGGCTAAAGCGAAACTATCACCTCGTTCTAACCGCAAAGAACCATTATTCTTTCGGGTAATGCAATAGGCCAGTGTTATTATTTGTCTAGTCCGGGGGGTAAGTCAAGCAGATGACAGTTAAAAGAGTCAAGTAGTTGCTGCCCAGGAGACGATTAAGGAGGTTAAGGATATTTGTGGGTTGATGAACGTTCGGTTTTAGTTAAGTTTGTCCATGTTCAAAGAACTTCTAGCCTACTTCCGCAATCCCGTTGATGAACTTGACGAAACGGCCACTACCAGTTTTAAAGTCAAACGCCTGTTTGCAATTCTAGGCATCGACCTCGCTTTTGCCATGGCTGCCGGCCTATTGATCACACTGGTGGATAAACTGGATTTGATCGACATGGAAAACCATGCCGTTGCTGACGCCTTGGGCAACTTCTCCATCTGGCAACTCATCTTAGTTGCGGTGCTGATAACCCCGTTCTTTGAAGAGCTGGTCTTCCGGTTGATGCTACGGTTTCAGGCGAATCCCGTGGCGGGCCTAGCCCGCCTCGTCAGTCCCAATGCCGGACCGGAAGCCAACCAAGAATTAGCGGCCGGCCGCAGGGCCTGGTGGGATAGAAATTACCGTTGGATCTTCTACGGCTTCGCCATCACCTTCGCCTACGTCCACCTCGCCAATTACCCGGACAGAACGGCCGCTCTGTGGCTCTTGAGCCCCATTCTCGTCGCTCCGCAATTCGTCATGGGCGCGTTGGGTGGTTACTTGAGAACTAAGTTCGGGTTCCTCTGGACCTTTTTGCTGCACGCTCTCCACAATTTCTTATTGGTTGGGTTTGCCTTGCTGGGAAGTGGAGCAACGGAAGTGATTAATACTGATAATGATTACGTGCAGCTAAAGGTGGAGGAAGTCTCTCCGATGGACCAAGAAAAGGACTTTGCCCACACCTTTGGTGTGGACACCATCGGGTTTAAAAATACCGAACTGGAGGAAGTCATCAGAAACCTGGTGGCGACCGGCGGCAAGGCCAAGATAATTGTCTCTCCGGAGGGAACCAGGAACCCCCGACTAAACATTGGCATGAAGCGTAGTAATGAGGATGTGAATTTAAGGCAAACACTGCTCCATGATCTAGAGGAACATTATAACTTTGAGGTCGAAACGCCGGCGAGTGATACCGCTGCCTACCGAATCTATTTTGAATAGAATAACCAAAACACGTTGACCTACTTATAAGCGAAGACAAATCGTATCTTCGCGCCGAAACTTTTATCATTAGTGACTTACGCCAACGCAATTGCAGAGCTAGAAGCTTTGTTAGCCGAACTGCAGGAGGTTCCTGCGAATATTGATCAACTACACGCCCGCGTTGCACGGGCTGAAGCCTTAGTCGCTGCCTGCCGCATGCAATTGCGCGGGGTGGAGCAGCAATTGGC
>JBLIGS010000084.1:0-11332 GCA_047637095.1 Neolewinella sp. | reverse complement strand
TGTAAGAACAAAAAAAGCAAAGATTATTATCGCCTTATGCCTATTTACTAATGCCTACCGCCTCTCTACTAATGCCTCTCTTCTTCTAAGCCAACCCCCGGCTCTTCAGTTCCAAGTATTTGTTAATCACCGACCCCGTTAAGTCTTCTGGGCGGGTAAGGACGACTTTCACACCGTTTTGCCGCAGGCGGGCCGCCATCAATTCTCTCTGCTGGAGAAAATTACGGGCGGTGGCCTTGCGATAGATGTCTTCGACTTCGTAGGCCTTATCGTCCAGAAGGTCGGCGATTTCGGTATTTTCGAACATGACAACCACCAGCTGGTGGGCTTTGGCAATGCGGCGCAGACCGGGCAAAACTCGGTCTAGGGCATAGTTACTTTCGAAATTGGTGAACAGGATGATCAGGCTACGTCCACCAAGGAGTTTCCGGCTGGCGTAGTAGAGCAGGTCGTAATTGCTTTCCAGTTGGCGCTCTTCTTCCCGGTAGAGGGCCTCCATGATACGGCGGAGGTGGTCGGGCTTACTGTCGGCGGGAAGGACGGTGCCGATTTTGTCGGAGAAGGTTAGTAATCCGGCACGGTCTTCACGGTTGATGATGACATTGCTGAGGGCGAGGGTTGCGTTGATGGCGTAGTCGAGTAGGCTGAGCCCTTCAAAGGGCATCAACATGGTACGGCCTTTATCGATGACGCAGTAAACGCGCTGGGCGCGTTCATCCTCATACATATTGACCATCAGGGTATTCATCCGGCTGGTGGCCTTCCAGTTTACACTACGGAGATCGTCTCCCTGGACGTAGTTTTTGATCTGGTCGAACTCATAGCTCTTTGCTAAGCGGCGGAGGCGACGCCGGCCCGAGGCCGGCACGGTCGTCTTTCCCTGCAGCGCAAACTTCTGCATCTGAATGATGCTAGGATAAACCGGCACCGTTGCCTTTTCACCAAGGACCAATCGCCACTCCGCCAACCTTAGTTTGCTGCGGAGGAAAATATTGATTTGGCCAAACTCGTATTCGCCTCGCGTGAGCGGCCGGACGGGATAACGGAGCTCTTTGTCTGACTCTCCTTCCAGTTCCAGGTCAATTTGATGGTCCCTGATCTGAAGGTCGAAGGGCAATTCATCAACCACCTGAGCGGTGACGCTGTGGCTGCTTGCATTGTGGACCTTGATCCGAATCTGCATCTCATCGCTTAGCGACAACACCTTCGGCAACAGGCGCTCTGCGGTGATCTTTCGAGAAACGGTGTAGAGAAAGTAGTAGTCGTAGACGAGTGCTCCGAGAAGGGCGACCAAGGCCACAATTGCCAACCAGTAAAATGGCCTCCAGTAGAAACCGCATATCGACAAGCCAATGATTATCGCTAGGGCAGTGAACAAGCCGTTGCCGAAGAGAAATTGCCGAATTTGATAAGCGGGGGTTCCTGGTTCGTTGTTTCGTGCCAAGTAGAAAACACCGATAAAAATTGGTAGCGCAGACAACGTGGTTAGCCACCAGGTGTCCTCCCGGTTAATGCTAACAGCGACCCAGACGAGGGATGCCACGACGAGTAGCGTACTGACGATGATGATCGTCAGATTACGGCCGGAAGTGGGTTTGGAGGTGGTGCTTTGCATGCAGAAGCTAAGGTAGGTAATTCGGTGGATAAGGTAAACATCGCTGCATAGAATACTTCTCTGGTGGTTGGTGTGATAGATTGCTCGACGTGTGGTCTTCCTCCGTCCGGCCCACTCCGGCTTCGCTAGGAGAGTAGCCGCCGAACGGGAGAGACTTTCTACAATTTGCGATACACATCCGCCTCCGCCTACTGAAAACTCTAAGGTTGAAAATGTTATATTTGGGCACCTAGTGGTCTCTCAAATCTGAACCCGAAACAACATGAAAAACCGCCGTAATTTCCTTAAATCGACAGTTTTGGCCGCCGCCACACTCCCCCTTATCGGATGTGGCCCCACAAAAAAAACAAGTACTCCAGCATTGCCTGCTCCTTCTTCCGACAAGCTTGTCGGTCACGGTGATTTCCAATACAAAGTTGACAAAAATTGGGGAGACCTCGATACAAAGACCCAGCCAGTCCAACACTGCCATGAAATGGTAATGGACAGCAGAAACCGCTTGGTTATGACTGTTGTCAGTAGCAAGTTTGATGTTCTTGTTTACAACAAAGACGGTAAGCTGCTGGATTCTTGGAAACTGGGGTTGACCGAACCCCATGGCTTAACGGTCGTTGGCTACGGAAGTGACCAGGCCTTCCTGATTACGGACTCAAATGCCGGGCGGGTCATCAGTGTCGACCTTGACGGCCGCATCATCCGCGAGCTTAATGTCCCTAAAGATCAGATTCCGAAGGGCAAGGCCTTTAAGCCGACGGAGACCGCTGTTTCGGTTAGCGGCGAGATTTACGTAGCCGATGGCTATGGCACCAATAAAATTTTCCACTTCGACACTAAAGGCCGGTTGAAAAACGTCTTCGGCGGCCCTGAGCACTTCGACTGTTGCCACGGCATCGCCGTCGATACCCGTCGGGGCAAGGAAGAACTATTAATCACAAGCCGTGCCGCCCAGGAGTTTCAACGTTGGACGATGGACGGGAAGCACGACATGACGCGTAAGTTGCCGGGGCTGCAGATTTGTCGGCCGGTGCTTTCTGGAGAGTTCACGCTGTTTGCGGTTTTGGTTACCAAAACCTGGGGTTCTTACGATGGCATGATCGCCGTTCTGGACAAAGACTTCAACGTTGTTTCCCTACCCGGGGGATCTGCTCCGACGAACCAAGAGGACTTCACCAAAGTCGTTTATGACGATATGACCTTCCTGAATCCGCATGATGTTTGCGTCGACGATGATGGTAATTTGTACGTGCCGCAGTGGTATAGTGGGAAGACGTATCCGGTGAGGCTGAAACGGGTTTAGGGAGGGAGGCTGGAGACAGGAGACAGGATGTTGGAGGCTGCCGCACGTTGGTAGCTCACTTCGTTCGTGCGCTTGTAGGAATAAAAGGGCGCGGACGCTGGTGCAAGGATAGTTGGAACAACAATCTCTCCCAGACACCTAACTTTACCCCCATGAAACAACTTCTCCCCCTACTCGTCCTAGCCCTACTCTTTGCCTGTGGCAACGGCAACACAACCTCCTCTACGGACGAAACCGTTGGCGCTGACTTTGACAAACTACTGGTTGATTACAACGCCGAACGGCTGGCCCTAAACCCGGTGGAGGCCACCTTCATCGGCGACAACAAGTACAACGACAAGCTGGAGAATATCCTGACGCAGGACTTCAAGAAGCGTATGGGCGCATTTTACACCAACTACGAAAGAGCGCTTAAAAAGGTGGATCGCAGTAAGCTTGATGCGACGCAGAAAGTCAGCTACGACGTGCTGGCTTGGGAATGTGACCTCAGCCAAGAAGCCCTCGGCTTCCGCGAAGAATTGTTACCGCTGGATCAATTCAGCGGTTTCCACCTCATGATCGGCCAACTGGCCAGCGGCCAGAGCGCCCAACCCTTCAGCACCATTCAAGATTATGACAACTGGTTGTCCCGGGTCGAAGTCTTCAGCCAGATGCTGGACACTGCGATAGTAAACATGAAGCAAGGCGTTGAAGCTGGCTACGTCCTCCCCTCTTCCCTCATTGAAAAGCTCCAACCTCAGTTGGATGATATGACATTGGAACCGCTGGAAGAACACCTGTTCTTCGGCCCAGCAGTAAACATCCCAGAAACGTTCTCCGACGTCGACCGCCAATCCATCACAGCTGAGTACGAAGACATGGTAGATGGCATCACAAGTAAGTTCCGGGACGTTGCCGTTTACGTTCACGACGAATACCGAAAGGAAGGCCGTGCGAGCAGCGGCATCGACGCCATCCCCCAGGGAGCTGATTACTACAACCACCTCATCAAGCGGTACACGACCACAACGATGACGGCCGATGAAATCCACCAACTGGGTTTGAGTGAGGTTACTCGCTTGCGCAGCGAAATGGAGAAGGTGAAAGCTGAAGTTGGATTTACCGGCTCCTTGCAGGAGTTCTTTGATGAAGTCCGGACCAAGCCAGAACTGATGCCCTTCGACAAACCGGAGCAGGTAATAGCCAACTTCGAGGCCATCCATGAAAAGATGAAGCCGCAGTTGGCCAAGTTATTTGACCAGACGCCGAAGACGGCCTTTGAGGTTCGCCGGACGGAGGCCTTTCGGGAGAAGTCGGCTTCAGCGGAGTACAATCCTGGCAGCCAGGACGGTACCCGCCCGGGCGTTTTCTACGTCCCCATCCCCGACGTTACCTCCTACAACATCTTCAGCGACGAAGACCTCTTCCTCCACGAGGCCATCCCTGGCCACCATTACCAGGTTAGCCTGACGCAGGAAAACGAAGCCCTCCCGGACTTCCGCCGCAGCCTCTGGTACTCCGCCTACGGCGAAGGTTGGGCGCTGTACACCGAGAGCCTTGGTAAAGAGCTTGGCCTCTACGACGATCCTTACCAGTACTTCGGGATGTTGAGCGCGGAGATGCACCGCGCCATTCGCCTCGTTGTTGACACTGGCATCCACAGCAAAGGCTGGAGTAGGGAAAAAGCCATCCAATACAGCCTGGACAATGAAGCGGAGTCCGAGGCGAGCATCATAGCTGAGATTGAGCGCTACATGGCCATCCCAGGTCAAGCGCTGAGTTATAAAATTGGTCAGCTAAAGATCCGTGAACTGCGGGCAAAAGCAGAGAAAGACCTTGGCGATAAATTTGACATCAAGGAATTCCATAACCTCGTACTCTCGCCGGGCTGTGTGCCACTGGCGGTTCTGGAAACGATGGTGGAGGAGTGGATGGTAAGCGTTGCGCAATAGCTCGTTTGCGAGCTTCAAGGTAGATGTGGGCGCGGGCGCGGGTGCAAAGGTGGTTGAAAAAGCACTGCTTGTAAGGCTCCGTCTGATTTATCGGACATTCGGTTTTTCAGGGGGTGGTTTGGAGGAATCGTGTGATTTATCAGGCAACATGTTTGATTTATCGGAATTTCGGAATTTCATTCAATAACGCCCCCCTTAACCTTGAACCTGCGTCCGTAGCTCTACTCAACCGTATTTCTCGACCTTTAAAAGTTGGCGTTTATATTGAGTATCGCCAACCGGCGAAGCTAGCCGCGAAGCGCGGTACACGCCCAAGGGATTTGAAGAAGCGGTATGATTTTTCAGTCCGCCTGTAAGATTGTAATCTTTATGCGCCCAAACTCACGGTACATTGATAGAATTACAACCGCCGCTTCACCTCAAAAAAACCATGAGGACAGTTGGTTGTCTAAACAGGAATCAAGAAGCACATATATTTTAATTAATTATACACGTACACTTGTTAGCTTTATTCCAAGTTGACATAAGAGGAGAAGGCCAGCTTTAAAATTAAAATAGTACCGGTCAAGGCATTCAATTTCCTATCACAGCAATCTATTTCTATTAGAATCAGGCCGGGTAAAAAACGCTTCCTCGCGGTACAATCAACCCCAAAATCGATAAAAACCAATACATAAAACTGCAATATTACATTTAATTAAAATAAACATTCTTCAGTATTTGCTAAACCCAGCCCCCCCCCTATATTTGTCCTATTGGTAGCCAAGTTGGTCTACTTTAACATTTCGTACTAATGAAAAACACCTTTTTTATCCTGTTACTGAGCATACTGCTCAGTAACTGCACGCAAGATTCTCCGTACTCCGTTGATTTACAATCAGAAGCAGAGAATTTAACCTCACTTGATGCAGAAATAGCATCTCTAATCAATTCAACTCACGCTGAGACAGGCTTAATGAGCATGGTTTACGAACAAATCCGTGTTCAGAAACTTACAGATGCAAGTTTGACTCCAGAAGAGCTTTTAGCACATCTAGAGATTCCGGAGAAAGAGCTTAGCCATTTTTCCGAAAAAATCAGCTCATTTCAGACATTTGTAGAACAGAGTGGCTATTCAAAAGAACAAGTTTCAGCCTCTGCAAAAATGCAGTTAACGGATCGGATAACTGTTCCGACCAGGGGGACCCCGTGCTATAATACACACGAACTAGAAGTACTAACAGCCACTATAATAATGGTAGATGGTCCAGCAGCTGGGTCAGCAACGGTCATCGCGCCTTTGGCCTGCGCGTTAGGTTACGTGGCTACAGTAGGTGTTTCAAGAATTAAGTATCAAAACTGTGTTAACAGTAGAACCGGAGGGTAAAAACTAGCTGTCTTACAATAGCTATTTCATCCACATAATGAAAAAAATCATCTTATATTTCATCATACTAACGCTGTCGGCGGTAGTAGCAGGGTGTGAAAAAACGCGGCTTCAGTTTCTTTGGAAACCATCGCTTACAGCAAAGAATACGCTACTTACAAGAAAGTATTCCATGACAAAAGTATGTTTCTAGCAACTATTAACATGCTCGACTTTGAAGCCCTTCGAAATGCAGCAGCGGCATTGCCTGCAGTAAGTGCCCCCAATGATTACCCAAGGGATTCATATGACCATATAAAAGATGGCAGAGAATACCTTCAACACTCAATTAACGTACGTGTTTCTTTAAACGCACTACAGAAGAAATACGGATTTTTTGATATTAGTGATGAGGATGCCGATAAAGTCAGAGACCTGTACGCTATTGGTGATGGCCCAAGTTTTAGCGAAGAAGACCTACTTGAAATCCTCAAAAAGAAAAGAACAAATGATTAATACAAAAAAAGGACGCGCTGCATTACTGATTACCTGCTTCACCCCTCTGCTGTTTTCGTTTATCAGTTGCTATTCGGCTTATCAGGCCAGTGCGCAAGCCGCTGAAATCAAACTAGAAAGGGATACTGGTGGGCCAGCCAGTAATTTTCGTTGCCCAAAACTTGATCTTCTGCCCGCTGGCGTCACGAAAAACAACTTCCGTAGCTACGGCTATGCAAGTGATTTTTCGTTTAGCCAGCGACCAAAATATCTTCGTTTTTAGCTAACGAAACTTACTGGCTAGTCCACTAGGCGGTGTGCAGGGGCATTATTCCCCGAAACCTGCCAAATTGAACCCGATGCCGTTTACCAACATGAGATAAATGATGCGTTAACGACTTACTTTCATTGTTAAGGGACGCCGTACAAATAACTTACGCCTTTTGACCGCCTTATTTTGCCCCCACCACACTTAAAAATCATTTCCGTAGCTAAGGCTATGCAAAGGATTTGTAAGTTTGGTGAGAACAAAAGCGTCAGATCAAAAACCAGTAAGTTATTTATACGGCGTCCCTAAAGGCGCTCAACCCAGCCCCAAACCACAAATGCAGTTTTGTATCGTCGCCATCCTTTAAGATAATTACGATACAAAACTGTATTTTTTAATTAGAGCAACACCGTGTTACTCCTGATTTTAGCATCCTCTTAGGTCGCTAAAACACACTGTTACATGTAGCCGAGTGCCATCACGAGGAACGTCAGCATAAACGGCATAACGACCCAAAACCACTGGTTCATGAATACTAGCATGAACATGAAGATCACGAAGAAAACGAAGAATAAAAGCCAATACTTTTTCGTGTCGGCGGAGCTGTAAGTTGTCGTAGCCATGGGGCAGTTTATTTTAGAAAGGCAAAGGTAGTAAATTAGGCATTAGTAGGTAGGCATTAGTAGGTAGGCATTAGGCATAAGTGCTACCGCCTAATGCCTACCTACTAATGCCTACTAATGCCTAGTATTGCATGTAGATCACCGCTTTCACATCATAGAAATCGTGGCCTGGGAAAATGTTCTTAATCGGGTATTCTTCCAAGTAAGAACCTTTGGGCAGCGCGGCCATCTCTTCCTTGAGGCCCACGCCCTTGAGGGCGAGGATGCCGTTGGGGATGGCGTGGCGTTGCCGCTTGGTGATCAGGCGCATGCTCCAGAGGGCAATCTTGTCCATCTTGGCCACGGCGCGGGTGATGACGAAATCGTAGATCGGCTTCTTGAGCTCTTCAGCCCGCTTTTGCTCGGCCTTGACGTTCGTTAGGCCAAGGGCTTCGATGACCTCGTTACAGACCCGGACCTTCTTGGCAATGCCGTCGATGAGGTGAAACTCAACGTCGGGAAAGAGGATCGCTAGGGGAATACCGGGGAAACCTCCACCGGTGCCCAGGTCAAGAATTTTTGCACCTGACCGGAAACGGACGACGGTAGCAATGGCCAGGGAATGAAGGACGTGGTTGACGTAGAGGTTGTCAATGTCCTTACGGCTAATGACGTTGATCTTGGAATTCCAGTCCCGGTAAAGCGCATCCAAAGCAACGAATTGCTCCTTTTGTTTGTCGGTGAGCGTGGGGAAGTGTTCGAATATAATTTCGGCAGTCATTCAGTAGTATTTAGGCGATAGTAGAGAGGGGGGCAGGCACAGACCTGGCTTCTCACTTAGCCTTGGCGCTTTATTTGTAGAGCTTAGCAATGGTATCTGCGAAGGCTTCCCATACTGGGCTTTCGGGGACGGGAGCGATGTGTTCCGTTTTGTCTCCAGTTACCGGGTGGTTGTAGACAAGGCGGTGGCTGTGCAGGTCGATGTTGCCATCGGGGTTGGCACGTTTGAAGCCGTACTTGTCGTCTCCGCGGATGGGGCAGCCGATGGCTGCCATTTGTGCCCGGATTTGGTGCTTCCGCCCAGTCTTAAGCCGGATGGATACCAGGTGGTACCGCTCGCTGGAGGCGAGGTACTTGTAGTAAAGCTCAGCTGGCTTACTGCCTTCGCTGGGGCTGTCGTCAACGGTAGAGCGGTTGCCGCTCGCGTTCTTGAGGTGGTGGACGAGGTTGTCCTCGTCCTTCTCCGGCCGGTTGGCTACGATGGCCAGGTAGTGCTTGCCGACGGTGCCTTTCTGCAGTTGGCGGGTCAGCTCCGTCTGGGCAGAGGGCTTCTGGCCAAGGAGAACCATGCCGGAAA
This sequence comes from Neolewinella sp., assembly GCA_047637095.1. GTDB lineage: Bacteria > Bacteroidota > Bacteroidia > Chitinophagales > Saprospiraceae > Neolewinella. The sequence goes on along the minus strand of JBLIGS010000084.1, from coordinate 2,422 downwards.
CCGGCCGGTCGAGCCGGTGGATCAGGTAAAGGTCGTGGCGGATATAAGACGCGCCGAGGCCCAGCAAGCTGGGGTCTCCGGTCTTGTCTGGCTGTACGGCCAAACCTGCAGGCTTGTTGAAAGCAATGAGTTGGTTGTCCTTGTGCAGGATCCAGTCGCTGATGCGACCGTTAAAACGGGGAGTGTCCGCCATGGTTAGTCTACTTCTTCGTAATCGATGTAATCTGTATAGTTGCCGGGCTTGGGCTCCTGAGGAGCCGATGATGGGGCAGCACCCTCTACGCGATCGTCCGGCTTGGGGCCGGCTTTTACCTGCTGCTGAAGGTTGGAGTACCAGTTGTAGCTATAGTAACCGATGACGATGAGGGCTATGGTCCAGATTATGTCCATGGCGCAAAGGTAGTCACTTAGTCAAACAGTCTGTAAGTCATGATGGTCAAGCAGTCAGCTCCGCACGTTGAAGTGCGGCAGCTCGCTTGGCGTAGTCCCTCGCAATAGTTCGACGGTCAACAGCAACTGACTGTTTGACCATACCATGCGTTAGCCGACTACTTGGTTCTTTTGACTGCGTGACTTACAGACTTGTTAACCTAGAAACTTAACAGCCGCCCAAAGTTCGTCGACACACTAACCCTTACCCCGAAATCTTCATACTGGAAATCCCGGAAACTGGTAACGAACTCTACCCGAAGAAAGCGCAGAATGTTGTCCAAGGAATAACCTACTTCGGTGTAGTTCTCTGAAGTTGGTGTGTAGAGGTAGTTGACGAAAACATCCTCCTTCAGCCCTTTCAGGTGGAGTGCATAAATCTGCGTCAGTAAGAGCTTCCGGAATTGGTAATGGGCGTAGACTTCGACGTATTCTTCGTTGGTGCTTTCCTGGTAGTAATCCAGCAGGCGGTAGTTGGCGATGGGGTCGGGGTTGGTGAAGGTGAATTCGGTGGTGGCGAAATGGCGGAAGTCGGGGAAGTCGACGAAGCCGTTGTTGAGGAAACTTCCGGCTTTGACTAGGAAGTCTACCTGGCCGCGACGGCCAACGTCAAAACGGTGCTCATAAGAAGCCTGGACCCGGGTGAAATCGCTGACGCTGTTGCCAATACCAGAAAAGCCCTGTTCGATTTCTAAGCCAACTTTTGGCGCTGATAATTCCAATACCTGTCGCTTGCCATTCCTAATTTCAAAGCGAAGTCCTGGCCGCCATTCGATATTGTACCGCAGGGTGGCGGCGTCGCTTACCTCAGTTATGCGGCCTAGGGCTGCATTCACCGGCGCATTCGCTTCGTAGGCCTCATTGTCGCCCAGGCCCCACCAATTGTTATTGGAGCTGTTAACGACGGCACGGCGGTCTTCGTAGACCAACCGGAGGCCGGAACGAAGTCGGTCACTGTGCTGTTTGTTGTAATCAAGCTGAGCGTACGCTCGCTCATAGTGGTTGATGTAGTTGGTGCCGCCCATCAGGGTGTTTGATGTGTTCCACCATTCGCCGAGTGCGTTATTAGGATCAAATTGGCGCAGGTAGCGGCCACCAGTGAGGCGAATCATGCGGGCCGATTGTACCCCGTCAATTGCTCGGATGCCACTCTTACCAAAGGAAAGATCTCCCTCAGCAGTTAGTCGTTTCCACCCGATGCCGTACCGGCTCCGAAGGCCAAAATCGATGGGCTTCTTCTTATGCTTAAGCCCAATCCGTAGACCAGGAGCATAGCCCTCCACTGGGCTGAAGAAGGGTTCTGGTATATAAGACCTCCTCCAGGTCCTTTTTTTCTTGGCATCTCGCTTAACCTTCAGTCTTGCATCATCGCTGTTGCCGTTAGTCATCCCGATACTCACGATTTGTTCCGGCACAGTATCCAGCTTTTGAATGCTGTCAAGCATCTCATAGCCCCGCACCTCAAGTGCGGTAAGTGGCACCGGCCGGATGTCTGCCCACACAGCCGTATCCGTCACGGTCTTAGAACTGTCGGTATTGAAGCTGTAGTTGCTTATGACCTCCGGTGCTTCAGATTCTTTCCTCTCTTCTTTTTGGTATTCCCGCATCAGTTTGCGGAGGTCCTTGCGGGTAATTTCTCCACCATCGGCCAACTTGCTTTCAATTTCGGAAGGAGTACTGCCCTTTTTGACCCGCTTTGCCACTTCGGGCTGGGTCTTTTCATCGATCACTTCAACGTAACCGCCCAGTTCAGGATTCAGCTGAAGGTCATACTTGCCAATCGTGCTCAGGTAGTGGTATTCGAAGGCGATGCCGAAGATGGTGCCTTCGGCATCTAGGTTTGTCGTGATGGGCATCCAGGTGTGCTCTTCGACTTCAGCGTAGCTCCGTTTGATGTTGATTGCAAAACCGAGTTTATAGGTTGTGAGGTCAAGGCTGTGCAAGCTCCAATCGTCCTGGACGATGTTGATGTAGCCTTCGAAGACGTCTTCTC
>JBLIGS010000083.1:0-11466 GCA_047637095.1 Neolewinella sp. | reverse complement strand
CAGCTGAAAGTCGATCATAGCCTTAGCTACGTGAGGTTTTCAGCTGGGAAGTACAGTGCCGCGATGGTAAGTTATAACTGTACCGAACTTTGATCTTGATGCACTAGTCCTTGCCCCTCAACTTACGCTGCACCTGCGTCCGCGCCCAAACGCGTATTGATTTTTTCTCCTATCCTTGCATCGTGAAAAAATGGCCAGCTATATCAGTAATCATGCTCCTTACGCTTTGTCTGGGCCTATATGGGATATCAACTGCGGAACTTGAGGCCTGGGACGAAGCCCGGCGCGGTATTAACGCCCTCCGAATGCTCCAGGAAGGCGATTTCTGGAATTATCGATTCTTAGATATTGATGATACGTTTAATACCAAGCCGCCGCTCTTCACCTGGTTGGTTGCCCTATGTTTCAAATGGTTTGGTGTCAGTACGTTGTCTCTTCGTCTACCTTCTTTGATCGCTTTATTGGCTTATACTTTTATGGTCTACCGGTTTGTAGAGCAATGGAAGTCCTGGCAAGTGGCCACGTTAACCGCCTTGGTGCTCTTGTTGTCTCAAGGGATTGTTGGTTTTCATGTTGCTCTCAGTGGGGACACCGATATGTTGTTCATTATGTTCCTGACGGGAGGCCTACTTTTATTTTTTAGCTTCTGGCAGGAAAAGAAAACGGTTGATCTTCTCGGAGCATTTATTTGGTTTGCATTGGCCTTTCTGACCAAAGGATTGGCCGTTGCGCTTGTCGTTCCCGGACTAATAGCATTTAGTATTGTGGGCGTTTACAGGTCGGGATGGAAACAACTCCCCGTTCTCAAAGGAAGTATCGTACTGGTTTTTCTGGCAGCTCTTTGTTATTTGATCTGTTCTCAATTTGGCCTGAGAACAGAGTATCAAAATGGATTTGGAAGTTTATGGGAGGCCATGTTCTTACAAGATGGTATTACCCGGTTTTCCGATAAAGCGTTTGAAAGCGGTTACAAATGGGACTTTCTGCCGGTAGCGCTTGATATTGGCTTCTCGCCATGGATCTATCTATTGTATTCCGGGGCGCTGTTCTATCTTTTTCGAGGAGGGGGACGTATAAAATCCGTTGTCCGAAAGGATGACTTCTTGCTTTATGCCATCTTCCTTATTGCCTCTGTAAGCGGCCTTCTACTGGCTAGCCAAAACAAGCATCAGTGGTATGTTGCTCCGATGCTGTTACCATTAGCTTACATAGTCGCTTTACTGCTTTCAAAAGTAGCGGCGTGGAAAGTGTGGATTAAGCCGTTGATAATTACGCTTTTCGTTGTTTTATTGGCGACTAGGTTGGTCAGTTTTACTAAAGTCGAAGATGCTATAGGAATTGGTTTGGCAGACTACGAAGAACATCTAAATGGAATAGATACTTTATCAATCCCTCCGCAAACTAGGCAAGATTTACTGTTTCACCTCTACCTGATAAACCCGGAGGTGAGAATCGTTACCAATGGTGCCAAAGAGGATCGAGACCTTGATAAAGGAGACTGTGAAGGAAGCATTGAAGGGTACTGTTTCCTTTTAAACCGTTAGTCGTTCTATACAAACAGTCACACCATTAACCCAACTACCTTTCGTACCTTCGCCGGCCAATCCCAAACTCGCTTTCTTGCGTCAATATCTCTAACGGTCTTTGCCGCACGAGCGTAGCGAGCATTCCCTTGCGGTAGCTTACAAAACTACCGAACTACCAGACTACCTTATGGTTTACCTCGAACTCACCGACGTCTCCAAAATCTACGGCGAAAAAGTCCTTTTCGACCGTGTCAGCCTACAGGTGGCCAAGAACACCAAGGTAGCCTTGGTTGCCAAAAACGGTACGGGAAAGTCAACCCTTCTGCGGGTTGCCGCCGGTATTGACCTGCCCGAAGGGCTGGGCTCCAAAATCTATACCCACAAGGATTCCCGCATGGCCTACCTGTCGCAGGAGCCCGATTTTGGGGAGAACGCCAGCGTGATGGACGCTGTCTTCGACAGCGACAACGAGATGGTCCGCGCCGTCCGCGACTACGAGGAAGCCCTCAGCCGGGCTGATGAGTCAGATAAGCTCCAAAGGGCACTGACCAAGATGGACGAACTCCAGGCTTGGGACATCGAAGCCCGCATCAAGGAGATTCTCTTTAAACTCAACATTGAGAACTTCGACCAGAAGGTCGCCACCCTCTCCGGCGGCCAGCGCAAACGCGTGGCCCTTGCCAAACTCATCATCGACGAGCCAGACCTCATCATCATGGATGAGCCGACCAACCACCTTGACCTCGACATGATCGAATGGTTGGAAGAATGGCTCCAGTCTACCAACCTGACCCTCCTGATGGTAACGCACGATCGTTACTTCTTAGAACGGGTCTGTAACCGCATCATCGAACTCGACGGAGGAGAGATTTTTCAATACACCGGTAACTACTCCGACTTCCTGTCTAAAAAAGCTACCCGTGAGGAAACAGCCTCGGCGGAGCTTTCCAAGGACAAAAAACGGATGAAGCAGGAGTTGGAATGGGTCCGTAGGATGCCTTCCGGCCGAGGAACCAAGGCCAAAAGCCGGGTCAACGCTTTTCACGAGTTGAAGAGCAAAGTCGGTTCCTTCCGACAGGAGGAGGACTTAATCATCGAAATCAAAGGCCAACGACTGGGGTCCAAAATTCTGGAAGCCCATAACGTTGGTAAGTCCTACGGCGATAAAGAACTGGTTCGTGGCTTTAGTTATAAATTCCAGAAAGGAGAACGGGCTGGCATCGTTGGTAAGAACGGAGCGGGTAAATCTACCCTGCTGCACATGCTCACCAAGGAACTGGAGCCGGACAGCGGTAAGGTCGTCCACGGTAGCAACACCCACTTCGGTTACTACACCCAGGACGGGATGAAGCTGGAGGACGATATGCGGGTGATTGAGGTCATTCGTAACATCGCCGAATTTATCCCCCTGGAGAAAGGACTTAAGCTGACGGCCCGTGGCTTGTTGGAACGGTTTATGTTCAACAGCAAGCAGCAGCAGGTATATGTAAGCCAGTTGAGTGGCGGCGAAAAGCGCCGTTTGTACCTGCTTACCATCCTGATGGAAAACCCCAATTTTCTCATTCTTGATGAGCCGACAAATGACTTGGACATCATGACGCTGAACATCCTGGAAGAGTTCCTGATGGAATTCCCCGGCTGTGTCTTGATCGTCTCCCACGACCGTTTCTTCCTAGACAAAATCTGCCAGCACCTCTTCATCTTTGAAGAGGAGGGCAACATCCGAGATTGGAACGGACTGTACACCGAGTACCGCGAAAAGCGGAAGGAGGAACTGCAGGCCGAGTCTGCCGCTGCTCCTAAAAAAACATCCCCTGCACCTGCGGCCGCGCCCCAAAAAGAGGGCGCCCCGGAACATGTCTCCCAGGAGACGCGCAAGGCCATCCGCCGCATCGAAGGCAAGCTCAAGAAGCTGGAAGAAGCCAAGGTGAAAATCAACAAAATCTTCCTTGATCCTACAGGGCTTAACCCGGAAAAAATATCCGAATTGGGCAAGGAACTCAATGATCTGAATGATCAGATTGAGGAGAAGGAGATGGAGTGGATGGAGTTGGTAGGTTAGACGGCCTTCGGTCTTTTAGAGACACTGCAACTTTAACGTCCGTTCATTCGGTTGATAGGATACACCTACATCCTAAGACTTACGTTATGTTGTTTCGCACGCCTCAATTTCCTTCACGGGAAGTTGGGGCGTTTTTATTTAGGTGAAAGATGGCCAACTCTGCCTCTCTACTCTCGTCTTTCTACTCCCGCCTACAACTTCCTCTCCAGCCCCGGCAAAATCTCCGCCTTCCACGCCGCAAAATCTCCCAACAGGATGTGCTCCCGAGCTTCCGTTACCAACGAGAGGTAAAAGGCAAGATTATGCAGCGTCGCGATCTGCGGGCCGAGCAATTCATTGACCCTGAAGAGGTGGGCAACGTAAGCCTTGGTGTGCGTTTGTGAAGTTGGTGCGCCGTCTGGGTGATCATCCAGCGGAGTGAAGTCATTGCGCCAGCGGGCGTTCTTCATGTTCATTATGCCATTGCGGGTATAGATCATGCCGTGGCGGGCATTGCGGCTGGGGAGCACACAGTCGAACATGTCGACGCCGTGGCTGATGCCGTTGATGATGTTGGCCGGGGTGCCAACGCCCATTAGGTAGCGGGGTTTGTTCTTAGGTAAAATGTCGCAACAGAGTTTGCTGATGCGGTACATATCTTCGATGGGCTCTCCGACGGAGAGGCCGCCAATGGCATTGCCCGGTTGGTCCTGGCTGGCGATGAATTCAGCAGATTTCTTCCGTAAATCATCGTAGCTGCCACCCTGAACGATGGGGAACAGCGCCTGGGAATGGCCATATTTTGGTTGGCTGTCTTTCATGAATTGTACGCAGCGCTCCAACCAGCGGTGGGTCAGGTGCATACTGTTCTCCGCGTAATCTTTTGTAGAAGGGTAGGGCGGGCATTCGTCGAATGCCATCACGATGTCTGCACCGATGCTCCGCTGGATGCCGAGACTGGATTCTGGGCTAAACAGGTGGCGAGAACCGTCGATGTGGCTGGCAAAGGTGGCACCTTCTTCCGTAATCTTTCGCCGGTGGGCGAGGCTGAAAACTTGGTAGCCGCCGCTGTCGGTCAGGATCGGCCCGTCCCAGTTCATAAACTTATGCAGGCCGCCGGCCGCTTCCATGGTCTCCATGCCGGGCCGGAGATAGAGGTGGTAAGTGTTGCCCAGAATAATCTGGGCCTTTATGCTCTCTTTCAACTCTCGTTGGTGCACGCCTTTTACCGTCCCGATCGTGCCGACTGGCATGAAGATTGGCGTGTTGATCTCGCCGTGGTCAGTGGTTACAGTACCGGCGCGAGCGTCGGTTTTGGGGTCGGTGTGGTGGAGCTTGAATTGCATTGGGGGCGAAGGTACGGGAACGGGCGGTTTATCGCGCTTCGTTGATGCTTGATAAGTTTATTAGGGCGCGGCCGCAGGTGCAGTGTATGTTGAAAGGCAGGGTAATCGCATGACCGGGTTCTGAAGACGTGGATGGACGTTGATCGGAACGAGGGCTGAAGTATAATGGCGTAGCCATCTGGAAGGTCTCTCGCTTAAAAAAACTACAACTGGAAACGTTACCTTAGCGAATTGAAAACCACCACTAATGAATACCCTCAAACTATATGGAGCTGACTGGTGCCCCGATTGCCGCCGAGCCAAAAGCTACCTCAAAGAAAACAACGTCGAGTTTGAATTCGTCGATGTAGATATTGATAAGGAGGCGACGGCTTTGGTCGAGAAAATAAACAACGGCAAACGCATCATCCCAACCCTGACGCAGTTGGGTAAAACCTATACGAATCCAGACAACGCCGCCTTGGCCAATATCCTTGGTATCAACGATGTTGGTGTCGTTCAGATGTTTGGGGCCGACTGGTGCCCAGACTGCCGCCGGGCCAAACGCTATCTCCGCGACAACGGCATCCACTTCCAATACGTCGACGTTGATGAGCACGACTGGGCCACCCAGAAGGTTGAGGAAATCAACAACGGTAAGCGGATCATCCCAACCGTCCTAATCAACGGTGTTTCTTACACGAACCCGGATAATGCCCGGCTGCAGGAGCTGCTGAAGATTGACCAGGTGAAGGAGACGAAGATCTACGATGTGGTTATCATTGGCGGCGGCGCCGCCGGACTAACCACTTCCATCTACGCCCAGCGCGACCGCTTCGACTCCATCATTCTCGAAAAGAAAACCATCGGAGGCAATGCCTTTTTAACGCAAAAAATTGAGAATTACCCAGGCTTCACCAATATCTCTGGCCCCGACCTGATGGACAAGATGGAGGAGCAGGCCCGCACCTACGGCGCGGACATCGCCACCGGTGTAGACGTCCAAAATGTCACTCACAAAGACAACCTCTTCCACGTAGAGGCCAACACCGGAACCTACAGCGGCCGCAGCATCGTCATTGCCACCGGCTCCACCTACCGGCTGTTGGACATCCCTGGAGAGGAAGAGTTGATCGGCTCCGGCGTACATTTCTGTGCTACCTGCGACGGTGCTTTTTACCGGGACAAGGAAGTTGTCATCATCGGCGGAGGAAACTCCGCCCTCGAAGAAGGCATCTTCCTCTCTGGCTTCACCAAAAAAGTCAAGATCGTCCACCGCAAAGAAACCTTCTCCGCCGATGCCATCTATACCGAGAAATTGCCAGGTATGAAAGGTAAGCTGGACACCTACATGAACCGAACGCCCGTTCGCTTCGAAGCCGATGAGAAAGGGTTGTTCAAAGGCTTAGTCGTCAAAAACAATGCTACCGGCGAAGAAGAGACAATTACTGCCGACGGCAGCTTCATCTTCATCGGCCTCATTCCCAATACCGACGTCTTCAGGGGATTAATAGACCTCAACGAACGGGGCTTTGTCACGACAAAAGGCCTGGCACAGACTTCCGTTGACGGCATTTTCGCTGCCGGCGACGTTCGGCAAGGCGCGATTGCGCAGGTCGCTGCAGCGACGGGCGAAGGTGTTTTGGCTAGCTACGGGCTTAAGGCATTTTTGAAGGGGTAACCCGCTTCAATACCTCGCTCCTCAGTCCTTCATCTTGCACCTGCGTCCGCGCCCAAAACAGGTAGCTCCATGGGCTGCTTTGTAATGTACACCCACCGAAAGTCATCAGTTTCTGTTCCTTGCTACCGAGCGTATCGAGCTCTCCCTTGCGGTAGCGAATGTTAGACTCCTTTGACTTAAGACTGTTTGATCTTCTCGGCGAATCTCTAACGTCTAGTCTCTAATGTCTGGCATCTAATGTCTGGCATCTACCTTTGTCCCATGCTGAATTTCCTCCGCCAATTTTTCGACAAAAATCCCCAAGACCGGGAAGCTAAAGATCCCCTAATGAAATTTCTCATCGTCGGCCTCGGTAATCCCGGCCCCAAGTACGAAAACACACGCCATAACATCGGTTTCCGGGTGGTAGAAAACCTAAGTGAAGATTGGTCTAGCTGTAGCCATGGCCATATGGCGAAGGTTAAGCACCGAGGAAAACAGGTATTCCTACTAAAGCCGGATACCTTCATGAACCTGAGTGGCAAGGCCGTCCGATATTGGATGCAGAAGGAGAATATTGCTAAGGAGAATGTACTGGTAATTGTTGATGACCTTCACCTGGATCATGCAGCGCTGCGCCTGCGCGGCAAAGGGTCTGACGCCGGTCACAATGGCCTCAAATCCATCGACCAACTCACCGGGGGCAACAACTATGCCCGCCTGCGTGTCGGTATCGGCCGCGATTTTCACCCCGGCCAGCAGGCCGAGTACGTCCTCGGAGAATGGAATTCTGACGAACGGAAAAAACTTCCCGAACTGATCAAAACTTCCGCCGAAATGGCACTGAGCTTCTGTGCACATGGTCTGCAGAACACGATGAGTAAGTTTAATCAGAGTACCAAGAAAAAGAAGACGCCGAAGGCTAAGCCAGAAATTAAACCAGAGACTAAGGATGTAAAGCCGACGGAAGAGAAAAAAGATTAGGACGGATTGGATGTAGAGGATGGACCAGGATATGATACCCCGGCCTGCCACCTGTGTCTAACCTGTTCAATCAGTAAAACCTGTGTTCTTTACTCCTCGTGCGGGAGCAAACTCATTTGACCTCTGTGTTTCCTCTGTGAAACTCTGTGATCAAAAAAGGCCGCTTGCGGCCCTGCCTTGTGCGGAGCCTTAGTGCTAAAATGAGCGAAGCGAGCATTCACATTCCAACATGCGGTAGCCTAGTGCCTTTCTACTAATGCCTACCGCCTATAAGGTTGTACTAATGCCTTTCTACTAATGCCTACCGCCTATAAGGTTGTACTAATGCCTTTCTACTAATGCCTACCGCCTGTAAGATTGTACTAATGCCTTTCTACTAATGCCTACCGCCTATAAGGTTGTACTAATGCCTTTCTACTAATGCCTACCGCCTGTAAGATTGTACTAATGCCTACCGCCTATAAGGTTGTACTAATGCCTTTCTACTAATGCCTACCGCCTATAAGGTTGTACTAATGCCTACCGCCTATAACATGCGGTAGCCTATCAGACTACCCTGTTCGCGTCCCTTAGCAGAATACCTGTTTTCGCACCAACAAAACACCGACATTTTACAACCGAATCGTCCCCTTGCCGTTAGATCCGTTGATGATGCAATCAACCCGCAAAGAACAAGTTACCATCGTTGGCGCCGGCTTCGCCGGCCTGTCCGCAGCCTGTTACCTCGCCAGAGAAGGGTATCCTGTGCGGATTATCGAGAAAAATCTAGGTTTGGGCGGCCGAGCAAGGACCTTCAACCATGAAGGTTTTCAGTTCGATATGGGCCCGAGTTGGTACTGGATGCCCGAGGTGTTTGAACAGTTTTTTAACGACTTTGGCTCTTCGGCCAAAGACCATTACGAACTCGTCCGCCTCGACCCCAGCTACGAGATTTGCTTTGGCAAGGACGATCAGATGAACGTCCCCGCCAACACGGAAGAACTCTACGCCCTTTTTGAAAGGTTGGAGCCAGGTAGTTCTGCTAACCTAGAAAAGTTCCTCTCGGAAGCAGAGTACAAATACCGCGTCGGCTTGGGAGAATTCGTCCAAAAACCAGGCCACAGCATCTTTGACTTTGCCGACATCCGCGTGATGAAGGCTGCCTTGAAGTTGCAAATGCTGACCGATATGGCCAGCTACGTTCGCAAACTCTTTAAGCACCCCCAGCTCATTCAATTGCTGGAATTTCCGGTCCTCTTTCTCGGAGCCACGCCGTCGAATACTCCCGCCCTTTACAGCCTGATGAACTATGCCGATCTCCAACTGGGGACCTGGTATCCGCTTGGCGGGATGCACAAAATCATCGAAGGGATGGTGAGCGTTGCTAAGGGTTTAGGGGTGGAGATTCATGCGGGGTCGCCGGTGCAAAAAGTGTTGACGGAGCAGGGGAAGGTGAAAACCGTTGTTACCGCTGCTGGCGATAAGTACCCGACGGACATTCTCGTCTGCGGCGCCGACTACCACCACTTCGAACAGCAAGTCCTTGATCCTAAAGACCGGGTCTACTCCGCAAAATATTGGGACAAGCGCGTCATGGCACCGTCCAGTCTACTCTTCTACGTCGGCCTCGACCGGAAGATCCCCGGCTTGCACCACCATACCTTGTTCTTCGATGCTGACTTTAACCGGCACGCCCACGAAATCTATACCGAGCCCGCTTGGCCAGAAGATCCCCTCTTCTACGTCTGTGCACCTTCGATAACCGACGACTCCGTCGCTCCGGCCGGGCAAGAAAACCTCTTCTTCTTGCTACCATTGGCAGCAGACCTCGACGACACCGACGAGCGCCGCGAACACTACTGGAACCTTATGTGCGAACGCTTCGAAGCCAGAACCGGCATCGACATCCGTCCCCACGTTGTCTACCGCCGTGGCTTCGCCCACAAAGAATTCTTGGCCGACTACAATGCCTTCAAAGGCAATGCTTACGGCCTCGCCAATACCTTGACCCAAACTGCTTTTTTAAAACCCAAGCTCCGCAGTAAAAAACTCTCCAACCTTTGGTATACCGGTCAGCTCACTACGCCCGGCCCAGGTATGCCCCCAAGCATCATCTCCGGAGAGGTAGCTGCCCGCGACATTCACCAAAGTCTCACAGGAGCGAAAGACCTGACTTCTTCGCCTCAGCCTAAATCAACTCATGCTTAGTCTATACCAAAAAACCTGCCGAGAGTGTGCTTCCCTGATCACCCGCCGCTACAGCACCAGCTTTAGCTTAGGCATTCGCGTGTTTGACAAGCCCCTCCGGGAACCGATCTATGGCATCTACGGCTTCGTCCGCTTCGCCGACGAAATCGTCGACACTTTTCACGGCCACGACAAAGCAACCCTCCTCGAACGCTTTCGCCAGGATGCCTACCTCGCCCTCGAGGAAGGCATCAGCCTGAACCCCGTTCTCCAGGCATTTCAGGAAGTTGCCAACCGCTACGGCATCGGCCGAGATCTCATCGATCCCTTCCTCGACAGCATGGCCATGGACCTCGACGTCAACCGTTACCACGATGATCTATACAAGGAGTACATCTACGGCTCCGCCGAAGTGGTAGGCTTGATGTGTCTCAAGGTCTTCGTCGATGGCGACGATGCCGAGTATGAACGACTCCGCGACCCCGCGCGGGCCCTTGGCTCCGCCTTCCAGAAAATCAACTTCCTCCGAGACATCAAGTCCGACTACGAAGAACGTGGCCGCGTATACTTCCCCGGCGTAGATTACAACAACTTCACTAACGAAGTCAAAAGTGAAATCGAAGCCGACATAAAAGCCGATTTCGACTACGCCTACACCGGCATCAAGGAACTCCCTCCCAGCGCCCGTCTTGGTGTCTACCTCGCCTACGTCTACTACACCAAGCTCTTCCAGAAGATTAAAAACTCTCCCGCCACCCAGGTTGCCGACGAACGTATCCGCGTCCCAGATAGCCGCAAGTTCTATCTACTGGCGAGCTCCGCTGTTCGGCATAGGTTGAATATGTTGTAGAGGTAAAGACATCAAATTTCTTAGACCTTCTAGTATTGTGTTGGTACAGCGGGGAATGAAGAATTCCTGTTATGTATTCCAAGATGCAGTAGTGGCTAATGTAACTTCCGGTTGCGAACGACCCAAGCGTTCTCCGAACGCGCAAAGTCAATGCTTCAATCTTACACTCTCGATCAAAGTATAATCATATAAACTCGGATCAATCACCCGGAGGACCTCGCCACCTTTAGCCTTAATAACCACAACATCATGGTCTTTAAAAAAGGGACTATCAAACAGCCGATGAAGGTCAAAGCCAAAGAAGTGCAGTTTCGCCACGGCTTGGTAAGCAAAAGCCCCTTCATATTCCGATAGATGTTGATTCAACAGGGCAGTCGTCAGTTTAGCGTAGCCGATACAATTGCCATGTCTGCTTTGCCAAATTGCTGCTGCGGTAGAACCACCATTTTTTGCTGTGAAATTCAGCCGGTGGGCGGTTAACTCCTGAACGTTTTGGACATATTCGTCAAGACCAGTACTTTGTCTATGAAGACTATCCGCCAACTTAGTCATCATAGCATCGCCCTCCCTCCGCCAATCTCGCTCCGTCCGGACTTCATAACTGACCAGCAGCCGGTAAACATGTCCCCGAAAGCCGATGATGATAAGAAGTAGGGCAAGTGATATGAGCCATTTTTTCATAGGAACGTTGTGCTTTATAAACAAAGAACGCAGATTAGACCGATTTACGAAACCAGACAATCAACGACTAAAGCCCGGTCTGGAGCTACTTGTAAGTCATTATTTCTTTTAGCAAACGGCAGAAGCTATCAGGTCTAATTGAATACTGACGGTACCGAGGTAAAGCTATAAGTAAATGGTCGAGTGGCCTCTGGCCCGAGGTCTTAACTCAGATTTCCTCGGGCCAGAGGCCA
>JBLIGS010000082.1:0-11505 GCA_047637095.1 Neolewinella sp. | reverse complement strand
TACAACAAGCACAGTACCGAAACCTGGTTACCGGCTGTTCCTTCAGGCGAATACATCCTACTGACCAGCGATAATAAGAGCTTCGACCTCTCTAAAGGTCACGTCAGCAGAAGCGATCTCCAAGTCAGTAACCTTGCCTTGGTCGCTTTTGAAAACAAGGACGAGGATTTCTATGAAGTGGTGGATAGAATGACGGGCGCTCCACGCCCCGGCGTCGACGTAACCATCTACCGCCAGCGGAACCGAAACGAAAAATGGGTCGTTGCTCAAAACCTAACCACCGACGCCGAAGGCCGGTTCAAGAAGCCTAACATCAACCGGGCCCAGATCAAGTTTGAGTTGGAAGACAAAGCCAACAACGACGTTTTCGTTAGCGATCCAACCTACTCCTACAACAATGACCGCGTAGACAATAGCCAAATTTATCCCTTCACGCCGCTATTTACCGACCGGGCCATCTACCGGCCCGGCCAGACCGTCCACGTCTACGGCATCACCGGAGAGAAAGACAAAACGGACATGCCCCGCCTGCTGACCAATGAAAAACGAACGTTGACCCTGTACGATGCCAACGGACAGGAAGTCGGCACCGCCGAAGTAAGCAGCGACGAATACAGCCGCTTCAACCACAGTTTTAAGCTACCAACAGGTGGCCTCACGGGTGGTTTCCGGATTCAGACCAGCGGCGGATCCGTCAGCTTCAAGATGGAAGAATACAAGCGGCCGAAATTCCAGGTAGAACTGGAAGGCCCAGACTTTGCCGTTGCTGGCGAAGAAGCTGAAGTTACCGGTAAGGCGATGTTGTTCGCCGGGCCGGGTGTTGACGGCGCAAAAGTGAACTACCGGGTCTTCATCGAAGAAGTCCAGTATTACTGGTGGGGCCGTGGAGGCGGTCGTGGTGGAAACCGCGAGTTGGTAGACAGTGGTGAAACCGAAACCGATGGCTCCGGCGAATTCAAACTGACCTTCACCCCGGGCAAAGACCGGGCAGAAGGCCGAACCCGCTACAGCTACGTCGTTGAAGTCGACGTTGCCGACGACACCGGTGAAACCCACCCCGCAACAACGTCCGTTCCCCTAAGAAACGACAAACCCGTCATCGCCCTCAAGCCCAGCAAAGAACTTCTCGACGTCAACGAAACGCTGACCGTCGAGGCCGCTGGCACCGACGAGAACCTGACCATCAGCTACCGCGTCCTACCGGTTAACAAAACCGGTACTTCCCGGATCAATCGCAAGTGGGGCTTCCCCGACCGGCCAATTCTGGAGAAAGAAGATTACCAAAACCTATTCCCAGGCTTTGCCGACGAAAAGACGACAGGCATAAAGGAATGGCCAGCTGCTGCGCCAGTAGTTACAGGGCGGCTTGATATCAAAGACGGCAAAGGCAAGTTCAACGTCGACCTTCGGAATTACCCCGTCGGCCATTACCGCATTGAATGGAATTACCCAGATGGCACCTTTGGCGAGCCCAAGGTGATACGGGTGATGAATATCCAACGGGGCATATTGCCTCCCGGGATGTTGTACCACGTTGTCGGCCTTGACCGGCCGGTGAAGGTCAACAAACCGATCGTTATCCGGGTCATTGCCCCGGCGGGCATTGACCACCTGACGTACCGTTTTGGTAGTCGGAAAGGCGAAGTCCTTGAAACAACCGCTGCCAATAACTCCGCGAGCATCAGGTACACACCAACCGATGCAGACCGAGGTGGCATCCAGTTTGCGATGGGCTTCGTTCGCTTCGGAACAATACATGCCAAGAACAAAAATATGGCCTTCGGCTGGGACAATAAGAAGCTGCAAGTTGACTACGCGACCTTCCGCGACAAGCTGCGCCCCGGAGTCCCCGAGAAGTGGACATTGACCGTAAAGAACGCCGATGGCAGCCCCGTCCATGCGGCTGCGCTGGCGAGCATGTACGATGCCAGTCTGGATCAGATTTTTGCTGGCAACGCCTGGCAATTCAGTCCATTCCCTAGCTATTATGGCAATCGGGGCATGATGTCCATGTTCAACGATGGCAGCAATAGTGGCTACGGGCGGTCCAACAAACGGCTCCAAAAGTTACCTAGCATTCCTGGCAATCCAGGTTTAGACATGGCACCGTTTAGCTGGTATGGTAGAACGAAAAATATTGGAGGTCACTGGGCAAACACCGCCGGTATTAGCGCAGTAGGAGGGTTTGATACCATCCTGATTGTTGATCCAAACACTTACGAGGTTACCTACGAAATTAGATCTTCTAACGAAGCTCCGGCAAGGTCTGCTAAAATGGTGCGTTCTGCTGCTCCCGGAGGAGCACCGCCCCCGCCAATGGCCTACAGCGCAGAAACTCCCCAAGCGGATGCCATGATGATGGACGATGATGCCGATAGCATTGCTGAAGTTGCCGACGCAGCCCCGCCCGTTCAAATCCGTACCAACCTCCAGGAGACCGCTTTCTGGTTCCCGGAGTTGACGAGTAACGACGCTGGCGACCTGACGATCAGTTTTGACAGCCCGGAGGCGCTGACGAGTTGGAAGTTCCGGGTTTTCGCCCACGACAAAGACCTGAATACGGCCATTTCTGAGCAGACGATTGTTACCCAAAAGGAGCTAATGGTGTTGCCAAATGTTCCCCGTTTCCTCCGCGAGGGCGACGAATTGGAGCTGACCGCCCGGGTGAACAACCTGAGCGAGGAAGGTTTCATCGCTAAAGCAACGGTGGAGTACTTTGACCCGGTTACGAACAAAGCATTGACTTTGGGCGGGTCCGCAGGTGCAAAAAATTGCCAAGAAGAGCAAAGGATTGAGGCCGGCGCCGGCACCACCTTCTGCTTCCCACTTGCGATTCCGGAAGGTCTTTCCTCCGACGGGCCGATAGGCTACCGCATCATCGTCCGTGGAGGTGGTTTCTCCGACGGAGAGGAGAACGTCATCCCAGTCCTAACCGACCGGACGTTGATTACCGTCAGCCAACCTTTCTACCTCAAGAAGAAGGACAAGAAGACCGTCACCCTACCAGTAATGGCAGGCAACACCAGCCCAAGCCTCCGCCATGTAAGCTACACCTTCCAGGCAACGACCAATCCGGCATGGATGGCCCTCAAGGCCCTACCCTACCTGATGGAGTATCCTTACGACTGTACTGAACAGATTGCCAACCGTTACTTCGCCAATCAGTTGGCCTTTGTAACCGTCAGCAGTAAGCCGGTACTGGAAACCGTCTTCCGCCAGTGGCAGAACGATCCGGAGGCACTGAAGAGTGAACTGGAGCGGAACGCCAGTCTCAAGAATGCACTTTTGACCGAAACCCCTTGGGTTCGGGCGGCGCAGTCGGAGGCCCAGCAGCGCGCCCGTATTGGCGAGCTATTTGACCTGAAGCGGTTGGCCGACGAGCAAGTTGCTACCCTCGACAAACTCGCGCAGCGGCAGAGCGACGATGGTTCCTTCCCCTGGTTCCCAGGAGGGCGGAGCAACAGGTATGTTACCCAATATGTAGTAGAAAGCCTTAGCCGTCTACAGCAACTAGGCGCAGTCACTCCCGATCAGGAGGCGACGTTGAAAGCTATTTCTGACAGTGCCATCCTTTTCCTTGACAACAAGGTGCAGGAGGATTACCAAGACTTGGTTAAACGGATGAAGAAGTCGGACAACTGGCGGAAGGACTACCGGGTTTCCAGCTCCATCATTCATTACCTGTATGCCCGGTCTATGGCTGGCGCAGCAGCGCCGGAAGGCAAGGTATTGAAAGGGGCCATGGACTTCTACAACGAACGAATTGCGGCCGACTGGCTGGACTACGGCCTCTACGAGCAGGCATTGATTGCCTCCACCGGAGCGCAGTCGACAACCAGCAACCCGGCCCTGACCAAGCTGATTGTTGAAAGCCTGCGTGAACGCGCCATCCGGAAGGATGAGTTCGGGATGTACTGGAAATACGGCCGGGGTTACCGTTGGAGCAATCTCCCCATCGAGACCCACTGCCGGATACTGGAAGCCTTTCAGGCTGCCGGAGGCAGCCAGGACGAACTGGATGAAATGCGCCTATGGCTGTTGACCAACAAGCGGACCAACCGCTGGGAGACGACCAAGTCCACCGCCGCAGCCGTCTTCGCACTGCTCAATACCGGAACCGACTGGACGACGGACAAAGCCCCCGAGCCACTCGGTATTTCCTGGCCTGACTTTGCCCAAAAACGAAACCTTGCATCCCGCGCCCGCGCCGCCCAAGAAACCGCAGAAGCCGCCACCGGTGCCTTCTCCGTCAACGTAGCGGCCGGTGAAATCACCAGTGACTTGGCCTCCGTCAAAGTCCGCAACAAGGGCAACGAACTCGTCTGGGGCGGTGTCTTCTGGCAGTACACCGAGCTCGCCCAAAAGGTCGAGGCAGCCAACAATGGCCCGCTGACCCTAGAACGCGAACTCTTCCACCGCCAGCCTACCGCCGACGGCATTCGTCTCGTCCCAATCACGGAGAATACACCGCTGAAAGCCGGTGACCGCGTCACCGTCCGGCTCATCCTCCGCTCTGACCGGGATCTCGACTTTGTCCACCTCAAAGACCGCCGAGCGGCCACCTTTGAGCCCATTGACCAGCTCTCCGGCTATAATTACAGCAACGGACTAGGCTATTACAAAGCCCCCGGCGACCTAGCGACCAACTTCTTCTTCGACCAACTTCCGAAGGGAACTTATACCCTGGAATACGACCTGTTTACTACCTACAGCGGCAGCTTCAGTAACGGCCTCGGCCGGGTGCAGTGTATGTATGCGCCGGAGTTTGGGGCGAATAGTGATGGGGCGAGGATAGTAGTAGAATAGGCATTAGTAGACAGGCATTAGGCTACCGCAAGGAAGTGCTCGCTGCGCTCGTAATCTAATTGGAAACATCAGTACATTCGGAGGTTCCGGCTTTACCCTGGACACTCCGAGTGTGCTGAATTCGATGGCTCAATAATATCTATGCGTACCGTTCTATTGTTTTCATGTTTACTCTTTTCCCTTTTCCCGACTCAGCTTACCGGGCAAGCAGAGATGGATTCCTTGTACACCCCGTTTACGCTTACGTCGACAGGGCTTCCTGCTCAACAGGTGTGGTGCGGCACTGGCTTTTCGTCCAACATTCTCAACCCGCAATTCGTAACCCGCACCCCACAACAACAACAAAAACAAAAAAATGAAACGCAACAAAAAAGCCCTCCGCAACGCCGCCATCGCCACCGACCGAGAGAACTTCGCCAAGGGTATTCTAGAAGAATACCAGGCCGGTGACCTCAAGGTGAAGCGGACAAGCTCCGGCCTAGGCTACATTATTCATGAAGCGGCCGACGGAGATGTTCCTAAACACGGCAAACAAGTTGGCGTGCATTACCTCGGTATGCTGGTGATGGACGGTTCGATCTTTGACGAGTCCTTTAGTCGAGGCAAATCTATCAGCTTTCGGCTGGGCTTAGGCCAGGTCATTGACGGCTGGGACGAAGGCATTGACTTGTTAACGGTTGGCGATCGAGCCACCTTTTTCATTCCACCAAAATTGGGATATGGCTCAGCTGGTGCTGGAGCGGATATCCCGCCAAATAGTGAGCTGCTATTTTATGTGGAATTGGTGCATGCTGACAGGTAAACGAGAGAAAGCCACCTGTAAAAGACCCAATTTGAGGGATACTGGCTGTTATAAATAAGTTACAACACTGGTGAGCCAGCCAGTAAGTTTTATTGCCCAAAACTTGATTCCCTGGGAGAAGGCTTGGTTTCCTTCGGCATCATTGCCAGACAATAGATAGAGCCCCGGTGTAAGATTGGCGGGTAACTGGATCCGGTTGGCCTCTTGAGTGGAGTACGTCGCGAGGGTTTGACCGACCATGCTCTTTAAAACAATTTCCTGCACCTGCGTCCGCGCCCCCTTATCAGTCAAAATCGTTAGTTCCCCACCAGCAACTGTCGGGCTAGGAAAGACCTTCACCTCTTCGACTAATTCCATATTTCGGGAAGGCAAAGCCGGCGAAACCAAAGGAGCCAATTCAACACCCTGCTGGAGTTTCGTCGCCGGAAGATTAATCGTCTGTAGGCCTTCAGGGTTGAAGGCAATTACTTCCGCCTCTTCTTGGAAGCCAGAGTTCCAGAAACTCGTCAGGCGAACGGCATAATCTTGTACTTCCCCGTAAAAGCCATCTCCACACGGCCCTTGGCATCCACCATAACTCAATACCACCAGCAGGCGACTAAGACCGTAACGATCGAATTTTTATGCCCGTTGGATTATTTTCGTTACTGTTTAGTAGGTGATTCTTTGACCTACTCTAATCATTTAGTGGAGTTCTATTTACAACCGTCGTCCGCAGTACTTCCGACAACTCTTCCATGTGCTCTCTCTTCTTCTCTCCGGGCGCTAAGACAAAGCCGTCAACCAACACCAGTTGCTTCGCAGATTCATCGTTGATCAGATAAGAGATGAAAGGGCCTCCTAGAAAATCGTTTTCCATTTCCCAGATTCCTCGGCATTCTATAGCGAAAGCGCCGTTGAGTTCCATAGATTCCGTATACAAGGGCAAAGCTACATCGTTGATTTTCATGTAGGTGCTGTCCAGTGTGGTACTGACGAACTCCCGTCCGATATTGTCCCGAATGGCCTTCAGGCCTTCCTTGCTAAGTTGGCCCTGGTTCTCGTAGGGAACCCGTGTGGCCATGATGTTCACACTGCCGCCACGAATGTCCTTACGCAGCCAGACGAAGTTTTCATCTTCAACTGGAACGACTTCGTAACCGCCTGGCACATCGATGGTCGCTCCGCTTCGGGCGGCTACAAGCTCTCCCAGGTTACGGTCAATACCTCTAAAGTAAGCAGTGACCTTAATCCGTTCGTTTTCCCGTTCGTCCAGCCGACGAACGACCGCCGGGTAAGCTGCACTCATCCCTTTAAAAAGTTCCGCCCGGTCTCTGCCGACCAGGTAAATCAACTGCTGGCCCTTCGCCCATTTATTGAGGGCGACTGCAGTGCCGAAACCTTCTTCCTTTACCTGCTGTATTTTAGCATCGTTGAGGTCAGCCAATACCATTTCAGTGGTCGCGCTGTATTTATCCGAGAGGTCCGCCAATACAACGTAGTTGCGCAGCTCCGTCAGGGTTGGCTGTCGCAATAAGTTCAGCGGCTCAAGGTGCCGAATATCAAACAGAGGCTCGGGTTGCGGTAAAATGATATAGGGAGATTGTAGAAAATAGGCGATAGAGTCTTTTGCTCCATTCAACCACAACGTGCTGTCGGCAATCACCGTTACGCCATTGATTTTACCAAAAGCAGTAGGGGTTGGCGACAGGCTGTTGGCTATATCGCTTCCACAGGAGTTCAAAAACAGCCCGAAGGTGAGGGCCATTACGGCGGTGAAGAATTGCTTAATCATAGAATATACTTGTTCTATTATAACAGATGTTGGTAGAGGGAGTTCTGGCGGGCGGTCCCCATGTTCCTGGGGCGAAATTAGTTGAAATAGTCGCAGTAGTCGATATAAGGAGTCAGACATTATCAATGTGCCGCTTTTGATCTGGTGAGTTTTGGCCGCTGACGAAGCAAAAATGCAAGCCACCTCAAGACGTAAAGAACACCGCAGTGTAGTCAGGAATTTTCAACAAAATTAGTCGCTAGAAGGTGCCAAGCAAGAATGCCACATTGATATTATCCGATCTCTTAAGCAGCCCCTGAGTTTAAAAAGGAACCCTTAGAGGTTCCAAAAAACTGACATATTTCACCTCCAGATGTCGCCAAGCAGATCAACCATAGGCTGCTTTTCATGTTAGATAAATAGTATCAAAACCTAAGAGACCATGCCTTTACGACTTGGCGAAATCGCCCCAAACTTTACTGCAAAAACCACTGAAGGAGAGATCAACTTTCACGAGTGGGCTGCAGACAAATGGATCATCCTTTACAGTCACCCGAGTGATTTCACACCGGTTTGCACGACAGAACTGGGCCGCACCGCTGCCCTCAAGGAAGACTTCGAGCGCCGCAATGCCAAAGCCATTGCCCTCAGCGTAGACGACCTCGCCAGCCATATGAGCTGGGTTGGAGACATCGAGGAGACCCAGAACGTCAAGATGAATTTCCCCATCATCGCCGATGAGGACAAATCCGTCGCCATCGCTTACGACATGCTTCACCCCCAAGCAGACGCTAAGTTCACGGTGCGTTCGGTCTTCATCATCGACCCCAACAAAAAGATCCGCCTGACGCTGACTTACCCGCCGTCCACTGGCCGGAATTTCAACGAAATTCTCCGCGTTCTCGACAGCCTCCAGCTGACCGACAACTACTCCGTCGCAACCCCAGTTGATTGGCAGGATGGTGAAGACGTAGTCATCTCCCCAAGCATCGCTACGGAGGACATCCCCGACAAGTTTCCGAAGGGACATAAAGTGATCAAGCCTTACCTCCGGACAACACCGCAGCCAAATCGCTAAAGCGATTTGGTAGACGGTCGCTGCGCTCCCTTGTAGACGCGCTTCGCGCTTGTAGACGGCCTGCGGCCTTGTAGCGTTAAGCAACGATTGCCCCGATTGACGATGTCAGTCGGGGCAATTTCAATTCAATACTACAAGGACGCGATAGCGACCGTCTAAAAGCGCGAAGCGCGTCTACAAGCTAGCCGTAGGCCGCGTCTAAAAGGAAGCGATAGCGACCGTCTACAAGCATTCGCTTAGCGAATGTTACTTCACTTCATAGGTCATTTTGACAAGCCTCAACTTATTCCGGTGCTCACTAGGTAAAATCACCTCATTCGCCGCCACCTGGATGCCGTCCCTGAAACGCAGTCGAAGGTCGAGGTCCCGGGTGTGGAAAAGGCTGTTACGGTCGAATTCGCCTCGGCCGTTGACAATGTATTCGCTAACGGTGTTCTCAAATCGAATTTCATCGTTGAAGAGGAAGCGCAGGCTATGGGGGTTTTCCATCAGCAGAAAGCTGGAGTAGATCCCGCCGTCGTCTTGGCTGTACTGCTTTTTGTGGAGAATATTACTCCAGTGGGCGCGGCCGTCGGGATGGATGCTAAAGACGATAAGTTCGTCGTAGTGATAATCCACCAGCGGTCGGATGCCGTAGTTATTTATCACCTGGGCGCGGCTCGAATTACTGCGACGCTCGAGTTGGCGATTGCGCTCGGTGATGACGAGGGCGCCGCCGTCGCGGCGAAGGATTATATCTCGGACGGATATTTCGTCGATTCCGGGATTCTTTTTGTTGAAGCGTTTGCCTTCAATGTTCTTCACCAGTTGTAGCGGGAAAGGATGAAAGATAGGTATGGCCTCGGTATTTGTCGGCACCGTATTCAGGAAAAAATAACCGTCAGCCCTGGTAAAATCCCTAGCAGTGTAAAGGCCTCCGGCGATGAGTTTACCGTTGGCGTTGTCGTAGCGAAAGAAGATATCGTAGGTCAAACTATCGCCTAATTCGACGTTCATTGTGGCGACGGCGTGCTCCATTACTGGGTGAATCCTCAGGATTTCGTAGTGGTGTTCCTTCTTTTTACTCCGGAAGTTGTCTCGTTCGATGACGAAGAACATTTCTCCTTCGTTAGATATTTCGGCCTGCATGAAGTCGTTTCCAAAGAAGAACTTTTCGGGGTCGAGCTCTTTGTCATACATCAGGGACATATTCTCCAAATCAAGCCCAATACAGCGGGCTTTTGTGGACTGTTCAGCCATCAGTAGTAGGACTTTAGAGTCGTCTTCACTGCGGTAGATGTCGTCGTCGGGATTGGTGGTGAAGACACCAAAATCAACTAGGGTTACGCTGTCCTGAATATTTCCTGCAGGATTATATTGGTCCAGCTGCAGGAAATTACGTCCCCGCTTGCGAAATAAATATAAAAGATGAAATCCCGTACCGTCCTGCTTGGCGATCGTTTGCAACATCCGGATGTTTTTGCCACGGAGCTCCAACTCTTTTTCCCAGCTTTGGCGCATGTTGCGGTCAAAGGCAGTGAGTAGGTGCTTGGTATCCCGGTCTTGCAGTAGCAACACTTGCCCCCCCAGTTTCCCGATCAGGTCATACTCAGTATCGGTCCGCATCGGGATGTCTTCGCTCACCGTCAGTATTTGGGCGCGGACGCTGGTGCAGAGAAGGGATAGAAAAGCAAGGAATAGGAGGCTACGCATGGATCGGACGGCTTTGGTATATAGACGGTTGGGAGGTAAGATAAGTTGTGTCGGCTTGCAAACCTCCTAATAGGCAAGATGCACGTAAGGAACAGATTACCCAGCAGGCGGCTATTGTTTACGACGGCATTGTCGCCTTTCCCACAATCTCAAATCCAAAATTTTACGGAGATATAAACGAGTACGAAAGGGATTCATGAGCAGAAAGCGCTCTTCAATTACCCTTGCCTATTCCCATATTTAAGGTTTCAATCAAAAAGTAGCAGGTTAATTATTTGCATATATATATAACTGTCCTTACTTTCATTTTCCTAAATCCTAAACAATGCATCTCTCCCCCCCTCTTCAATCTTCCTAAAGTAGATCGACTTTTAATCCAACTTAGTTCTATTTTAGTCCTGCTTTTCCTATTCAGCACTTTGTTATCTGCTCAGTTAGTTGAGCCAATGACGTGTGGCACAGAAGATGATAACCTTCCTCACGTTCCAACGAATACCGGTTGCGATCTTGCTTACAATTATACTACCTATCCGCTGATCTATATTCCGGTTAATTTTCACTTCTTTGTGGAAAACGATTGTACTGGACTTACGGCAGCAGGTAAACCAGCCGATCGTTTAAACCAAGAGGAGGTATTTGCTACGGCGGAACGCATTTTAAGAAACGCCAACAACTATAATGAAAGCATCAGCAATAACCTCCAATGGAATCAAGCAGAATGGGACGCTCCAGTTACTGCAGCCCAGAAGGTGCCGTTTCGCTATATCACAAACGAAGTAATTATCCACTGTAAGACCACAAGTATTACAGGTGCTTCTGGAAATTTCTGGAGAGATGAGTCCCTTTACCCTAATGCTATCAATGCTATCAATGCTGGCGTGAGTAACCTTAGCGCTGATGGTTTCGGAACGTTTTCTGGCCGATGGATAGAAATAGAAAACTATACGGGCCAGTTGACGGCGCATGAGATTGGTCACGATCTCAGGTTGCAGCATACACATTCTCTTTTTGAAGTATGCGATGACACACCAAACTTCAGCTGGATGTACGATTATGATAACGATGGAGATTACGATCAAAATGCTAAGGGAAATCCATGTTGGGACTCCCAGCCTTTCTTAAGGTTGCTAGTGGGCTGGCCAGTAAGTATTAACTACAACCTTTGTGATATCGATGGTACCGTAATTATTAATCCCTCCCCTTGTTGTGAGCTTAGAAATCGCGATAATAACACAATGACCCATTCGTTGGCGGCAACAGATGCTGATCGCGGTGCAATGACTCCTTGTCAGGTGAATACTATGCTCAATACTATCCTATTTGAGAAGTGCGACTTGATCGGGGCGATGGCCCCCGATTGTCCCCCGAGTTCAG
>JBLIGS010000081.1:0-11546 GCA_047637095.1 Neolewinella sp. | reverse complement strand
ACGCCATCGTCTACGTCGCCGATGTAACTAAGTTGGACAAGCACCTGCTGCTGTTCACCCAGCTTAGAGACCTCGACCTACCGATGATTCTCGTCCTAAACATGGCGGACTTGATTGACGAGGTTGGCCTTAGTGTCGACATCGCCCGGTTGGGACGAAAGCTTGGCGTTCCCGTTATCCCCGTCTCTGCACGGGAAGGGCAGGGTGCTGAAGAGCTAAAGGTTGCCATCGGTGAATTACTGAGAGACCCTTTAGCCTACCGGCCGGAGGAGCCGTTTTACGAACCGGGCGCTCGTGCCCGGGATGTATTGGCCGAGCTCCGCCAGGAACTCCCCGCTCGAAACGACTACCACGCCCTGCTGTTGACGCACCACGCCAGCTGGCTAAAACACATCCCGGAAGAAATCCGGCACAAGGTTCAGAATGCCCGCGTCCGCCACGAATTCCACAGCCTCCGGGCACAGGTGGAAGAAACGATGGAACGGTACGATACCTTTGAACCGATTGTCCGAGACAGCGTCCGACACCAAGGAGACAAAGCCTCCCAAAGCGATAAACTGGATGGCGTATTGACCCACCGGGTCTTCGGACCACTGATTTTCGTGGCCATCATGCTCCTCTTGTTTCAGGCGCTTTTTGCCTGGACCACTTGGCCAGCAGACGGTATTGAATGGTTCTTCAGCACCCTCGGAACAAACGTCCGAGCAACATTAGCGGAAGGCTGGTTTACGGACCTGCTGGTGGACGGCATTCTCGCTGGCCTTGGCGGAGTGCTCGTATTTGTCCCCCAAATCGCAGTATTATTTCTCTTCGTCGCTATCCTTGAAGAGGTCGGCTACCTCGCCCGGGCAGCCTTTATGTTTGACAGTCTAATGCAGCGGTTTGGCCTCAACGGCCGCTCAGTAGTGGCCCTGATCAGCGGCCATGCCTGTGCTATCCCCGCCATCATGAGTACCAGGACGATCGCCAACTGGAAGGAACGTTTATTGACCATTTTGGTCACGCCGCTTACCTCTTGTTCGGCCCGAATCCCGGTCTATGTCATCCTCATCAGTTTTGCTGTGCCGGAGAAGACCGTCGCTGGCTTTGGGTTGCAGGGGCTGGCTTTTGCAGGTCTTTACTTCCTAGGAATCATCTCTGCTATGCTCTCCGCCCTAGCTTTTAAATTCGTTCTGAAAACGCCGGAACGGAGTTTCCTGATGCTTGAAATGCCGGAATATCGCACGCCCGTATGGCGAAATGTTGGTGTTACGGTGTGGCAAAAAGTGAAGACCTTCATTGTTGAAGCCGGACAGATCATCCTGTTGATCAGCATCGTGCTTTGGGGACTGTCCAGCTATGGTCCGTCAAGCGCGATGGAAGCAGCTGAGGCCAGCGCCGCACAAATTACCATTGAACAAAACCTTGATGAGGATGCGGCAGCAGACCTTCTTGCTGGCGAAAGACTCGAAGCCAGTTATGCCGGACACGTAGGTAAATTCATCGAGCCGGCCATCCGCCCGCTGGGCTATGACTGGAAGATCGGCATCGCGCTGTTTACCAGTTTTGCGGCACGGGAAGTCTTCGTCGGGACGATGGCGACCATCTATTCCGTTGGCAGCGCTGACAATGATTTGCGCATCCGGGATCGGATGGCAGAAGAGGTTAATCCTGCTACCGGGCAGCCAACCTATAACCAGGCAACCTCTTGGAGTTTGCTGGTTTTCTACGTCTTTGCGATGATGTGTATGTCGACTTTGGCCGTGACGAAACGGGAGACCGGAGGCTGGAAATGGCCGATTATCCAGTTTACCTTCATGACGACACTGGCATATGTTAGTGCGATGGTAGTTTATCAGGTGCTGGCGTAGTGTTTTACGCTTTGCGTGATCGCTTTGCTTGGAGTTGGGCGCGGACGCGGGTGCAATGGTGAGTTGAAAGGCAATGTTGTGCCAGAGTACTTACCTTCACCAAACAAGCACACCTCCGTGTCCCGAGCCATACCCACATACCGTTGTTTACTGATTCTAGGCCTCCTGTTTATCACGGGGCTGGGGCTTAACGCCCAATCTGCATCGGAATTGAAGTCGAAACGGCAGCGTTTGCAGCAAGAGCTGCGCCAAACGAACCGGCAGCTTAAGGCCACGCGCACCCGTAGGGGCGCCGCCGTTGGCCAGGCCGACCTGCTCCGCCAACAGATAGAACAACGTCGTGAACTGCTGGAGACCTTGCGGGAGGAAGTGGCGCGCAGCGCCACCCGCTTGCACCGAGATTCCACCGTAGTTTCTTCTCTTACCGACGACTTAGGCCGGATGAGCGATGAATATGGTGCGGCGCTCCGCGCCGCCAACCGCGCCCGACTCAGCCAGGGCTGGCTGGCATTTTTGATGAGCGCTAAGGGATTTAACGATGCTTTTCGCCGGACGGTCTACCTCCGCCAATACCGGAGTTATCGGAGCCGCCAGAGCCGGCTCATCCACCAAACCCAAACGGCCCTCAGCGAACGGATGGCCCTGCTGGCCGAACAACGGATTGAGCAGGATTCCCTGCTTTTTGCCGAAGAGGACCAGGACGCTACTTTGCGGGAAGAGTTGGCTATTCAAACTGGGATTGTCAATCGCTTGTCCTCAAGCGAAAAGAAACTGCTGGCCACCATTCAGCGTCAGAAACAACAGAGCAGTAAACTTCAGCGGGAAATCCGCAATGCCATCAGCCGAACAGTAGCGGAAGATGTACGGGAAGCCCGCTCTGCTCGTAAAACGGGAAACCTTGCACCTGCGGCCGCGCCCACGGGAGCCAGCATCGGGCAGCGAAAAGGTAGGCTAGGCTGGCCCGCCCGAGGCACGATCGCTCGCCGGTTCGGTACCCAGCCCCACCCTGATGTTCCCTCCGTGAAAATCCAGAACAGCGGTATCGACATCGCTGCCGGTGTAAGTGCAGAAGTAGAGGCCGTCTTCGCCGGAAACGTCATCAGCAGCCAAAACATTCCCGGCCTCGGTGAGATCGTCATGGTCCGTCACGGGGACTTTTACACCGTCTACTCCGGCCTCGAATTCGTCCGCGTCAAAAAAGGCGACACCGTCCAGGCCGGCGACCAAGTTGGCCTCACCAAAGCCGACGGAAGCCCGCTCCACTTTGAATTGTGGAAGGGGAAGACGCCGTTGAACCCGGAGCGGTGGCTGGGGAAATAGGCGATAGGCGGTAGTAAAGAGGCGGTAGGCTACCGCACCTTGGAGGCGAGATAGTAGGTAGTTGGGTAGCCTTCGGTAGTCGAGTTTGCAAGCCTTTGAATCCAGGTACATTATTCCTACTGGCCAGCCCACTAGGATACTTGGTATTCGCGGTAAAATCCGCTCTGAAGCTAAGGGGTATTATGGCTTGGTAAACTTGAAAATTTGCTCAGCATTTTTAGGGGCCCTCTCCCATGGAGAGAGGGTGGGGAGAGGACAAAAACGGCCACTCTCCCACAGGAAAGCAGCCGTCTAAATAGCATTGAATCTTAGCTTAGTTTACAGTGTACTAGCTGGCGGTTCGCCATTGCTTATTGACAACTTCGTTTCCCTGCGTCAGCAGTTCAGGCGTCAGCGCCTCGAAGCGGTAGCCGAGGGCGGCATAGTGGGCCAGAAGGCGGGGGAGGATGTTCTTAACTTTATCCTTAGCCTTGAGGCTATCGTGGAAAACAACGATGCTGCCAGGGCGGGCATTGCGGACCACATTCTGGTAGCAGGCTTCTGCCGTCAGGTTCGGGTCGAAATCGCCAGAGAGAACATCCCACATCACTACCTGGTAGTGGCGCTGGAGGAACTGGGCCTGGCTTGGCTTGATCCGGCCATAGGGCGGACGGAAAAGGGAGCTTTTAACCTGCATAGCACAGTGGCGGATGTCGTGGAAGTAAGGGAGGTTCTCCGACTTCCATCCATCCAGGTGATGCATGGTGTGGTTGCCAACACTGTGGCCGGCAGCCAGGGTGGCGCGCATAAGTTCGGGGTGGCGACGGGCATTGTCGCCAACACAGAAAAAGGTTGCTTTTGCGTTGTATTTTGCGAGTTGCTCAACAACCCAGGGAGTTACCTCTGGGATGGGGCCGTCATCAAAAGTTAGGTAGATGACGGGGCCTTCCGGATTGTCCACTTGCCAATGGAAGTTCGGGAAAAGCTTCTGAATTACTCGCGGTGTTTTTACTAAGTACATGTTCGGGATGTATATGTTACGGAAAAAAATAAATTACAGGTTATTAATGGTTCGTACGAATACGAAAGTTGCCATTTCACCCGTGTGGTGAAATGATCAATGGTGCTCTACGTAAATTTAATTTGATCCTAAGAAAGCGTGTCACCGGCCAATGCTGCCGGAAGAAAGATGGTAGTTGCGGACAAGATGATTTATCGGTGCCGAGGAAAAGGTTTGGCTGGGGAGTCAGTAAATGCAAACTGAAATCAGCTACCTTTGCGCGGTTTCCGCAACGTTGGTTGAAATCAAAACGTTGTAGACTACAAATGTGCTGCCTGCGGAATAAAGTTTTCCACATTGCCGTCGGCTTAATTACAATGCCATGAATCCAGTTCGCGTACGCTTTGCGCCCTCTCCTACCGGGCCCTTACATATTGGTGGCCTTCGGACCGCCCTTTATAACTATCTCCTTGCCCGCCGTACCGGCGGTGCTTTCGTGCTGAGGATAGAAGATACGGACCAAAAACGTTACGTTCAGGGTGCTGAAGACTATATTTTAGACGCCCTGGAATGGTGTGGCATCTCCCCCGATGAAAGTCCGCGGAAAGGTGGCAATTACGGTCCCTACCGCCAAAGTGAGCGGCGGGATATCTACCAGAAATATGTAGAGACGTTGCTTGACAATGGCAGCGCTTACTACGCCTTTGATACTGAGGACGATCTCGACGCCCGCCGCGAAGCCGAAAAAGCCGCTGGCAATCATAACTTCCGTTATGATGCCAGTACCCGCGATAGCATGAGCAATAGCTTGACGCTCTCCGCCGAGGAGACGAAAGCGATGCTTGACAACAAATCTCCCTACGTCGTTCGTTTCCGGATTGATCCGGGGGCAACAGTAACCTTTAAGGACGAAGTTCGGGAGGAAGTAAGTTTCCAGTCTTCGGAGTTGGGTGACCAGGTGTTGATGAAGGCCGATGGCCTTCCCACCTACCACCTCGCCAACATCGTAGATGATCACCTGATGGAGATTACCCACGTTATCCGCGGAGAGGAGTGGCTGCCGAGCACGGCGCTGCACGTGCTATTGTACCGTGCTTTCGGTTGGGATGCTCCAGTATTCTCCCACCTACCATTGCTATTGAACCCTAACGGCAAAGGCAAACTAAGTAAGCGGAAGGGCGCCGACCTCGGCTTCCCCGTTTTCCCAATTCAGTGGAACGACAAGGAGAAAGGCGAAGTCTTTGCCGGCTTCCGCGAAGAAGGTTACCTGCCGGAGGCGCTGGTTAACTTCCTCGTCCTTTTGGGCTGGAACCCTGGTGATGACCAGGAGATGCTTTCTCTCCAAGATCAAATTAATGCTTTCTCCCTAGAGCGTATCACCAAAAGCGGTGCTCGCTTCGATATTGAAAAAGCAAAGTGGTTTAACCAGCAGTACCTGACCACTAAGGCGGATGCTGACCTTGGACCACTGGTAAAAGTTGAGTACGAAAAAGCTGGTCACGACATCAGTTTGGAAATGGCAACGACCATCGTCGGACTCCTGAAAGAGCGGGTACACTTGCTGTCTGAGTTTTATACTTCGGGTAAGTACTTCGTTGAGCCGGTGACCGACTACGAAGAGAAGCCCATTCGTAAGAAGTGGAAGCTGGAAAACCGGCCTGCTTTTGATGCACTGGCCGAAGTGCTGGCAGCGCACGATGACTGGACGGCAGCTTCCATCAAGGAGGCTGTTGTGGCCTTCATGGCGGAGCATGAGCTTGGCTTTGGAGCCGTCTTGCCAGTCATCCGCGTGGCCGTTAGTGGCTCCGTTCAGGGGCCGGACGCCTTTGAGATGCTGGAGGCTGTTGGCCGCGAAGAAAGTGTAGCACGGTTGCGGAAAGGCTATGATGCTTTTGATGCGATTAAGGCTTAACGGTCGCTTCGCTCTTTTGTAGAGGTTCAACGGCTTTACCGTTTTCTTTTAGACGGCCTTTGGCCTTGTAGACAGTCGCTTCGCGACTTTGTAGACGCTGCGCTTGTAGGCTACCGCGAGTTGGAGTGCGCTTGCGGTAGCTTCCAACGTCCTGTCTCTTTCCTCTTGTTTCTTTTTTCCTGCTCTGCGAATCACAATGATCCCCGCGAAGAACAAATGTTATTGGGGAAGCTTAGCGTCCCTCTTGGGCCACAGGCCCTCACCTTTGCCTTTCAACTTGCTTGGCACCTGCGGCCGCGCCCGCTGTCAAGAAATTTGATTTTAGAAACTAGTACAGTGTAATTTAAGTTTCATCGCCTAATTCGCGGCGCCTTTTACCGCCTAACTGCGTTGGAAAAATCCTCACTTAGCTACGGCTAGGCTCCGGTTTTTCCGCCTTGTTAGTCGGCAAAACCCACCAGCTACTTTGTCGACAAACTTAGTTTACAGTGTGCTAGAGGTCTGGCAACCCCTGCAACAACTGCAACCCTGCAACTAATGCAACAACTGCAACCCCTGCAACAACTGTAACCCCTGCAACCCTGCAACTAATGCAACTAATGCAACAACTGCAACAACTGTAACCCCTGCAACCCTGCAACTAATGCAACCACTGCAACCACTGCAACCCTGCAACAACTGCAACCCCTGCAACCCTGCAACAACTGCAACAACTGCAACCCTGCAACCCTGCAACAACTGCAACCCCTGTTCACATCCCAAACAACCACGGCACCAACGCCGTTGTCACCCCCCAGCAAATCAGGTTCAGCGGTGTTCCAATTCTGGTAAAATCCCGGAACTTGTACTGCCCGGCCGAGTAGACCATCGCATTGGTCTGGTAGCCCACCGGCGTCATGAAGCTCGCCGAGGCGGCGATGCTGACGGTCACGAGGAGCGGCATCGGATCAATGCCCATTTTCTGAGCAGCAGCAATGGCCACGGGCGCCAAAAGCGCCGCCGTAGCATTGTTGCTCATCGCCTCCGTCAATATGTTCGTAATCAGGTAAAGGACGGCCACCAAGGCATATACCCCATACTGGCTGACCGACCCCGTCAGCAAGCCCGCAATGTCGCTATCCAGGCCACTATTGCCCATCGCTTTACCCAAACTCAGCGCTCCAGCCAATAGGAAAACGATCTTCCAATCGATGGCCTCGTAGGCCTCTTTCATATTAATGGTCTTGCCCAAAACAAGGAGACAAACGCCCGCCAGCGCAGCAATACTGATGGGAGCGATGCCCGCCGTTGCCAGGGCTACTACGCCGATGATGGTGGCCAAAACGAAGTAGAATCGGCTTTGTTTGAAGTCGGTAATCGCATCGCTGGACAGCAGGATGAAGGGGCTGTCCTGCCGCTGTTCTATCCGCTGCAATTCGGCGAGGTAGTGGGTTTTTACTTCGGCGAGGATGACATCGCCAGAAGTAAGGGGGAGTTGGTAAAGGTTCTCGTGCAGGGTGGCTTCGCGCTGGCGAATGGCCAGCGGAACGGCCCGGTAACTCCTCCGGAAATCCACCTGGCGGAGGGTCTTACCCACAAATTCAGAACTGGGGGTCACCACCATCTCGACGATGCTGGAATTGTCCCGCTCCAACCCTGTGCCCATCACCCGGACGCTGCCAGAATGGTCAACAAGCCGAACCCATTCTTTGAGGCCCAGGATTTTTTCCCGGTCACAACGGACTTTTAGGGTGTCATCAGCTGCAAGGTGGAAGTCTCCGGGGGGAAGGGTAAACCGGTCTTTTCCCCGGCGGACTTCAATGATGTCCATGTCCAGTTCCCGGACGATGGGGGAGTCCATTATCCGTTTGCCCGCAATCTTCTCATTGTCGAGAATGACGATTTCGGCGAGGTAGTCGTGCAGGGCAAACCGGTCGGCCAGGCTGTCTTCCATCTCCCGGTCTGGTAATAATCGGCCGCTGAAGTAGGTCAGGTAAATCACCCCGATGACCAGTAATACCACCCCGATTGGGGCCAGGGTGAAAACGGAAAAGCCGGGCAAGCCCTGAGATTCAGCAATACCACTGACTAGGATATTGGTCGACGTGCCAATCAGTGTACACATCCCACCAAGGATACTGGCGAAAGACAACGGAATCAGTAATTTGGCTGGGTTGATCTTGGCCGAAGTCGCAATTCGGCCCACAATGGGAATGAAGACGGCAACGACTGGTGTGTTGTTGATGAAGGCCGAAACTACGGCAACCAGCAGCATCAATAATAGGGTCGCATATTTGGGCCTGCGCCGAAAGCGATCGGCCATCTTTCCTGCCAATAGCTGCAGGGCACCGGTCTTCAGCAGGGCTGCGGAGAGGACGAACATGAAGGCGACGGTCAGCGTCGCGCCATTGCTGAAGCCTTCCAAGCCTTCTCCTGCGGAGATCACGCCCGTGGTTACCAATGCTACGATGATGAGCATGGCAATCAGGTCTACCGTCAGCCATTCGGTGACGAAGAGGATGATGGCCACGAGGGCGACCAGGAGTGTTATGGTTGCGGTGGAAAAGATCGGCGGGCGTTAAATACCATTTGTCCCCTCCCCAACCCCTCCCCAGAGGAGAGGGGCTATTGAAAATGCTGTGCATTTTTGGACGATGGCCATTAGGCTAATAAATATATGCTGAGAGCGAAGATACTATCGGTTAGTCTGGGTCTGGAATTGACAGATCATCATACACCGGTATCCACCCCAGGAGCCGGAGTTCATTCGAGATAATGACCTTGTTCTCGGCTCCGCCAGCCAACGTACCATCAACGGTCAGCCCTAGGCTTTCGGCTGCGGTGGTATAAAATTCACCTTTCGGTGGATGGCTGGAGGCGCAGACGTTGAATATGCCCGAAGGAAGGTCGTTTTTAAGGATGGTTTTAACCGCCGCAATAACATCGGCTCGCTGAACGAGGTTAACCGGAGCATCTGCTGAGGATATCTTCCGCTCCCGGCCGCCGTAGAAATTACCTGGGTGACGACTACCACCTAATAACCCTGCTAACCGAAGGATCGTAAGGCCTTTCATCCGGCCCATCAGCCATTGCTCTGCAGCAACTACGGCGTGGCCGGAATGTGTATTCGGGGCCGTTGGACTAGCCTCGTCTATAAGGCCTTTTGCCTCGCCGTAAACACCAGTGCTGCTGGTATAAATTAAATGCGGTGCTTTGGAACCGGTCAGGTACTTCTCCAACGAACGAAGTATACTAAGGTAGACTTTGGTCGCCTCTGCCCCAAACTGTCGCCCGCCAGGAGGCAAGGTTAGTATCACAACGTCGACGCCGTCAAAGAGAGCCGTTGGTGGCTCCTCTGGCAAAGCCATAGAAAATGCCCGGCCTCCTGCGGCAGTAATGTTCGCCAATGTCGCTTCCGAGCGGGAAGTACCGTTGAGTTGGTGGCCAGAGGCCACCAATTCTTCAAGCAAGGGCAAGCCCAGCCAACCACAACCGATGATGCTGATTTTCATGATGTAAAGCTAGGAGATTAACACAAACTAAGTACTCGGACAGAATTAATTCGACATTCTGATCTGGTAGGTTTTTGAGTCTGGACGAGGCGAAAAACGTAGGCCACCTCGAGGCGCCGAGAACACCGTAGTGTTGGCGAGGCTTTTCAACGAAGCTCAGGCTCAAAAGATGCCGAGCAGGATGGTGCGATTAATTTTGTCCGAGTACTTATACCCTAGAATACGAACCTACGCAAGGTCTTTTATGTTACCCATCTAAAGCAAAACACCATGGCCAACAACGTCCTAGGCAAGCCGCTCATCGGCTGCTGTTCTGATCCATTAACCGGTTATTACCGCGACGGCATATGCAATACCGACCCGACGGACAATGGCCGCCACGTCATCTGCGCCATCATGACGGAGGAGTTTTTGACCTTCTCTAAAGGCCGGGGCAACGACCTGTCTACACCGCGGCCAGAATACCAGTTTCCTGGCCTAAAGCCGGGCGATGGCTGGTGCCTTTGTGCCCTGCGATGGAAAGAAGCCTACGATGCTGGCCTCGCACCGGATGTTCGCCTGGAAGCGACCCACGAAAAGGCCTTGGAGTATGTCTCTTTTGAGGAACTGTTGGAATGCAAGCTGACGGTCTAACTTCAGACGACCACCTGCAGACTACCGTTTATAAATCTGCCGATTAATATATCCTCACCTTCATCGCTTCCCACAGCAAAATTCCTGCGGCCACACTCACGTTAAAGCTGTTGAGCGTACCTGCTTGGGGTATTTTGAAGGTTTCGTTGGCGGCCCTGGCGACGCCTGTGGAAACGCCTTCTCCCTCGGCGCCCATGACGATGCAGAGTGGTTGATTCAGGCTTAGGTCGCTAAGGTATTGATCGGCCCGGAGGTCGGAGGCGATGACGGTGACACCGCTCATCTTCAGGAATTCAACGGTATTTACCAAGCTTTTTTCCCGGCAGACGGGGATCCGCATGAGGGCGCCAGCGCTGCTTTTTACGGCGTCGGGCGTGAGGCCAGCACTATTCTTTTGTGGAATGATGATACCCTGGGCACCACAAACTTCGGCCGACCGGGCAATAGCGCCGAGGTTACGAACGTCGGTAACACCGTCGAGAAGTAACAACAACGGCGTCTCACCTTGCTCGTAAATTAACGGCAAAAGGTTCTCGATTTTCTGGTAAGAAGTGGCAGCGAGTTGCGCCACAACACCCTGGTGGTTTCCCTTCACCATCCGGCCCATCTTGGCTTGCGGAACGATGGTGAAGGGCACCTCGCGTGCTTTGCAGAGGTGGCGGAGTTCTTTTTCAAACTCCCCGCGCGTCCCTTGTTGCAGGTAGACCTTGTCCACTGGTTGGCCGGATTCGAGGGCTTCCAGAACAGGGTGTCGGCCGTAGATGAGGTCTTCGCGTTGTTTTTTCATTGGCGCGAAGATAGGGAGGAATTAGAAGCTAGGAGCTAGAGAACTAGGAGCTAGCTTCTAGATTTGGGCGCGGCCAACGGAGTTGGCGTTTATGCTGAGCGTAGTCGAAGTGAAGGTGCGAATGCCGTTTTTTAAGAGCTTACCCAACCTCCCGCACCAGCCACTGCTTCGCCACCACCAAATCCGTCCCCACAACCAGTTTCTTCAATGCAGCCATTTTTTTGTGATAAACGGCCTTGTCCATGAAGTTGTACTGGTGCTTCAGGTTCACGAGTTGCTTGGTGAAACGGACGTAGTTGGAGTAGGACTTTTTGTCCTTGGTACTTACGTTTCGGTTCCGGAGGACGTAGAGGCGTAGGTTTTCAAGGATGTTGAGGGCGTGCTCTTGGTTCTTTTGATCGTATGCGATGCGGATTTCTAGGAGGACGCGGGCGAGGTGAATCTTCACGTCGGAGTCGGAGACAGTGAACAGGAGACTGGTGGCCTCATCATAGCGCTTGCGGGTGTAGAGGTACTGGGCTTTGTTGAGGGCGTAGGCGTTTTCGCGTTCGCGGGCCGGCAGTTTCTCCCGGTT
>JBLIGS010000080.1:0-11587 GCA_047637095.1 Neolewinella sp. | reverse complement strand
CTGGCGAAAGGATTTTTCGGCAACCATCGGAGCAGAGGTTGCTGCGGTCCACAAGCTAAAGATTGGAGACCGATTTCGGTCCAATCATGGCATCATCGATGAAGGAGAAAACAACATTGAACACGACGACGACTTTATCGTCGTTGGTATCCTAGCTGAATCTGGAACGGTGATGGACCAGGTGGTATTGACCACCAACCAAACCTACTGGCACAGCCATGAAGGCCACGACGTTGCTGCACCAGAACAAGAAGAGCACGAAGGCCATGTGGACGGAGATGATCACCCGAGTCATGATGACCACGCGGACCATGAAGGCCATGACCACGGTGAAGCACGAGATATTGACCCATTGACAAATTTGCTGGCCTCTGACCCAGAGAAGCAAATTAGTAGCCTGTTGGTACGGTACAAAAATGCGAGTAGTTTTCAGGCGCTGAGCTTCCCGCGGAACATCAATGAAAATACGGGCATGTTGGCAGCTAATCCTGCTTATGAAATCAACGAAGTCCGCCGGCAATTTGACAGCGGGCAGCGGATCTTGGGCATCCTCGTGTTGGCCATCACCATTGTTTCTTCGCTTAGTATTTTCATCGCTTTGTTCTCCTCCCTGCGGGAGCGGCGGTATGAATTGGCTTTGCTGCGGGTGCTTGGTTCTGGCCGCAGCCGGTTGTTTAGTCTTATCATCCTTGAAGGCCTGCTGGTAGCCGTAATCGGCTACGTTTTGGGCATCTTGCTCAGCCATTTCATCCTGACGTTTATCGCCGGAAATGTTACCGACGATTTCCGGGTTAGCCTTGATGCTTGGAGGTTTCTTGCTGAAGAGGGCTGGCTGTTGGTAGTGGCACTGGGCATTGCTTTTGTGGCGGCGGTTATTCCCGCGATTGAAGCGGCGCGTACAGATATTGGAGATACTTTGACGGCCTAAGGCCGTTTGTTAGACTTCGCTGCGCTCCTTTTAGACGCGCTTCGCGCTTGTGGACGGCCGCGTCTATAAGGAGCGCAGCGACGACTAAAAGGGCGCTACTTGTCGCTTCCTTACCTTTCCCTGTCTTCTGAAATCCCATGCCCGACCTTTTGCCCAACTAAGGTGTTTGGGAATTAACTTACCAAGGGAATCCACATGGTTTGACCTTACTAAGTAAGTCGACTGGGGGGAGATCCTTGCTTTTTTAACTTCCTTTGCACCTGCGTCCGCGCCCCAATGCGGAACTGAACCGGTAAAAAGACTCGAATTTGAATACTTACTCCAATCCCGATGACCTGCGTACCTTCTCTAAAGTGAAGGATTGGCAGGAAGATATGGGCGATAAATTCTTCGATTGGTATGGCTCCGTCACCACCGGCGACACCGCCCTTACGGAGCGGGAAAAAGCCCTCATCGCGCTGGCCGTTTCCCACGCCTTGGCCTGTCCATTCTGCATCGAGGCTTACACAAGTAACTCCCTCAAATCTGGTGCCGACGAAGAGCAAATGATGGAAGCGGTGCACGTCGCTGCGGCCATCAAAGCAGGTTCTACGCTCATTTATGCCCGCCAAATGCAGCGGCAAGTTGACAAGGTAACCATGTAGTGTTGTAGATGGTAGCCGGTAGAATTGTAGCGTATTATTCGCAATCTACTGATTACCAATCTACCGTCTACTAACTACCGCCTACCAAACTACAATACGACCAACGTGGCTATTAAGCAAAAAACCAAGTCTCTTTCCGCCAAAGGCTCCAACCTAAGTTCCACCTTCGTGCAGCTGAACGTTTTGAACGGTAAAGACATCTCCGACGCGAAATTTCCCCGCTTCTCCGACAACCTCGCTGTTCTGGGCCACCGCCCGTTCAAGCCGACGGAGGTCGAGATCTTTCAGTTGAACATCGGTAAACTCTGTAACCAGACCTGCGCGCACTGTCATGTCGACGCAGGCCCGGATAAGAAGGAGGAAAATATGTCGATGGCCGACTTGGAGCGTTGTGTCGAAATTCTTGCCAACACACCAAGCATCAAGATCGTGGACATCACCGGCGGAGCACCAGAAATGCACCCCGGTTTCCGTTGGTTTGTAGAGCAGTGTACCGCCCTCGGTAAAGAAGTGATTGACCGTTGTAACCTGACGATCATCATGGCCAACCCGAAGTACCGGGACTTGCCTGAGTTTCTAGCTAAGAACAAAGTCCACGTCGTTTCCAGCTTACCGTACTTCAGTAAGAAACGGACCGACGGCCAGCGTGGCGACGGTGTTTTCGAAGACTCCATCAAAGCCCTCCAACTGCTGAACGAAGTCGGTTACGGCAAAGAAGGCACTGGTTTGAAGCTTGATCTAGTGTTTAACCCATCGGGGGCTTACCTCCCTGGTAATCAGATGACTTTGGAGGCTGAGTTCAAGCGCCAGTTGGATCGTAAGTTCGACATCGTCTTCAACCAACTCTACGCCATCACCAACCTGCCCGTTAGCCGTTTCCTGGACTATCTCCTCGAAACCGGTAACTACGAAGAATACATGCAGAAACTGGTCGATGCCTACAACCCGGCCACGGTTGAAGGTCTCATGTGCCGGAACACCGTTTCCGTCAGCTGGGACGGCTTACTCTACGACTGCGACTTCAACCAGATGCTCGATCTCAAGATCGCCACCAAAGGACAAACTATTTACGACTTCGATATTGATGAACTCCGTAATCGGAACATCGTTATGAACCAGCATTGCTACGGTTGTACGGCTGGGGCGGGTAGTTCTTGTGGGGGAGTTGTGGCGTAACTGGCCCGAGGCCGGGTGCTAGAAATTAGAAATTAGCGGTTAGGGCATTTGGTGTTGAATGTCTAATCTCTTACGCCTGAAATCTAATCTCTAACATCTAATGTCCAAACCAGCTCTCCACTACCAAATCCTCATCGGCATCCTCCTCGGTGCCCTCATCGGCTACGTCGCCTCCGGCTACGAAGCTGGTCCAGGGATTATTACCAATTGGGTGAAACCAATTGGAGACATCTTTATCCGCCTACTTAAAGTCTTGGCGGTGCCGCTCATCTTTGTCTCGCTGACGAAGGGAATCAGTGACCTGAAAGACCTTAGTACACTGAGTATTAACGAGGTGATGCTTAAAATGGTAGATGTGATCATTAATTTGTCGCCGATTGCGGTGGTTGCCCTTATGGCGACCTTGTTTGCGGAGACGTCGGATGCGGGAATTATCAAGGCGTTGATCAGTTATGCTGGGGTTTTGCTCTTTGGAATGGCCATCATGTTAGCGATTTATCCTTTGCTGGTTCGATGGGTTACGGGGATGCCGATGCTGACGTTTATGCGCGGTATTTTGCCCGCTCAGTTGGTTGCTTTGTCTACCAGTAACCTGCCGTTGGCCCTGGCGATGATCCTTGCCGTTGACCGCCCGTTGGACATGTGCCGGACAGTGGTGAATATTTCGGGGGACAGTTGTGTGGCGGTGCTTGTAGGCGGCAGTTTGGAGGCGGGAGTAGAGAGGCGTTAGGCTTTGCCTGAGAAGGTTTTTGGATGGGAGGCTGAATGTCCGGGGAATAAGTCAACTAAATGGAGTGGAATACTGCAGTCAGGTAGACTTATTGCCCGAATATTAATGCCCCTCTATTCTTGTCTCAAAACCCTCGCCTCTCTACTCTTGCCTCCCTTCTTCTTACCCTCGCCTGATTTTCCTAGCAGCTAATCGAATTAATGTTCTCTTCCGGATTTAAAGGAGCATCATTGAGGCTGAATTGAAGCCCAATTGTGACAATCCTATAAAATGCATCCCTGATGAACCAACTAAAAGATTTCTTCCTTTTCTGCTCCGGAGTTGACCGGACCATCCTTAACCAAGCACCCTCCGATGAGAACAAATACCTCGGCATCGGCGGTACCATTTTCTTTACCGGCATCCTCGCCTTTTTCTCCTCAGCCTACGCCTTGTACACTGTCTTTGACAGTTATATACTGGCCGTCCTCTTTGGCTTGATTTGGGGGGTGATGATCTTCAATCTCGACCGGTACATCGTCTCCAGTATGAAAGGCCACAAAGGCTTCTTCAGCAAATTTTTTACTGCTCTGCCGCGTCTGACGATGGCTATTCTGCTTGCCTTGGTTATCTCCAAGCCCCTTGAGCTTAAGATCTTCGAGAAGGAGATAAATGCCGAGTTGATTGTTATGCAACAAGAGACCTTCAAGGAGCAAGAGGACCGGATTCAAGACCGTTTTACTGGCCGCATCGCGGCCAATGAAGGAGCCATCCTTTCCCTCCAGGCAGAGATTGATGCGAAGACTACCGCCCGAGATGCGGCGGCTGCCGCCGCCCTCGCCGAAGCTGATGGCTCCGGAGGTTCTGGTGTGCGGAACATGGGCCCCATCTACCGTGCCAAGCAAGCCACCGCCCAACAAGCTCAGGGAGAATTAGAGGCTACCTTAGCCGCTGTCCAACCCCAAATTGACGCCAAACGCGCCGATAACAATACCCTCCGAACCGAGATTACGACGGAAACTACCGGTCTCGAACGCTCCGCCTACGGTGGCATGGCCGCCCGCATTGATGCCCTCGATCGGCTGGGTAGCGATAGCGAAGCCATTCTGCTTGCCAGCCTGTTCGTCACGCTGCTATTTATCGCCATCGAAACCGCTCCCATCTTTACCAAATTGATCTCTTCCGCCAGCCCGTATGACCACCTGCTCGCTGAACACGAACACGTCTTTTCCATGTCGGCCAAGCAAACCATGACCGAACGCGCCAACGACGTTGGTAACCGCCTGCGAAAGCATACCGAAATTGGTATCCACCAAACTGGAGCTGACATTGCCGCCAAAAAGGCGGAGATTGATGTGGAACTTGCTCGGCACCGGGACGCGCTGGGAGAGCGGGGGTGGAGACTGGGGTAGCTAGAAATTAGGAGTTAGAGAGCTAGGAGCTACTATCTCTCTAGCTGCTAACTCCTCGCAACCCACTCCCTCAAATCCAAGTAAGCCAACGCCTTGGCCTCATACGGGCGCTTAGACAGCTCATTTAATTCCTCTGCCAACTTGGGATAAACGTCGCCTCGTTCCGCAGGAGGGGCGCTCAAGAGCCGGCGAAGCCCAGAAACCCCAAGTTTGTGAACTTCGGCTGTCTCTTTACTGCGGCGCAGCAGACGGGCAATACCTGTCAGGTGGTAATCCACCAGAGAGAAATTGCCTAATTCATAGTTGCAGATGGCATGAAGTAACCGGGTGTTGATCAATAGGTCCTGCCGGAGGATACCGGATTTCATGTAGATGACTTCGTTGAGGTAATCAAGGGCCTCGTCGTATTCATCGATTAGGAAGGCGGCTGCCGCCTGTTTGTAGAGGAAGAGCCCCCATCGGTGGTTGTTGGGGCGAAAGTCGCCGTCTGTGTACGCTTTATGAACCTTATGGGAGAGTTCATAGGCCTCTTGGTATTTGCCATGGATGAACAGGGCATTGCTGCTCGCTAGGTAGAGGTAGGTATTTCCAATCCTCCTGGAGTTGGTGTTCAACTGTATGTTCTCATCTTCCAAGAAATGCTCTAGGCGGTTGACGTACCTGTCAATCAAGTCGCCCCGGTTGTGGAGGTAGGCCAATACCGTAACGTAGTAGATGCACCGCATATACAGGTCCGGGTCTTTGAAGATCATCTGCTGGCTCAGCTGGAAAAGGGTAATGGCGTTTAGCGCAGCTTCCAAAGCTTCCTCCAGCTGCAGCTGAATGTAGTTGTACCACATCGCCGCCTGGAAACGGTTGATCTTTTGGTGGAAGGTGCTACTGACCGTTTCCCGGTCTACTCGACGGGTTTGGATTTGATGCCAAAATTCTTCATTCTCTACCAACTCCTTCAGGTTTCGACTGTGGCCGTTTTCAATGTAGCGGCCGTGGATTTGAATATTGAGGTTGAAAAGCTCAGAGGTGTTGAGAAAAGAGTAACTCTTTTCTGCCGACTCATTCAATAGTAAATCCATCTTGTTGTCCACCTGGCGAGACAGGGTGATATGCCTGGCCTCAATCATCTTCTGGAATTCAATGATCTCTAGCTGAAGGAGGTCTTGGTTGTGTTCAACG
The DNA here is from genome assembly GCA_047637095.1 of Neolewinella sp. Classification (GTDB taxonomy): domain Bacteria; phylum Bacteroidota; class Bacteroidia; order Chitinophagales; family Saprospiraceae; genus Neolewinella. Next base: position 5,545 of record JBLIGS010000080.1, on the reverse strand, counting down.
GCTTTGGCTTTGGCCCGCTCAAGGGTGCGGAGAGCATCTATGTAATGGCCCTTGCCATAAAGAATTCTGACAAAGTCTATTTGTTCCCTGAGTTCGATGTCTATCTCCTTGTCGATGTGGATCATTCGGAGACTCGTGAGTACCTCCTGGTAAAGGTGTCTTTTAAGGTTGGAGAGCTGGCCCTGATTAATCTTCATCCGCTTTAGGACCAATGTATCGTCAGGGGCAGGCAATTTGTCAAGAACGTCGAACAAACGGATGAATTTTGTCTCGGATGTTCCGCCGGCACGCTTGCTATAGATCTTAAAATTCCGCTTCTCTGCCTTGTTTAGCGAGTTTATTAACCTCCACAGCTGATCTTTAATGGCGTTAGACATAATTGTAAAAGAAGATATAAGTAGTTGTAGTACAGTGGTTAGTGTCGATAATTGCTTAGTTTGGACTTAACACTAAGCAAATGTAGTTAACTCGGTGGATAAAGCGCCTTGGTTCACCTTTGTGATCAACAAAAGAGGGATAGCGATTTCTTTCTTGTTACAACCCCCAACCAGATAGACTTCTCCAATTAACCACCTGTTTTACTTGTTTTTCAATTAACCAGGAAAAACATAAATAAGCTCCTTCATATGAAGAAGATTGAAGCTATCATTCGCCTCTCCCGTTTTGAGGCCATCCGTGATGCGCTTGCTGATATTGACGTTAACTTTTTTACCCTTTCTGAGGTAAAAGGTTTTGGTCTCCAGCGCGGTGAACAACTTACTTACCGTGGTAGCGTCTATGACGCAGACTACATCGCCCGCCTTCAGCTTGACCTCCTCGCGCCAATTGAAAAAGTTGACGCCATCATCGCTGCCATCACCTCCGCAGGCCGTACCGGCAAAGTTGGCGATGGTAAGATCTCCGTTTTTGACATCGAACGGGTTGTTCGGATCAGGACCGGCGAAGAAAACGAAAGTGCTATCTAAATCAGCCTTTCCCCTGACTACACGGCGGATTTAACCACCCCCCGATACACCACAAGGACCGTTACACACTAGATGTTGAGGACACTCACACACTTTTGGTCCACTTTTCCTTAGCCACTACCAATTGAAACCAAAGCCGCCCCGGAACAGTCAGGATGTCACATCCTGCTGAACCGCCGGACGGTAATATTAATCTGGTAACCCCGAATTTAAATTCACCCCGAAAAAATTCTCCTGCTATGGAAGCAACATTTATTGTAAACAACCTCTGGATTTTGATAGCGACCTGTCTCGTCTTCATTATGCACCTTGGTTTCGCCTGTCTCGAGGCGGGTTTTGTACAGCGTAAGAACGTTGTCAACATCCTCTTCAAAAACTCCATGATTATCTGTATTGGCCTGTTGACTTATTACATCATCGGCTTCAATCTCATGTACCCCGGCGCAGATTTTGCTGGCGGGTTTGTAGGTAAATTCTTTGCACCCCTAGACTGGGCTGCCGCATCAACGGCTGACTACGCTGCTGCCGCTGCTGAAGGAGCCGCATACACTGGTTTCTCCGACTTTATCTTCCAGGGGATGTTCGCAGCCACTTGTGCCACCATCGTTTCTGGTGCCGTTGCTGAGCGTATCAAACTTGTCCCTTTCCTTATTTTTGCTACCATTTTCGTCGCCATTAGTTATCCAATTACTGGTATGTGGCACTGGGGTGGAGGCTGGCTCTCTGAAATGGGCTTCTACGACTTTGCAGGCTCAACGGTGGTGCATGCTGCTGGCGGCTTCGCTGCCCTCGCTGCTATCATTCTCCTTGGTGCCCGGAAAGGCAAATACAAGAAGGACGGTCGCGTCACGGCCATCCCCGGCCACTCCATGCCACTCGCTGCGATCGGTGTATTCCTCCTTTGGTTCGGTTGGTTTGGCTTCAATGGCGGTTCTGTCCTGAGTGCAGACCCCAACGGTGTCTCCATGGTATTCGTTACAACTTCTCTCGCCGCTGCTGCGGGTGGTATCGCTGCCTTCTTTACAGCCTACGTAATGTTCAAGTCTTATGACCTTTCGATGGTACTTAACGGTATTCTTGGTGGTCTGGTAGGCATCACTGCAGGAGCTGACCAGATGAGCGGAATGGATTCCATCCTCATCGGTGCCATCGCTGGTGTGATTATTCCTTTAAGCATTGTCTTCTTCGACAAAACCCTAAAAATTGACGATCCCGTTGGTGCAACATCCGTTCACGGTGTTTGTGGCATCTGGGGTACGCTTGCCGTTGGTATGTTTGGTGAAAAGGCTGGTCTTAACCAGCTTGGAATCCAAGCCATCGGTATCCTTGCTATCGGCTTATTCTCCTTCACATTTGCCTTCGGCATCATGGGCGCCCTCAAAGCCATGGTGGGCATCCGCGTTCCATCAGAAGAAGAGCTGAAGGGCCTCGATATTGGCGAGCATGATATGCACGCTTACACCCTGAGCAAGGAAGACGGAATTTTCCAACTGACCAACGAAAGCTAGTTGTCTAGATGTTAGAGATTAGGCTTTAGAGTTTAGGCGTAAAGCCGATTTCTAATTTTTAAGCGCTAACATCTAATTTTTAAAACAAGCGCTTTGCGCAAAAAAAAAGACCCGCCGGTGCGCTAACACCAAACGGGCCCGCTGGAAACAGTCGAACCATTCCCAACTAAGTAGATCTTTCCGCGTCAGCGGAAGTGCTAAGGTAATACGGCGAATCAACTCGCCCAAATTACTATGGGTTCGGCTTTTGTCCGGTAACAACCATTACCATTCAAAATTGGTGGCTTTGCCACCAGAGCTTTTAACTCCAAGTACAATGAAACTAATTTTTAAACTCACCTTCGCAGCAATGCTTTTTTCCTCTTTTTCTTTATTCGCCCAAGACGCCGAGCCGGTTAACACCGACCCGATCATCGAAGAAGTGGCCCCCGAAGAAGAGGAGGAAGATGATGCGCTAAAGATCAGCGGCTTTGTTGACGCTTATTACCAAGCAAATTTTTCCTCATCAGAGAATGGAGATTTGCCATTAATATTCCCTACCAGCTTTACCGGCCAGGCAAACGAATTTGGTATTGGTATGGTTAACCTTCTCGTAGAAAAGTCTATGGGTAAGGTTGGCTTTGTCGGTCAAGTAGGGTTTGGCCCACGGGCGATTGACGCTAACGGCGACGTAGCAACGGTACAGCAGTTGTTCGTTACCTACTCACCATCCGACGTCGTGACTTTTACCCTCGGTAACTTTGGTACCTTCGTCGGCTACGAAGTAATCGATGCCCCAGTGAACGTAAACTACAGCACCAGCTATCTGTTCAGCAACGGTCCTTTCTTCCACACAGGTTTGAAAGCAGACTTTGCTTTGGGAGAGAACTTCGGCCTGATGGTTGGCGCTTTCAATGATACAGACACTAAGGTTGACGTTGTTCCTGGCCTGCACTACGGCGCACAGCTGAGTGCATCTGCTGGCGGTCTTTCAGCCTACCTGAATTTCCTTGCAGGTACTTCCGACGAGGGAGATGTGAGCGACGACAACGATGACGTAAACGACTTCCAGGTAGACCTCGTGGCTACTTACGAAGTAAACGACAAACTGATGTTTGGCCTCAACGTTTCTGACAAAGCCTCCACTGTGGAGGGTGACGAAACGGGCGGCGGATTCAGCGGCGCAGCTCTTTATTCTACCATTGGCCTGAGCGATGATTTCTCTCTTGGCTTTCGGGGGGAGTACTTCGCAGGGAAGTTGAACGAAAATGCTACCGGTGATGCACCGAGCGTGACCTCTTTCACCGTCAGTGGTAACTTTACCGTCGGTGACCTGCGCTTCATTCCTGAAGTGCGTCTTGATAGTGGTAGCAACGGCGCCACTTTCTTGCCAGGTGAATTCAACGAGCTCTACATTCCAAGTGCAAACGACGATGCAGTAGCAACATTCATCCTGGCTGCCGTTTACAGCTTCTAACGATAAGTTGATTTTGCCGCGGCCGCAGGTGCAAAGACTGTTTTTTAAGAAGCATTGCTTTTTTTAAACGATCTCATTGCACCTGCGTCCGCGCCCCAAAAAAAGACAACTCCCCATCCGTAAGGCCGGGAATTACATAACTTTTATTTTTCTGATTTAACCATCAAATAATTTTTTACACTATGGCTATTAAGCATAAGCTACAGTACGTTTGGCTCGACGGTAACCAGCCAATGCAGCAGATGCGCTGTAAAACCCAGGTCATCGAAGACTTCAGCGGTAAGCTCGAAGACTGCCCGATGTGGTCTTTCGACGGTTCTTCAACCCAGCAGGCAGAAGGTAGTAACTCCGACTGTCTCCTTAAGCCGGTTTCCATCATCACCGACCCACAGCGGAAGAACGGTTTCATCGTTCTCACCGAGGTGCTGAGTGCCGATGGTACACCACACCCCTCCAACGCCCGCGCAACCATCGACGACGAAGACAAGGACTTCTGGTTCGGTTTCGAGCAGGAATACTTCCTCTGGGATCCTGAAACGAACTTGCCTCTCGGCTTCCCCGGCGACGGAACAGAACCTTCTCCACAGGGCCCTTACTACTGCTCCGTTGGCGCTGCAAATGCTTACGGCCGCGAGATCGTCGAGGAGCACCTCGACGCTTGCCTCGACGCAGGCCTCACCGTTGAAGGCATCAACTGCGAAGTTGCTCCCGGACAATGGGAATTTCAGACTTTCGCCAAAGGCGCTAAAGAAGCTGGTGACCAAATCTGGATGGCCCGCTTCCTCCTCGACCGTGTTGCAGAGCAGTACGGCATCGAAATAAACTACGAATGTAAGCCTGTTCCTGGTGACTGGAACGGCTCTGGTATGCACGCCAACTTCTCTAACACTTTCCTCCGCGAAAGTGGCAAAAAAGAAGATTACGAGAAGGTCTGTGAGGCTTTCCGCCCACTTGTCAAGGAGCACATCGAGGTTTACGGCCACGATAACCACCTCCGCCTCACCGGTCTACACGAGACCCAGAGCATCCACGAATACAGCTTCGGTATCTCCGACCGTGGCGCTTCTATCCGCATCCCAATCGCTACTGTGGAGCGCGGCTGGAAAGGCTGGCTCGAAGACCGTCGTCCCAACTCTGCTGCTGACCCATACAAGGTCGCTTCGCGGATCGTGAAGACGGTTAAGCCGGCTTCTAAGTAAGGGCTGAGCCCTTACGAGTTGCGGGTTCTAAAGCCCGTTGCGGGTTGCGGGTTGAAAGGTTGCGCGTTGCAACCGTCACAACAACCCCGCAACCCGTTACCAACTCTTACTATCTATTCATTACTGTATGGTTTAAGCTTCCTTTTTCTGCTGGTGGTGCGTAACCCGCAACTTCCAACTCGCAACCAAAAAGAAGGTTAAATCAGCTCAGGTTCCGCTTCTTTAAAGTGGAACAAGATTCTCCCGGGTCGTCTTTGACGGCTCGGGTTTTTTATGGTGCGCCAAAGCCTATTGCGGGTTGCGGTCGTTGCAGGGTTGCGGGGTGCGGGTTGCGAAGTTGCGGGTTGCCGTCGTCAGATGTGTCGGAGATAGGATAACCATCGTCATATTTTAATATCGAATATAGCATGGTAAGGA
>JBLIGS010000079.1:0-11666 GCA_047637095.1 Neolewinella sp. | reverse complement strand
AGGATTCAAGTACTACCTACCAGCTAAGGGACGCCGTACAAATAACTTACGCCTTTTGACCACCTTGTTTTGTCCCCACGGAACTTAAAAATCATTTCCGTAGCTAAGGCTATGCAAAGGATTTGTAAGCTCCGTGAGAACAACTCCGAGGAGGAACGACGATCAGCGCAGCTAAAAACGTCAGGTCAAAAACCAGTAAGTTATTTATACAGCGTCCCTAAGTAACCTTGCACTTTAAGACCATCCATTGCACCCGCGGCCGCGCAAAAAAAAGAAGGCATTAGTAAATAGGCATTAGTCAACTAATGCCTATTTACTAATGCCTATTTACTGATGTCTTCTTTAGATCCTACGGACGTGTCTCATTGCCCAAGCCAACCAGGTTAGCAAACAAACGGTACGCCCCTGGGACGCCCGCTGGCAGTTCGCGGAAGAAACTGTAGCCCGTATACACGTAGTACCCCTTGCCGTATTCGGCCACCAGCATACCACCGTCGTGGGCTTCTTCGCCCGGGTCATTACTGGAAAGGATTGGCGTGTAGCGCTCGTCCCAGTTGTTAGGGAAGTAGAGGCCACGTTCCTGAACCCAGCCTTCAAAGTCCTTGGAAGTAATCTTGTTCGGGAAGTTCAATACTGGGTGATCTGGCGCAAGAATCCGTACTTCGGCTTCCTCAACCGTCGTCCGGTCGCGGCTAAGCTGGAATGGGTATGGGCCGAGTTCCGTCATCGGGATCCGCAGACCACGGCTGACGTTGTACTGCACCACCATCGTTCCACCATTCTTCACGTATTCCATCAAACGGGGTTGCATATTCGGCATATCCGCTTCTGTATTATAGGCACGAATACCGATGACGATGGCGTCAAAACGGTCAAGGTTGCCCGTGGCAATCGCTCCCTTATCTAGGGTCGTGACGTTGAAGCCGATGTTCTTCAGTGCTTCGGGGATAACATCTCCAGCACCATTGACGTAGCCGATGTTCCGGCCGGCAATCTTCAAGTCGAGCTTGGCCACCGGTGCGCTGGCGTCGAGGTCAGCAAGCTGAACGGGGATGTAGTCGTGGTCGATCTTCACCAACTTGCGGGTATAACTGCCTTCCTCCTCCTCGCCCTCAAGGCGAACAAGCGGGACAATCATGCCCTGCTCCTGGCCCTCCGGCGGCGTCATCATGAAGGTGTAGTACTGTTCCTGGCCCTTGCGCGTGAGCGTGAAGGACTGCTTTTCTGGTTCAACGTTCCAGCCTTCAGGTGTACAGAGTTCAACGGTGCCACTGAGGTCGGCGCGGGCGCTGGTGACCTTGATGCGGATGGGCGTTGGCTCGCTGCTGGTGAATAGGTAGCTACTTTTGCCCAGCTCACCGAAAACGGGAGGAAGGACTTCCAGTGGCTGCACCTGCTCGCCCATCACCCGGTCGGTGAAGGCATATCGAACTGGCCGACGGAAGGTAAATTCTTCTCCAGCAATTTCTACGTTAAAATTGACCAATAATGGGTCATCACTTTCGCCTTTGCCGCGAAGCATTTGGTCTTCGACGGTGTACATACCAAGTTTCCAGGGCTGCTGCAGCCAGTAAGGACCACTACTTTTCAGAAACGGTAGAATCATCATGGTATCCCGGCGTTTGAAGGGCCGGTTAGCTGCCAATTCTTCGTCGACGTAAGCACGGGTCATGCTGATACCTTCCACGAAGTAGTCCACCAGTTTAACCTGCTGCGTACTGCGGTTGGTGGCTTCCACTTCGATGGAGATGTCTTGTCCGGCGGTAGCGATTGGGTCCGATGTTTTGGCAAAAAGGTAGAGGCCGAGTGACTGGGCAACGATTTCGTCTAGCTCCGCTAATTTCTTATTTCTCCAGAAGCCTTCAGGCAGTTCTTGGATCATTTTACGAACATCGATCAAGGCAGGAACGGAGGCGGATGGGTCATCAAAACTGAAATTCTTTTCCACCATCTTCAGGGCTTCACCGATCTTATTTCCACCGGTAACGCGGTTCCAGGAAACATCGATGTTGGCGAAGACTTCGCCTTCTTCATCGCGGTCATCGCCTTTGAGGAGTTCGAGTTGTTCGATCTGCTCGCCGCGGCTGCCTGCGCTGCCAAACCCCTGACTGCGGTGCTTACTGCGGCTGCGGGCCGCAATTTCGGCAATGCCTTCACCCAGTTTTGGCAGGTAAGTTCCTACGTCGACCTTGATAATTTTGTCTTGCTGCATGTGCTCGGGCACACCTCTCCAGGTGTAAGCGTTCCAGTAGATCCGGCGGGGCTGCCAGGGCTCTACGTACTTGAGTTGTTCTGGGTAGGCGTTGGGGTCACCGGCGAGGTCGAAGGCTTCCAGGCCGATGACTGCGCTGGCCGTGTGGTGGCCGTGGGTAGTGCCAGGAGCGCGGGGGTCGAAGCGAAGAACGATGACATCGGGCCGCCATTGGCGGATAACCCAAACGGCGTCGGCGAGGACGTCGTCTTTGTCCCAGATGTTGAAGGTCTCGTCCGGGTGCTTGGAATAACCGAAGTCGTTGGCACGGCTAAAGAACTGGGTGCCACCGTCGGTGCGGCGGGCGGCGAGGAGTTCCTGGGTGCGGGTGAGGCCGAGTAGTTCGCGGATATCTGGAGCGATCAGGTTCTGGCCACCGTCGCCTCGGGTCAGGCTGAGGTAAGCAGTCTCTGCTTTATCGACGTTGGCCATGTAGGCAATCAGTCGGGTATTCTCGTCGTCGGGATGAGCGGCCATGTAAAGGGCCGAGCCGAGAACCTGCATCTTCTGGATGTCGGCGTGCAATTCCCCGGACGTTGGTCGGTGAGGAATTTGGGCGCGGACGCTGGTGCAGAGGATGGTTAGAAAGAGCAGGGAAAAAAGTCTATATCGTAAAAGATCGCTCACAAGTGATTGGCTTAGTTGGTTCCTAAAGCAATAGAGACATTTAGGGGAAGGGTTTGGTTTTACTGGCGGATACAGGAATAGGGTCGGTATCGGGTAGGTTGCAGATGGTTTGGGTCTAAGGATGCCTATTTAAACAGTAAAAAAGGTAGCCCAAAGCCCACAGAAGAGACAACATATTAGCCATTATGACAAAACGTCCATAGAGGTAGCCCTGATAGCGGTGCTGAACCCTTACCGTAGAACGATCAACAGCACGACAAGCAGGATCTCTCACGTACTCAAGCTCCAGCTCCTCTCTCGCGCTCCGATCAAAGATATCTCCCCCTCCTGGAAAGAAATTAAATAGCCGGGAAACATACTGGAGACTATCTACGGTTATTTTAATAAATGGGATCAGGACATCTTCAGGTCGATTTCCGTCAATCTGATCCTCCAATACTACCGTTAGCCCCTCAGCAAAATTATCGGGGAATGTATCACTTACCAAATACACAGCAACTTCCCTGCCAAAATCAAAAACGGTTTCGGGTATTAGACTCCTGTTGTACCTGTAATAATTGCGTCCATCAGGAAAGCTTTGGTTACCAAAACTGTTGCTCAGATTAATACGAGAGCACCAGTCATCACCTATTTCGAAATAAAGTGTGTCTCCGGAAGCTGCAGTTATCAGCAGGCGGGTATTTTAGAACGATCGCTGTTTGTCGGAAAGTTGAATGCTGTCATCGTCATCGTTTCCGCAGCCAGCAAGCAGCCCCACGGTTATAAATAGCAGGCAGAACAAAGTAAGGTTGTTAAACATTTTTCAGGTTTTAAGTAGGCACAAATTAGTTTGGCAACCGACGGTTCGGTGCGAATTGAAAGCGCATTAACCAATGTTTAAGACTTGAATACCATGCCTGGAATGAGGGTTAGAATCTCAATGTCTGCCCTTCGATATTCGGAAGGAGGGGGGTGATGTATTCTGCTCTTCCAACTCCCCTTGCACCCGCGTCCGCGTCCAGGTGTTTCGAACAACCACCCGAGTTATGAATGATCAGCCTTCATAACTAGTGCAGTGTAATTTAATTTTGTCCGAGTACTTAGGGACGCCGTGTAAATAACTTACGCCTTTTGACCGCCTTATTTTGCCCCCACCAAAATTAAAAATCATTTCCATAGCTAAGGCTATGCAAAGGATTTGTAATCTCGGTGAGAACAAAAGCGTCAGATCAAAAACCAGTAAGTTATTTATACGGCGTCCCTTAAGTCACCTCAACGTAACTATCGTGCATGATGTAAGGATCAGATTTAATGGTTCCGCCATGGCCAGTGTAGGTAACACTTTTCAAAGCCGTAACTTGAATCGTCTGGCCAACTTCGCCCGTTTGCATAACCTTTTCCCCGAATGGAATTACCATAACTTTCTCTGCACCCGATTTCCCTTCGGCCCGCATGGTCAGGCCAGATTCTGCCCAAACAAAACTGGGTGACATTTCATTATCCGACTGTGCGGATAAAGAACAGGAAAAGAATAAACAGGCTATTAAATACCGCATGGTGGATGGCTTTGTTGCAACAAATATCGGCCCAGACGGCCTTTGCTAAAGCGTAGACGATAATTCGTACGTATCCGTCTAGGATTCGCCGCTAATTTCTAGTTCCTAGTTCTCTAGCTCCCTAACTCCTAGTTCTCTAGCTTCTAACTCCTAGCTCTCTAATTTCTAGTTCTCTAGTTTCTAACTTCTATCTTTATTCCCAAAATAAAGCCAACCTAATGTCCGCCAAAAAAGACGCCCACTTCGCTACACAGTGCATCCACGGAGGCCTCAGTCCTGACCCACTAACGGGTGCGGTGATGACACCGATCTATCAGACGTCTACCTACGCACAATCTGAACCCGGCGTGAACAAAGGGTACGCGTACGCCCGGACGCGCAACCCGACCCGGACGGCCCTGCAGGACAACCTCGCTGCCATCGAAAAAGGTAAGCACGGCATCTGTTTCAGTTCTGGTCTTGCGGCTATGGACAACGTAATCCGGCTGCTACAGCCGGGTGATGAAGTCCTCGCCTCCGACGACCTCTACGGCGGCAGCTACCGTCTCCTCACCGCCGTCTTCGGCCCCTTCGGCATCAAGTCCCGCTTCATCGACATGCGCGACCCTGCCAACGTCGAAAAAGAAATCTCCGCCGACACCAAGATGCTTTGGATCGAGACGCCGACGAACCCGATGCTCAACATCGTGGACATTGAAGCGCTGACCACCATCGCCAAAGCCAACAACCTCGTCTCCGTTGTCGACAACACCTTCGCCAGCCCCTACCTCCAGCAACCACTAACGATGGGTGCCGACATCGTCCTCCACTCCGCCACCAAGTACCTCGGCGGTCACTCCGACGTTGTTATGGGCGCCGTTGTCATGAACGACGACGACCTGGCCAAGCGCCTGTTCTTCCTCCAGAACGCCGCAGGAGCCGTCCCTGGCCCACAGGACTGTTTCCTAGTATTACGCGGCATCAAGACCCTCCACCTTCGTGTACAGCGGGCTTGTGAAAACGCCCGCCACATCGTCAAGGTGCTCCAGAACAACGACCTCGTTGCCAACATCTACTATCCTGGCCTGGAGGATCACCCCCGCCACGACATCGCTAAAAAGCAGATGCGTGACTTCGGGGGGATGATTTCTTTTGACCTCAAGGAAGACACCTTTGAAGCGGCAACGCAGGTACTCAAGAATACCCACTACTTTACCCTCGCCGAGTCGCTCGGCGGCGTAGAGTCCCTCATCGGCCACCCAGCCAGCATGACCCACGCCAGCGTCCCACGGGAGCAACGCATAAGCGTTGGCCTGACGGACAGCCTCATCCGTATCTCCGTAGGCGTCGAGGACGCTGAAGACTTGGTTAAAGACCTGGAAATGGCGCTGGCTGCTGCCGTTGGCCAAACCCCTTAGCAAGTAGTACGGTAGTCGGTAGATTGTTGCTTCCCTCTAAAGTCTACAGGCTACAGCTCTACCGTTTATAATCTACCGACGACTGTACCACCAACGTGACCTTCAAAGACTGGAAAAACCACGGCCAAATTTTCCTCCACCGCAACCATCCCATTTTTTACCGGGAAGCAGGGACAGGAACTCCGCAAGAGTTTCCATACCATCTTTGGCCCGGAGACCAAGGCGACGGAGGCAGAAATCGACGACTTTTGGGCGATGAACACCTATAACAATGGCCACCGCCGGACGCATCTCTTAATCCGTTACATGCACGAGCGGACGCAGAATAAAGACCGTTGGGTGAATGCGTTAAACGAGACTTCCATGCCCATTTGCCACATTAATGGCAATTACGACCCAATTTCCGGTGCGCACGTTGCCGGCCATTTCAGGAAGACAGTTCCTGCGGCAAAGGTTATTGATCTAGAGGACATTGGGCATTATCCACAAATAGAAGCGCCGGAGGAGGTCCTCCGGCGCTTCCAATTGTTCATCAAGTCTGAATGAATCTTATTTCAAAGTGTCGGAGAAAGTGGTTGCACCAACGGAGTAGGCGAAGTCCGTCATCAGCTTGCCCCGAAAGAACTCGTCGTCCATACTGATGTACGTATTGGCCCTGTAGGGATTTGTATGCTTTGCACTACTACCAGTTGGTATAACTGTTGCCTGAATGTGGCAACTCATACAGTTGGTCTGAATACCATATTTATTGTCAATTATCTTCCCGTTGGGCAAGGTTACCGGCGACGAACCTAATGTGCCTTCGGTGAAAGGGGCTTCCAAATATGGGTTATAAGAATAGATCGGCTCTCCAACACTTTGTCCTCCAACGTAGGGCTGGGCGGGCCAAATCATGTTGTAGGCAGCCGTAAGGGCGTAATGGGCGGGAGCTCCCGTTAATTGCCGCGGACGCAGGGATGCAATGAGAGGACTTGAAGGCAGGGTTGGTTGGTCTGGGTTCGGCGTCCAGTAAAATGTTTGCCACGTCCAACGGAAGGCCTCTCTGGAGGAAACATGCATGCCAACCAAAATGGCGTAGTCGCCTACGGAAAAGTCATCTTTGGAATCTTCAGAAAAGAACTCAGACTCGAAGTAAGTAATATCGTCCTCCGTCAACTCAAAGTGGATGAAGTCGGCCAATGTATACACGGAGCCATCGGGTAAACCATCGTGTGGTTGGCTGTCGTCCTTGATTACGTAAGCATAGTTGTTCCAGCTGTCTTCCGGCACCGGGGCAGGAGGTGTTACCGGACCAGGCCAAACTTCAATGGCATAAGCTCCTTGGTCAATTTGCTTACGAGGAATGACCTTAAAAACGGGTTTTGCCGTAATCGCATTCACCGGAAACTTCATATTTCTTACCCCGGCACCATAGAGGCTGTCTTGTACTTGCTTGGAGAAGATCCGATTCTCCAATGCATAGGCTGCAGCGGCGGGGCTGTAGACAACGGATTCAAAAATAGAATCGTTGATGCCCTCGGTTGTCCCCGTCACGCCAACGGCGTGACCAAACTGGCTAGGCATGGTTAGTGGCGGCCGGCCACAGGCCAGCATACCCGAAGTAGCAATTGGCTTTCCTTGCATTCTATCTGCGAGGTATTCAGGGTCATGCCAAGTTTCGAAAACCCGCAGGTTGTCCCCGTTACAGGTTTTACCAATAACTTTGGTCAAGCCCGTCCAAATGCCCCAGGCATGTTGATGGATGGCTACTTCGTCCCGGTTGGCGATCCAAGCATTGATGACGCTAGAATCTTCGGGGAAGTTGAAGCCTGGGATACCCGTATCCGGAAAAGGCACTGGGGTCGGATCATTTGCTGCCGCTGCGGCAAAGAGGTCTTCCCCTTGGGGTAGCTCGGTTGTTGGAACTGATTCTTCAACTTTCTTGCCAAGGTCCGTTTCACAGGCGACAAGGATAAACGAGAGACAAAGCACTGCCATAAGGCCGCTTCGGAGGTAGGTAGATAACATAATACTGATGTATGGGTGAATGTGTCTGACAAATTTAGCCCCTTACCACATCCCAAACATCAGTGTTTACACCTGATTTTTTAGGTGTTTACACTTGAATCCGTTTAGCCCCACAGTAAAATCATTAGAAACCACCTTCATCCGCCACTGCAATCTTTGGTGGAAGGTTAGCCTCCACCCGGTTTTGTGGTAGGCACTCCCGGTAATTCTCCTGAATCCAACTGATCAGGTATTCTCTTGTCCGGCAACGGAGGTCAAAGGTTGTCCCGGCGTCTTTGGCGGAGACGAGTACGCGCACCGTCATTGCCCGGTCGTTGTTGTCGGTTACCAAAACCGATTTCACCCGTTGGTCCCAGATATCCTGCTCTGGTAGCCAGCGGTCCAGTTCCGCTCGCAGTGCATGCACGGGAAAAGTGTAGTCGACATGTAACAGGACTGTTCCGATAAGTTCCGAGCTGGTTCTTGTCCAATTCTGGAAGGGTTCGTCAATGAATTTCTGCAGCGGGACGATCTGTCGGCGTTGGTCCCAAAGCCGCATGGTGACGTAGGTTAGGGTAATTTCTTCTACCCAACCGTATTCTCCGTTTACAATCAAGGCGTCATCCAGCCGGATCGGCTGCGTAAAAGCAATCTGAAAGCCTGCCAGTAGGTTAGCAATCGACTTCTGCGCTGCAATACCAATGATGATTCCGCCAACTCCGGCCGACGTTAAAATTCCCTGGCCAAGCTGCTTCATTGTCTCAAACTGCATCAGAATGAAAGCTACGATTACCACGAAAACGACAACCCCAAAGATCCGTTGGGCGTACTGCAGCTGGGTTAGAATTTTTCGTTCCCGAAGGTTACTGACATCATCAGCGTTGTACCTGTGGCGAATAGTATCGGCAGCGACGTTAGCAAGGCGGATTAGGTAAACCCCTAGCGTAACGTAAAAGAAAGTACGGACAATTTTGATCGCCGGCTCCAAGTAAAGTGCAATCTCTCCTTCTCCTTCTCCTTTGGCAGACAACAAAGTGATCCAGAAACTGGACATCAGCAAGAAGGTCAACATCCAGAAGAAGACATTGCGCGTAGACTTCACGTATGCCTCTAAGGTGTACGATTCCGTTCGGCGGGCAGTGGCTCCCAGCGAAGCGTAAATGATCAGCGTTGCCAGCACACCTAGCAACACCGCAAGGGCGGCATAAACCGACATTTTAGCTGGCAGGGCCAAGCCTTCTATCAATGTGAGGAATTCATTCATATTTGAGTGTGGGCTTTAGATACCTATCTCTAACCAATGCAGTAAGTCATTCGTTCTCTTCCACCTCTTCTTTCCGCAAATGAATCATATGAATACGGGTATTGGTTACCTCTAGCATTCGCATCTGGAAGCCTTTGAGGCTTAAGCTTTCGTCCTGCTCCGGAACCCGTTCGGCTTCCGTGACGACAAAGCCGGAAAGGGTATGGTATTCTCCTTCGGGGAGCTTCAAGTCTTCGTATTTTTCATTCAAGTAGTCGATTTCGAGCCGGCCGCTGAAGCGATAACTTCCATCTTCCAATTCTTCTTCTACGTGTTCAACGTGGTCATACTCGTCTTCGATTTCGCCGAAGATTTCCTCCAGGAGGTTTTCCATGGTTACAACGCCAGCGATGCCGCCGTATTCATCCACGACGCAGGCAATACTAAGCTTCTCCTTAATGGAGCGGTCTAACAGGTCCGTTACCCGAGTAACCTCCGGCACGAAAGTCAACTCCAAGATCATTCCACGGACGTCCTCCGGGAACTTCAGCAATTGTTGGTGGTGAACATAGCCCAGGACCTCATCAATTTCTCCATCGACAACAATCAGTCGGCTAAGGCGGGTCTCCAGGAACTTCGCCTCCAGCTCTTCGATGCTGGCAGAGACATCAATACTTTGGATCTCGGTTCGGGGAACCATACAATCCCTGACCTTGACTTCGCCAAGATTAAGGACGTTACCGAATAGTTTAAGGTCTACCCCCCCGGCTTCTTCATAGGAAGAAGCACTGCTTTCGTTAACGAAGTTTTCCAAGTCGAGGCGGGTCAGGACGGTCTCAAGCTCTTCGCTGGGTTTTTCGAAAAAAAATCGCAGCAGCAGGTTACTCGCCCCAGTCATCAACCGGCTTGGCAAAAAAAGTATTCCCTGTAACAACCTCAAGGGAACGGCTAAAAAATAGAGCGCATCGTCGGCAAGTAACCGAAATAAGGTCTTTGGCAAGTACTCTCCAAACACCAGCACAATTGGCAGAATCAATACAGAGTTTATCAATAAGAGCCAGATGCTTTCGTCTTCGACACCCAAGATCGGTGCCATTAGCCCCTTCAACGGAATAGTTATTAGAAACGTGAAGGCAACAAGGGCAATGTTGTTCCCCACCAGCATTGTGCCAAGAAATTCGGCTGGCTTATCAAACCACCTAGCAAGAATCTGACTGGCCCGGGTTCCCCGTTTCTTCTTCAGCTCCACCCGCAGCTTATTCGCCGAAACATAAGCGATCTCCGATCCGCTAAAAACGGCCGAAAGCAGCAAGAAAAAAATGATGAAGAAAGTTAGCAAAGAATGATGATCTGTGAATTAGTTAGGCGGTGGGAGATATTTAGAACTAAAATTACAAAGAGTAATTGGATTGTGCGGTACTAGTAAGTAGTCTCACCTAGCATGTATGGCAGACCAATGGCCGTCTACTCCTCTGGTCGGTTCACCGGCACCCTCCCGTCCACCTGCAAAACAGTGGCATTCTCAAAGTTCTGGTCAGCCTCCAGGCCATGGCCGAAGATGACGTAGTCTGGTTGGCGGAGAACAACAAATTTATTGGTGTAGATCCGCTCGCCTTTTTCGGACCAGTTGAGCTCTTCTGTTTCCAGCCGTTGAAAATCAACGGATTGCCACACGACGCTGTCTCGGACGGTAATTTCATTCGTCCGACGTTGATAAACACCCCACTTAGCAATCAACGTACTGGAGGTATCCCCAACTTCATCGAGGAAGGTCAGGTGTAGGCCATCAGGAAATTCCTGACGCTGGTCTCCAGCTTCGAGGAAATTTAGCATCCTTGGCGCAGTAACGATGACCCGAATTTTGGCAGAATCACTGTAGAGTATTCTAACGCCTTCAGCAACTTCCAGGCCGGGCCTAATCAATTCCTGAAATCTGGCTACTTCAGCCGGGTCATTCACACAGGAGACCAGCCCCAGTGTTAGACACAGGAACAATGCTATAAAACAGGAATGGAGTAATTGACTAATCTTCACGGTCATAAGACCCGAAATCAGGCCATACCGTTGCCCGCCAGCTCCGAAAGGTAGCCGTAAAGCTCAGGAGACTCCGGTACAAAATTGCCATTGTACTTGTAGATGTAAATAACAAGAGTTAAAAAAAGCAGAAAGGCGATAAAAGCGCCCATAATGGCATAGCCTTTGATACCAGCTGATTTGATTTCAGACATCTCTAGATAGATTTTTATTTGCGGAAGCAAAGGTAAGGAAGAAGTCTGTAAGTCTATTAGTCAAACAGTGGTTACCACTAGTTAAGTGGTTCGTGATTCGCGTAGAAGGACAAAAGAAACAAGAGACAGTACATTGGAGGCTACCGCACGTTGGTAGTCAGGTAGTCTGGTAGTCTGTAAGTCAAGGGAGTCAAACAGTTTGCTACCGTATGTTAGAGCGAGAGGAGAGCATCCACACTTCCCGTGGCTAGCTTTCGCCACCTCTGCATCGCTTCCAAAATGCGGAGCCTACCAGACTACCTACTGCGGAGCCCTTAATGTTCTTAGTGCCTCAGTGCCAAAAACGAGCGAAGCGAGCATCCACACTTCCCGTGGCTAGCTTTCGCCACCTCTGCATCG
>JBLIGS010000078.1:0-11739 GCA_047637095.1 Neolewinella sp. | reverse complement strand
AGCACACAACAGCGGCAGCAACTCAGTGACTCACCCCCTCACCAACTCACTCCCCAACTCACTCCCCAAACTTGCAAGTACGAACATTTTCGTATACCTTTGTACGAAACGGTTCGTAGATCGCGTTCTCCCCGTAACAAAACCCAACTCCTTTGCAACCAACAGATTCAGAACTCGTCATTTTACAAGTACTGTGGGCCAGTGGCCCGCATACCGTCCGGGAAGTCAACGAGCGGTTAAACCGCAGCAGCGACAAACCGATTGGTTACACGACCACGCTTAAGCTGATGCAGCTGATGGCAGGCAAGGGCCTGGTAACGCGGGACACGAGCAGCCGAACGCATATATACGCTGCGGCACTGCCCGAAGAGAAAGCCAAAAGCAGTCTTCTGCAGCGATTTGTGGACAATACCTTTGGCGGTTCGGCCGGTGCGCTCGTGTTGCGAGCGTTGGGCCAGGGCAAGGCCAGTCCGGAGGAATTGGCGAAGATCAAGGAGTTGATTGCGGACTTGGAAAAAGAGAACAACCATGAATAGTTTACCCATTTCGACCGCCCTAGTGGAGGCCCTTGGCTGGACGATCGTCCACAGTTTGTGGCAGGCAACCTTGCTGGCGGGCATCCTTTGGATGGCCTCGCGGGCGATCAAGAATGCCCAACTTCGGTACACATTGGCCTACGGAACATTACTTGCACAACTGGTGGTTTCCATCGTTACTTTCGGCTGGCTGTACGAACCGGCGAAGGCTTCGGCAGCCGTGCTGACGGTGAGTGACTTCGTACAGGTTTTCGGCTTTTCAGAAACGACGACGGGTGTTTGGCAGCAGGGCAATGTCCTTCCAGTAGTGGTCATCCTTTGGGGGCTTGGCCTCCTAGTGGGGACACTTCGACTGGGCGTCTCTTTTGGGCGCGTACGCAGGATGCGAAGAACGGTTTTAAAAGCAGTGCCGGTGGACTTCCACCTGATGGTCCGTTCCCTGGCTGATCGTATTGGCTACACCGGCCAACTCCGGGTTGCCATCAGCGAGAAGGTTGGTGGTCCGGCATTGATTGGTCATTTAAAGCCATTGCTGTTGTTCCCGATCGCCATTATTAACCAGCTTACCCCCGACGAAGCGGAGGCCGTCATCCTCCACGAGCTGGCCCACCTCCAGCGTAAAGACCACTGGTGGAACCTCCTGCAGTGCATCATCGAAGTGTTGTTTCAATACCACCCCATGGTGTGGTGGATTGGTGCCCGAATCCGTGAGGAGCGGGAGCACTGCTGCGACGACCTCGTCCTGGCCTACGGCCCGGGCGGTTTGCCTTACGCCAAAGCCCTACTCTACTTTGAAACACAGAATGCTACACCGGCCACGGCAGTGGCCCTTACCAATACCCCCGGCGGCCTGCTAGGCCGCGTCCAACGATTCCTTCACCAGCAAAACATCCCCTACCAAATGAAATCTAGATTATTCCTCCTTCCCTTACTGGCCATCATTGCCCTCGTATCCACCGCTGCTTACGCCCCGGGCGAGAAAGCCGACGATGGCGCGGCGGTAGCCGCCGCCGTGGCAACCACCCTTGCCACCCTACCCTCCCCTGCACCTGCGGCCGCGGCCGCGGCAAAAACGGACGCTCCTGTAACGCCGTTAGTGGTTCCAATGGCCATAGACACCCTCCCCAAAGGCCGTCATCAGGTCAGCTCCTACCGGAACGGAAAATCCACTGAAGTCACCGTTGAAGACGGCGCCATCAAGTCCCTTAAAATCGATGGTAAAACCATCCCCGAAACTGAGTTTGACGCACACGAATCAATGGTCGAGCGCCTACTTGGTGTTGATCAACCCCGCATCCGCACCTTCAGGTGGAACGGTAGCGAAATTGAAGGCGACCTCGACAACATGAACCTTGAACTCGAAGGCTCCGCCATCGAATTTGAAAACCTGTTTGAACGTCTCGGTGAATCCTTCGAAGGCTTCGGTGAGTCTTTTGAAGGATGGGGCGAGCAGTTTGAAAACCTAGGAGAAGGCATGGGCGAAAATTTTGAAAGATTTTTTAGCGACAGTTCCCGCACCTTCCGTTTCCACTCCGGCAATGGCGGTTCTTTCCGCCTCAACGACGGCGACGGTAGCACCTTCTTCTTTTCCGACAGCATCAACGTTGACCGCGATTTCGACAACCTCCGCCTAAACGATAACGTGAGGATTTTCAGAGATGGTGACGGCATGTCCGCCGATCATATCTTCCTCGAACGCGAAAAAAGCATGCTCTCCGAAGAGGAACAAATCCGAGAGATGGAGACCATGATCGAAAAACTAGAGCGTAAGAAAGCTAAGATGCAGCTCGAGCTAGGACGGGAAGGCAGAGAAGTAGTCCGTGGCCAGGCTGAAGAATTACGGGAAGCCCAACGAGCAAATCAGGAGGAACAACGAGAACTGGCCGCAGCACAACGTGGAACAGCCACAACACAACGCGAAATGGAACTAGCCGCGCGACGCGCCGAGGGCGGAAACGATAAGTATAAAGACGTTTTCAAGCAGCTTCGCAAAGAAGGTTTGGTTCCAGAAAAAGACATTTCGCGGTTCTCGTTAAGTGGCGAATACTTGAAAGTGAACGGTAAGAAGATGAGCAAGGAAACCCATGCACGTTTCCTAGAAATTTACAAGATGAGATACGGAAATGACCTTGGGAAGAAATTTAAGGTTGACTACAAATCATCCAGTTTTTAAGCATCTTATTTACTAATATTTAGACAAGAGCCACCGGATAGATCCCCGGTGGCTCTTGTCATTTGTGTTAAGTCCTAAAAATCCGAAACTCTCCCTTCAATAAAGGCCTATCTTTACAGTGACTTTGTATTCCTATTTTCGTCCAATTGACGTATTCTTTTTTTACTGAACAACACAATGAACAACAAATTTTTCTCCCTCCTCCTGGCCATGCTGGGTACCTGCAGCTGTCTTTCTGCCCAGTCCCAAGTCCTTTTATCCGTTCCTGATGTCATCGCTACTGGCGAAGAAGACATCGTTTGTGTCCCGGTAATTGCAGATTCCTTCCCCAACATTATCGCCGTCCAATTCTCCCTAGCATGGGATGAAACGGAAGTTGAATTTGTTGAAGCTCGCTTAGGGGATAACCCCCTTGACCTGAGCGGCATGGCAACTTCCATGCCCCAGCCCAACAATTTCTGGGTAGCCTTCATTCCTGCGGACTTTATGGGAATCACCCTTGAGCCACACACCGTGATGTTCGAACTTTGCTTCAACACCCGAAACATGTCTGGCTCCACCCCCATCAGCTTTAACGGTACGCTTCCTCCCGAATTCGGTCAGGCTGGTCCCGTTATTACTGCCTTTCCCTTTGACACCATCTCCGGCAGCATTAGCTACGGCAGCGACGTTGCCACAACGGTTCTCCCCGGAGACACCGATGATAACCAGCAGGTCGATCACCGCGACATCCTCAACCTTGGTCTACTGTTTGGCGAAACCGGCCCGGCCCGCATTAATGCGGCTACCGACTTCGCCTCCCAAGCCAGCCCCGTTTGGCCCAATAACCTGGCCAACGGCATCAACTTCGCTAAAGTCGACGCCAATGGCGACGGTACCATCAACGATGCAGACCAGGACCTCGTCGACGCCTACTACAGCCAAGAAGCCGACGGCAACTTTGAATTTGCTCCTGATGTAAGCACCCAAACCGGCCCAGCCCTCGCCCTCGCCTTCACCGAAGCACTCGACGCAGGTCAGGAAGGAACCCTCGTCGTCTCCCTCGGAGACGGCACTGACCCAAATGCGGTAGGATACGGACTAGCTTTCTCCCTGACTTTTGATCCTAGCCGGGTAGATATGAGTTCCATCACTACCGACTTTAGCAATGCATTTCTAGGCAACGACTTGTTCGTGCTGGACAAAGTCAACCCTCGGACCAATGGCCTGGTAGAAATCGCCCTCAGCCGGAAAGACGGAGTTAATACCACCACCCCCGGTGGTGAAGTCCTCCGCCTCACCCTGACCACAATACCTGCTACCGACAACTCCGACTACACTATGGAAGTTACGGCTACACCAAATGCCTTCCTCCGGGCAGACCAGTCGGCCGGTGACATCACCGGTAGTACCCTGATGGCTGACGTTATTGGAAATACTTCTTCCAACGAACCTCAATGGGCGCAAGGAATAAGTATTTACCCTAACCCTTACACCTCCGGCCCAATGTTCATCCGGGGTGATCTCCCAACTATTGACCGTGTCCTCGTTCTCGACATCGCTGGTCGCCAACTACGCGACTACACTGGTAACGTACGGGAGCTGGATCTTGAAGGCCTGCCTTCTGGTAGCTACCTGCTCCAGATCGAAGCGCAGGGTGGACGGATTAATCGGAAGGTGGTGAAGCAGTAGTTGCAGTTGTTACAGTAGTTGCAGTAGTTGCAGTTGTTACAGTAGTTGCAGTAGTTACAGTAGTTGCAGTAGTTACAGTAGTTACAGTAGTTACAGTAGTTGCAGTAGTTGCAGTAGTTACAGTAGTTACAGTAGTTATAGTAGTTGCAGTAGTTGCAGTAGTTACAGTTGTTGCAGTTGTTGCAGTTGTTGCAGTAGTTACAGTTGTTGCAGTAGTTACAGTTGTTGCAGTAGTTGCAGTTGTTACAGTTGTTGCAGTAGTTGCAGTTGTTACAGTTGTTGCAACTCGCCTTAGGCGAGTTAGGGTTACAGCTACCGCTCCTGAAAAACAAGAACGCAGATTTTACAGATCGGACAGATTTACGCGGTTACTGCAACCTGTAGGTCCGTTCAACCTGTAAAATCTGCGTTCCTATTTGGCCTTGGCGTTGCACGCCAAGACACAACATATACCCGTTAGAATCAGTTAAGACGGCCCAAGCACTGTGTTATGGTCTATAAAATTCTCTTCTTTGAATTCCTGATAATCTCAGGAATGCTCTACCTCCGGTTCAAGCCGGAGGACACTTTTGTTCCACCTGCAACATCTACAACCGAGGCTGCAAAACAACAAGATTCACCTGAAGCCAAACCAGCTCCTTTGGCCCCACCTATCCGTAAGCCAAAAAGCAAAGTCGTCACCAAAGTTACCCCTACCCTAACCTTCCCAGTGGCCAACCATGGTCCAGAAAATGTAATCTCCGTTTTTGGAGACAAAAGGGGTAAAACCAGGCTACACCAGGGCATCGATATTAAAGCGCCACGGGGAACTGAAGTCGTTGCCGCTACCGATGGTTTCGTGGAACGCATCAAAGAAGGTGGCAGTGGCGGCAAGCAGGTTTACCTTCGGGATGGTACCGGCCGGCTTTTCTACTACGCTCACCTAGATTCCTGGGAGGTAGAAGAGTTCGCAACCGTCCGGGCTGGCGATGTGCTGGGTACTGTCGGCGATACTGGCAATGCTAAAGGAACAACCCCGCACCTTCACTTTGAGATACTGATTGGCAAGAAAAAAGAAGCGGTTGACCCGTTGATGTTTTGGAGTTAAGCGTAAAGGGTTACTATGGTAGTAGTAGTAGCAATGGTTGCGGTTGTTGCATAGCACAGGCGAGATAGGCATGTTCCCCAGTAACAGAACCAACTATAAAGTAGACGCCGTACAGGAAGGTTCCTGTACGGCGTCATTGTTCTTTTTAGAACTAACAATTATCGTATTTCACGAACTGCAACAGTTGCAGGCACTGCCTACTTAATTTTGAAAGCTTTCTTCACCTTCGCCACGTAGTCCAGCTTCTCCCATGTGAACGTTTCCACGTTCATGGTCTTGGTTTTGCCTGAACCGTCCGTGAAGGTCAGTTTCTTCTTCTCTGGCGTACGGCCCATGTGTCCGTAGGCAGCCGTTTCGGAGTAGATTGGCTTACGGAGTTTGAGGCGGGTCTCGATAGCGTAGGGACGCATATCGAAGAGCTGCTCAACCTTTTTGGCAATCTGCGCGTCGGTCATCTTCACCTTGGCCGAGCCGTTGGTGTTGACGTAGATGTTGGTTGGCTTAGCAACGCCGATGGCGTAGCTGACCTGAACGAGGCATTCGCCGGCAACGCCAGCAGCAACGAGGTTCTTGGCAATGTGCCGCGTAGCGTAGGCTGCGGAACGGTCGACCTTAGACGGGTCTTTACCGGAGAATGCGCCACCACCGTGGGCGCCTTTACCACCGTAGGTATCAACGATGATCTTACGGCCAGTGAGGCCGGTGTCTCCGTGAGGACCGCCGATGACAAACTTACCCGTTGGATTAACGTGGTAGGTGATGTCTTTGGTGAAGAGCTTCTGAAGGCCCTTACTCAGGCTTTTCTTAACCTTAGGGACAACGATGCTGATTACGTCTTCCTTGATCTTGGCCAACATTTTCTTGTCGGCGTCGAAGTCGTCGTGCTGGGTAGAAACAACGATGGAGTCGATGCGAATCGGCTGGTGTTTGTCGTCGTACTCGATGGTTACCTGGCTCTTGGAGTCAGGGCGGAGGTACTTCATTTTCTTGCCTCCTTTGCGGATGACTGCGAGTTCCCGAAGGATGCGGTGGCTCAGATCGAGGGCCAGCGGCATATAGTTCTCGGTTTCGTCTGTAGCGTAACCGAACATCATTCCCTGATCACCGGCACCCTGGTCTTCTTTCTTGGTACGTTCTACGCCCTGGTTGATGTCTGGGCTCTGCTCGTGAATGGCAGAGAGGACACCACAGCTATTAGCTTCAAACATGTACTCAGACTTGGTGTAGCCGATTCGCTCGATAACGTCGCGAGCGAGTTGCTGCACGTCGAGGTAAGTCTTTGACTTCACCTCACCGGCGAGAATCACCTGACCGGTAGTAACGAGGGTTTCACAGGCAACCTTTGAACTCGGGTCAAAGGCGAGGAAATGGTCAACCAGGTTATCACTGATCTGGTCTGCAACTTTATCTGGATGTCCCTCGGAGACGGACTCGGAAGTAAAGAGGTAAGGCATATGTTTAGTTTTTCAGGGAGCGAAGGTAATTGTTTGGGTATAGAACTTAGAGTATCATCGGCAGAAGTTCAGTGCAATCGCAAAGTAGATTGAGCAATTTGGTACTTTATTGCCAATAAGATGGCAGCCAACCCAGCCTGCACGAGCAAATAGTCGAAAATTTCGAGAAGGTTAGGCGTGTAAGATCGTTAAGCGGCGCGCAATTCCTGCCACTTGTCCTCCGCTGCTACGTCGTAGTGCACCTGCGTCAGCGCCTAATTATGATAATATCGTCCGTAAAATCCCCAACCAATTCCCTCCCAAAATCCCTTCAACATCCGCCTCAGAATATCCCCGAGAAGTGAGCATGCCCACCAGCTTCTGCAAATCATCAATCGTATTCAAATCTGAGGGTCCCTGCTCTGTACCAAAGCCACCGTCCAAATCAGTCCCAATCGCCACGTGCTTAGTGTTCCCGGCTAACTGACAAATATGGTCCATATTGTCGATCATATTAGCCAACGTGACGTCGGTATTGGACGGGTGAGACTGAGCGCGCACCCAATTCGGGACCATCATCCAGGCATCCAATGGAATCCCAATAACCGCCTCGCGTTCAATCAAGGCCAACAACTGCTCATCCGAAAATTGGCGATTATGGTCGACCAGAGCTCGGCAGTTATTGTGGCTCGCCCAAACCGGGCCTTTAAATACTTTCAATGCCTCCCAGAAACTCGTATCGCTGAGGTGCGTCACGTCGAGGACCATCTCCAGCCGATCCATATGCTCCAATAACTCTGTCCCCTTCTGGCCGATACTTCCGTCGCTATCCGTCCCGTAAGCGTAAGTCCCCGGACCGTAATGAGCAGGACCGATCGCCCGCAAACCCCGTTTGTACAAGCGATCAAGGTGGTTCATGGAAATAACAGAATCGGCCCCTTCCAGGGTAAGTAAAAATCCGATTGCCCGATCATTATCCGTATTCCAAGAAGTGAGGTGGGCCTCCAGCTGGGCACTATCCCGAATCATCCGCATTTCTCCCTGCAAGACCATTTCTTCGTACCAGGCCAACTGGGCCTGGACCATTCCCCAGGCCTGTTCCGGCGACTGCCAGCCACCGAGCGGATGGGTTGGCTTGGCGTAGCGGGCAATAAGTGTTGCGAAGCACATCCCGATATTACCGGACCGCATTTCCGGAAAAGCGACGGTGTTGTTTCCCCGGTCGGGCTTATCCGTCAGGCCTTTTTCCAGCGCTCGGATTTCCGCCACGGGCCGCCGCAAATCGCGGTTCCATTCCATGGCGTTCATGCTCAGGTCAAGGTGGCCATCGATGATAAATGGTTGCTTTTTCATAGGGTGATTTTTCTGTCGCGGGCAATGACTTTCCAGCGGCCGGCCAACTCTCCGTTACTGACGACTTCGACGCGATCGTACAAGGCCACCGTCGGGCATATGTGGTTCGGCGTGGCAAGCAGTACATCTCCGGGTTCAAAGACGTCCGGTGCCTCCGTTCGGATCATCAAGTGTTCCTCGCTGTGGCCGACCTGTTCGAAACCGTGGTCCGAATGAAAGTGGGCGCGGGGCAAAGGCGATTCACTGGCCACGCTCTTGTGGCCGAGGTCCAGACAGTAATGGTGGGCGTCGACCTTAGAGATGACGCGGGTGACCAATGTAGCGGCCCGCTCAAAGGCTTGTTCTGGGTAAGCTTCGCCGTAGCCGTGGTCCCAAAATATCCAGGTCCCTGGGCTGCATTCAACGTCGTGGTGCTTGGCGTGGACGCTGAACGATGGGCTCCCTCCTGCAACGATTACCAAGTCTTCTCCAACGATCTCGATTAGTTGCTCGCGAAGTTCCAATACTGGCTTAAAAGCAGCTCGTCCGGTGCTCATCCGCTCTTCCAACGAAGGCATTCTGATGTGGCCGTCGTAGCAATGCAGGCCGTTTATGCTGAGGTTTTCCAGTTGTTCTTCACAGGCCCGGGCTAAAGCAGGAACCTCCTCGGTTTTAATGCCCGTCCGGCCGTGTCCGTTGTTTACGTCCACGAAAGCGCTGGCCATCTTACCGGCTTGTCTAAATCGTTCATTTATGTACTTCGCCGAAGCCATATTATCGATCAGAACGGAATAAACGGTAGCTGGATACTTCTCAATCAAGCTGATTACCCGACCTACCTTCGGCCCCTGCACCGCATAGGCAATTAACACATCTATCGCCCCCGCCATTCCCAGCATTTCTGCTTCGGCAATGGTGGCGCATTTGAACTTAGTGATGCCTGCCGCGATTTGCATCTCAGCGACTTCCAAAATTTTATGTGTCTTAACGTGGGGCCGCAAGCGCTCCACCCCACCGGCTAACTTAATGGCTAGCTTGATGTTTCTGGCGACCATGTCGCGGTCGATTAGTAATGCGGGGGTATCTAGGCTATGGAGGTTCATGATGGATGATTTGATGACCTTGTCGATGCGCACACCGAGTGTGCATCGACCAGTCAACGCTAGGAATTACTTCAGCAAAAAATGTGCCTCTACCTCCACCGGAATATTATCCGGTAAAGTAGCCATACCTACTGCACTACGGACGCCAACGCCTTTTTCCTCGCCCCACACCTTAGCGAATAATTCGCTACAGCCGTTGATCACGTAAGGATGCCGCTCAAAGTCAAGGGTAGCGTTCACCATCCCGAGGACTTTAACCACACGGTCGATCTTATCCAGTGAGCCAAGATTGGCCTTGAGTGTAGCGAGAATAGCCAGACCAACCTGCTCGGCGGCGGCCTTTCCCTGCTCAATGTCCAGCTCCTCCCCTATCCTACCGATGATCAAGCTACCATCGGTTTGGACGGTCCCGTGGCCGGATACGTACACGGTGTTCCCCACGATGAGGAATGGCTTGTAGACGCCCAGTGGCTTGGGAGCTGGAGGGAGGGTGAGGCCTAGAGCTTCGAATTTATTATCTGCTGACATGGTAATGGGTTATTGAATTAGAGTGGGTAAAGATGCAAAAAACCGCTGCGGACACTTGGCGCTACATTGCCATCAAACAACATAACTTAGCACCAGCGTCCCCGCCAACCCCGTAACGGAAACAATCATCTCCATTACGCTCCAAGTCTTCAGCGTATCCCGAACGGACATGTTGAAGTACTCCTTGAATAACCAGAACCCCGCATCATTGATGTGGGAGAACATCAGGCTTCCAGCGCCGGTGGCCAGCACCATCAAGCTTGGGTCTGCGCCCGTCTGAATAATAAGTGGTGCGACGATGCCTGCGCTCGTCAGGCCGGCAACGGTGGCCGAACCTACGCAAAAACGGATAAGCGCGGCAATGCCCCAAGCGAGAATGAGCGGGGAAACATCAAGGTTCTGCAAGATAGCGCCGATGTAGTCGCTCACTTCGCTGACAATCAAGACCTCCTTTAATGCACCTGCCCCAGCGATGATCAACAGGATCATGGCGATGTCCTTCACCGCTATGGTGAGGGAATCGGACACTTCAATCATCTTTTTACCCCGCGCCACGCCAAGCGTAACAATCGCAATACATATACTGAGAACCATGGCAATGATGGGATCGCCGATGAAGTTCACCACTACACCAAACGCTCCGTCCGTTCCCACTAAAGATTTGAGAATGGCTGCTCCTCCAAGAAGGATAACAGGTAGCAAGGCAGTGAAGACGCTGATGCCAATTCCTGGCATCTCCTCGTCAGTAAACTTATGTCCGCTGAACAGTGATTTTAACGGCGTCGGGTTATACTTTTTAAGGGTACTCGCAAATACCGGTCCACCAAGAATGATGGCGGGGATAGCGACAAGCAGTCCGAGCAGTAAGGTTCTCCCCAAATCCGCTCCGAAGTCATTTACTAAAGCCGTTGGTGCAGGGTGTGGCGGCAAGTAACCGTGGGTAACGCTCAGCGCAGCCAGCATGGGCAAGCCTATATAAACTAGGGGAAGTTTCGTTCGCGCCGCCACGGTAAATACCAGTGGCAAGAGAACAACAAAGCCGACGGAATAGAACATGGGAATTCCCACGATAAAGCCAGTTAGCACCACCGCCCAATGGACGTATTGATTTGGAAATACCTTGATCAAGGTATCCGCAATCCGCTGTGCTGCCCCACTGTCCGCCACCAATTTACCGAGCATCGCCCCGCAACCGAGGATGATGACCAAGAAACCGAGCGTAGAGCCGATACCATTCTTGATCGCCGTTGTCAATGTCGTTACGTCTGGGTCCTCCGAAAAGACGGGAATGCCCAAAGCAATACCCAACCCCAAGGAAACGAGGATGAACGATAGAAATGTATTCAACTTGAAATAGGCGATCAGGCCGATGAGGATGGCGATGCCAATTAGGACTATTATGATTTGCATATGGGTGGTTTACGGTCGGGAAAGATAGCTTTTATTCCCGCTCTTCTACAGCCCCCCCCTGAGCAGAATTAACCGGCGGTCTAGCTTCTTAAGTATTTTTGGGCGCGAACGCAGGTGCATTGGAAGTTCGTTAAACGATAGTAGGGGAAGGTCCCGTATCAAAACATGAGCACTGCCGAAACGAATCCGACCGCACAAAAAAATGGCGTGTAGAGAAAGTCTCCACACGCCTGCATTTGATCGACTAGATCTAAAAACTGGTTAAATAAAATTCAGAATGATCATATAGACAAGGCTAGCTTGCCAACTTCGCGGCCTTCAAGGCTTGATTTTTCTCCCGTCAGGAAGCTGTCTACAGCTCGGGCACACTCCCTCCCTTCGGAGATTGCCCAGACAACTAAGCTCTGGCCTCGGCGCATATCCCCTGCGGCATATACTCCAGGGATACTGGTTTGATAGTTGTGGT
>JBLIGS010000077.1:0-11741 GCA_047637095.1 Neolewinella sp. | reverse complement strand
GCTAAACGAAAAATAACTTGCATAGCCGTAGCTACGGAAGTTATTTTTCGTGACGCCAGCGGGCAAAAGATCAAGTTTTGGGCAACGAAACTTAGTGGCTAGGCCACTAGTACACTGTAAACCAAGTTTCATCGCCTAAGTCGCGGTGTCTTTTACCGCCTAACTGCGTTGGATAAATCCTCACTTAGCTACGGCTAGGCTCCGGTTTTTCCGCCTTGTTAGTCAGCAAAAAACGCCAGCGAATTAGTCGACAAACTTGGTTTACAGTGTACTAGTCATAAAGCAGTTGCACAGTAAATTTTAAAGATGTTACTTTACTTGCAATGACAAAAAACCAGGAAGAGTCCGCCAAGCCCTTGCCCTTCAAGTTCAAAGAACTGAAGATCTACAATTCGACGGAATACCTGTGGGAAAATATAAAGAAGTACCGTCAGGTTTTCGATAAGCTTGAGACCGCTTACATTTATACGGAGCTATCGCTTTATAATAAAAATTTCGACCTCGAAGATTGGTCTTTGAGCGTTGACCTGAAATGCTTCAGCAGCGAAGACAATCAGAAAACAGAGATTTGCAACCTGACGATTGAGAAAGAAGTCAGCAAGTTCGACCCCATCATTTACCTTCGGGAAGGATGGGGCAACCAGAAAAAAGGTACCTTTTGGAAAAAGGGGACCTATTTCTGGGAAGCTTACATCGATGGCCAAAAAGTCGGCAGTAAGTTCTTTTACATCATTGAACATGCTGATGGTCCTTCAAAGCCCAATATGGAGCTGGACTGGTTAGAAAAAGAATCGGTTGAAAAATATATTGACTTACAATCCGTCCGCCTTTACGAAGGCCCTTATGACGATGTATTGGAAGATGATCGGGTTTACCTCAAGGAATTTTCTATTAAAGAAACTCGCTACATTTATGTGGAACTGACTTTTAAGAATTTGCAACAGAAGGCTGACTGGCACCTGGAGCTCTTTACAAAATTTCAAAATCGGGCCAGGGAATTGAAGGGGAAGATCATCCGTCTGCAACATGTAAAAGAAGGTCAGGAAACTATTACAATTACAGCTGGTTGGGGCGCTGCCACGCCTAACTTGTGGAGAAGGGATGCTTATACAGCCAACGTCATCTTTCTAGACAAACTTGTTGCCAGCATTCCTTTTGTTCTTGATGACGAAGCCGTAGTCGGCTTCCCCCAAGTATTTCTCCCCGGAGAAAACACCAATATGGTTCTTGCCCCCCAGCAAGAGGTTCAGGAAAGTTTTGAAGACGTCATGGAGCGGTTGACAGCCCTGACTGGTCTGCAGCAGGTGAAGCAGCAAATTCAGGAACACTCCGTTTATATCCGTTTTCTGCAGCTTCGGCAGAAGCGTGGGTTTGAGATGGACAAAGGCATTGATGTCCACGCCGTCTTTAGCGGTAACCCAGGAACGGGTAAAACCACCGTTGCCCGCATGATGGGCCAACTGTACCGCAAGATGGGTTTGCTAAGTAGTGGTCATACAGTGGTAGCTGACCGGGTGGACCTGGTTGGTGAATACATCGGCCAGACTGCGCCGAAAACACGGGAGGTGATTGAACGCGCTAGAGGCGGCGTTCTTTTCATCGACGAAGCTTACGCCCTTGCGCGGAGCAACGACGACGGTAAAGATTTTGGCCGGGAGGTGATTGAGATCTTGGTGAAAGAAATGTCTAACGGAGCTGGCGACCTTGCCGTTATTGTTGCGGGTTACCCGCAAGAAATGAAGCGCTTCTTGGACAGTAATACCGGTCTAAAGTCCCGCTTCAAACACCACTACGAGTTCCGAGATTTCCTGCCGCAGGAGCTTAGTAAGATAGCAGACTACGCCGCGAAACAACTCGGCGTCAACCTAACACCAGCAGCCAAGGTCCGGGCCGAAGAAATAATTACCAAGGCCTTCCGAACACGAGACAAAGCTTTCGGCAACGCCCGATTCGTTCACGACCTGGTAGAAAAGGCCAAGGTTCAGATGGCTCTCCGTTTGATGGTTGATGAAAAGGCCGCCGCTAACTTGAGTCTACACGACCTTAGAACCGTCCAGCTTAAGGACGTAGAAAAAATTGATGCCTTCCGCAAACCGGAGCGGCCAGCTATTCCCGTCAACGATGAACTACTGGCGGAGACGCTGGCGGAGTTGGACAAACTGGTGGGAATGAAAAACATCAAAACACAGCTCAAAGAGCTTGTGGACCTGGTAAAATACTATCGTAAAACGGACAGAAACGTCCTCAACGCCTTCCATCTACACACCGTACTAATCGGTAATCCAGGGACAGGTAAGACCACCGTTGCCCGTTTGCTGGCCAAGCTTTACAATGCCCTTGGCATCCTGGAGCGGGGCCACATCGTTGAGACCGACCGCCAAGGAATGGTAGCTGGTTACGTTGGCCAAACCGCCGAAAAAACGGCGAAAAAAGTTGACGAATCCATCGGTGGAGTCCTCTTCATCGACGAAGCTTATTCTCTGACGCAAAAGTCTAGCCAGCGAGGTGATTTCGGAGACGAGGCCATCCAAGCCCTACTCAAAAGAATGGAAGACAAACGGGGAGAGTTCTTCGTTTGTGTGGCCGGATACCCGGACAATATGGACGTTTTCCTGAAGGCCAACCCTGGTTTGAGTAGTCGCTTTGACAAGACGCTGCGGTTCGAAGACTACGAACCTGCTGAATTACTTGAGATTGCCGTAACCATGTTCGCCGAGCGCAAGGCGAAGATGAATGCTGCGGCGTACAGCCACATGGAGGCCTACTTGAAGTTCCTGTACAAATATCGGGACTCCTACTTTGGCAATGCACGGTCCGTCCGCCAATTGGTGATTGACATCATGAAACGGCACGACCTCCGAATGGCCGAGGATGAAGAGTTAACGGCTAAGAAGAAAACTGCTCGTATCCTTAAGGTTGATGTGGAGCATTTGATCCTGGATACAAAGGAGTTGTCGATCCAGCGGAAAAGGATTGGTTTTTAGCCCCCCCTCCCCTATGGCCCAACACCTTGTCTAATATGCCTGCTTGCCGCCTTCTTTTGGAAGGCAAATAAAGGCGGTAGGCAGGCATCAAGTGTCCTTGCTGCTTAAAATTCCGTAAACACCCGTTCATTCATCTGCTTCTTAGCAGAAATACCCGTCAACTGAAAGCGACCGCCACGGTCGCCGGAGAGCATGATGTCTCCATATGGAAGGTATCCGCTCCACGGGGTTTCGATAGCGGGCTCAGTGTCTTCAGCCCTTGGGAAGAATTGCCAAGTATTGATCCGGAAGGTAACCTTGTCTACAAAAAGACGGTAGCGGTTGTCAGGAGTTTTTCCAACACCCGCAAAGGTTTGATCGATGATGAAACTGGGACGCTGGGCTTGGGGGTCCGTGCGGGCTTCGCCTCCATACTTGAGGGTAACGCCGTTGTCCTTTAGTTTAAACTGATGGACCAACCAAAAGGCATCGTTGTTGAACATGGAGTTGGCCTGATTCAGGTACATTGACAGGCTGTCGGTGTTGGTGATTTCATCCCCTAGTTTACGGACACGGCCGGTGAGTTTCTCATCGCTGTAATCCAGTAGGTACACCATATTCTTTGATGGCTGATCGATACGGACACGGCTTTTGTCCTTGTCCCAAGTCAGGCTGCGAGCGCCAAAGAAGTTCCATTCGAGGAAACGGGTGTCGTCCCAGGCTTTGCGGCCTCCGTGGTATTTGACAATGCTGTCGGCTATTCCTAGGGCGAGGTTATCGGAGCCTTTCAGGTTGAAACCTTCGGCGTGAGGGTTGGGCTCGTTGCCGGCAGGCAAGACTTTGTTGGCAACGGTGATGGACTTGCCTGGCTGTGGAGCGTTGTCAGTAGCCGCGGCCTCTGGGGCGGCTTCACAAGCGACAAACAGAATGGCAAGCGCAAGGGTAAAGAGTCGAATTGTATGCATAGTGGAGATAACCCGTTTATTGGAGAGAGGTTTAGAACGACCTCTGATGGGGCAAATGTACCTAAAAGGTAAAGATGTCTAAGTGTACTTATATCCTTTATTCTTCCAACCTTGCTTGCACACGTTCGGCTTCGCTCAGTGACCGCCTGCGTCCGCGCCCAAAATCATATCTTACCATAAAACAACGATCATGGACAGAAGAACCGCCATCAAATTATCCGCAGGACTGCCCTTCGCCGGCGCCGCCGCCGCCCAAAACATGGTCCCCAACGGAAAGCCCTTCAACCTCGCCTTTGCCCCCCACGGAGGCATGTTCAAACACCACGCCGGCGAAGATATCCTCGACCAAATCCAGTGGAGCGCAGAGATGGGATTCAGCGCCTGGGAAGACAACGGAATGCCAGGGCGGGACGTGTCGACACAAGCTAAAATCGGAGGCTTATTGGCAAAACACAACATGCAAATGGGTGTTTTCGTAGCCAATAAAATCTATTGGAAGGAGCCTTCATTGGTCTTGGGAGCAGGCAAATTCAGAGAAGAATTCCTCCAATCTATGCACCAGGCCGTAGAAGTCGCCAAACGATGCAATGCCAAGTGGACAACCGTTGTCCCTGGCCACGTAGCCCTAGGATTAGAGCCAATGTACCAGTTCGCCAATGTTGTCGAAACCCTGAGACAAGGCGCTGCCATACTCGAACCTCACGGCTTAGTCATGGTCCTTGAACCACTCAATTTCCGGGACCATCCGGGACTTTTCCTCACCAAAGCAGCCCAGGCTTATGCCATCTGCAAAGCCGTCGACAGTCCATCCTGTAAGATCTTATACGATGTCTACCACCAGCAAATTCAGGAAGGGAATCTGATTCCAAACATCGATGCAGCTTGGGAAGAAATCGCTTATTTTCAGCTTGGCGACAATCCAGGAAGGAAGGAACCAACCACTGGAGAAATCAACTACGCAAACGTGTTGAAGCACATTCACAGCAAAGGATTTACTGGCGTTTACGGTATGGAACACGGCAATTCAGAAGAAAAGAAAGCGGGGGAATTGAAAGTGATAGAGGCTTATCGGGCTGTTGATGTTAGGGGCTAGAAACGAGGAGCTAGAAGCTAGAAAAATAGGGAGTTCCCCATCTATTTCTTAGTTTCTACCTCCTATTTTCTAGCTTCTAAATGACTAAAGCAATCTGTAGCTCGATGCCAACTGTTCCTGCAAAATCGGTTTCAGCACATCCGCCGCATCGAGTATTAACTGCTCGTTGGAGGGAAAATTGACTGGTTGGTTGCCGATGTTGCGGCGGGAGGCGGAACTGAGCGCACGACGGTCTCCTTGGAAGGTGCTGGCATAGTTGTCAAACAATACTTCGGCGGTGAGTTGGTTCTGGTCTACTACCCTTTGTTGGCGAAGGTCGTATAGTTCGAAACTGCCACTAACGACTGCAGATTTGGTTTGCAGGACTTCGAATACGTCGGCGCGAATGATGACGATCTTGGGCTGTTTAATGTCGTTACCAAGGGAATCCTTAGAAACGTTTCCGTTGCCGTCCAAGACGTACTCTTCGCCGTCGGTGATTTCTTTTTCATCGATGTACTGCCGTTCCTGCGAGCGTTCGGGGCTGACCTGAATATCACGGATAGAGATCCTGGCAACGTAGTCATATTTACGTCCTGGCTGCTTTTTAGCCTCGAATACCCGCCAGCGATCGTCCATGTCAGCAGCATTAATTTCCAGCATACGTTCGTTGAACCCACGGGGCAAAAAAGCGCCACTTTCGTTCTTCATCTCCACTGTGATGTAGAGTCTGCCCAGTTCTTCGGCTTCTTGAAGTAAGGTGTAGCTGTCTCTGTAGTTCCGTTGGTACTGTTCAATGGATTCGAAGGAAGCGAAGGCGCCTCTGGCAGCTTCTTTGTTCCCGCTCCGCCCTTGCCCCAAGAGACGAGTGCCTTCTTCATAGAGTTGGGCGGCGGCTTTGCCTCCTGCATCGTTAAGCAAGGATGCTACCCGGATAAACCGAAGGTCAGCTTGGTAGCCATCTTTATCGGTTAGTGGGTCCAGCGGACGCACTTTCTCCTGGCGGCGATCAATGCCTTTGTAAACGCCGTAGATACGTGTCCAAAAGGCAGTTCCGCTGTTCTTCATCTTGTCCGCACGAGCAAGGTCTGCTGCATTTGCTTTGTTAAACGCGGATTCAAGGGAGGCGACAAATTTGGGGTTTTTCTTCCCTTTGCCTACCAACTTGTCGAGTGACTTATTGATTGTGGCATCGTAATCCCCGGAATCCGCAAGCGTCTGAACGCTTGGGCTGCAGGAGGCAACAAAAAGGCAAAAAAGGAGTAGTAATACTGGTGTGTTTCTCATTGTAGTTCGGATCAATTCTAGGCCGAAGGTAGGTAATGAGTAACTGATCAATCAAGTGGACGAGGTGGTTCTAACCAATTATTAACGGTCCTTTTAGGTTCCCTTTGCCACCTACTTAAATTTCCCTTCCCCCAACGTTGCTAGGTAGTTGTTCAGTTTTTCCATTGGCTTCACGATCGCTACCCGGCCAGACCGGACGAATTCGTAGATACCAAATTTCTTGATTTCTTCCAGTAGCGCCTCAGTTTCAGACTCATGTCCGGTCTTTTCAATCACGACATAATCCGACTCAATGAGCAGTACTCGGGCATTGTGTCGGCGGATCAAGCGTTCCACTTCACTGCCGTTATTAAATACCTTAACCGGTACTTTATAAAGCGCAATTTCCTGGTACACGATTTGGCTGTCGTCGTAATAAAAGGCCTTGAGGACGTCGACTTGTTTGTCCAACTGGGCGACGAGTTTAACCACCATCTCTTCTGTAACGTCGACAACAATCGTAAATCGGTGTACCGTCGGATCACTACTTTGGCTTGTCGTCAAGCTACCAATATTGATATTTCGGCGATTAAAAATACCTACCACTCGGGACAGGAGTCCAGCTTGGTCTTCGGTAAAAACGGTGATGGTGTAAGAAGGAGAGTTACTCATTTTTGTTAGACTTTGGGCGCGGACGCAAGAATTAGGAGCTAGGAGCTAGGAGCTAGGAGTTAGAGAGCTAGGAGTTAGAGAGCTAGGAGTTAGGAGTTAGGAGTTAGCTACTAGTTCTCTAGTTCCTGACTCCTAACTTCTAGTTTTTATAAATCTTCAGGGCCTAGTATTACCTCCGCCACCGACTTACCACTCGGGACCATTGGGAAGACGTTGTCCTCCTTCACGGTCGTCAGGTGCAACAGGTATGGGCCTTCGTGGGCCAGCATTTCGGCAATGGCTTCCTTGACCTCAGCGGGATCCTTGACCGATCGGCCAGGTACGCCAAAGCCCTTGGCGATGGTTATAAAGTCTGGATTCTGCAGCTCTACGGAACTGTACCTTCGGTTGTGGAACAGTTCCTGCCACTGGCGAACCATTCCGAGGAAGTTGTTGTCCAGCAAGACAATTTTCACCCCAACGTTCCACTGGGCGCAGAGTCCCAATTCTTGCAGCGTCATCTGAAAGCCGCCATCGCCGATAAAGGCAACGGTTTGCCGGCTGGGGTCGGCGTATTTGGCGCCGAAGGCGGCAGGAAGGCCGTAGCCCATTGTTCCGGCTCCGCCGGAACTTACCCACTGGTCGTGGCCCTTGTATTCGTAATACCGTGCGGCCATCATCTGGTGCTGGCCAACGTCGGTACAAACAATGGCTTTGCCATTGGTTTGGTTACTCACTTCACGGATGGCCTGGCCCATGCGGATTTGGCCGTCTTCCGTTGGCTTAATTGCTATTGAGATTACCCGCTCGTCTTCGATCCGAGCGCACTCGTTAAAGCGGCCTACCCAGTCGGGGTAAGTCTTATTATCAACCAAGTCGATCAACAGTTCGAGGACGTCTTTGGCGTCGCCGAGTACCGGCGCTTCCGCCTTAACGTTCTTGTTCAGTTCAGCGGGGTCGACTTCGATGTGAACGACCCTGCTATTCGGTAGGTAGGTGCTCAGTTTGCCCGTTACCCGATCATCAAAGCGCATACCGATGGCGATGATGACGTCGGATTCGTTCTGCAGGAAATTGGGGCCATAATTACCGTGCATACCTAGCATGCCGGTGAAAAGATCGTGGTCGTTGGGCAGGGCTGACAGGCCGTGGCAGGTTGCACCAACGGGGATGCCTGTTTTGTCGACAAACTGGCGGAAGATGTCCTGGGCGTGGGCGATGTGGATGCCGTGGCCTGCGAGGATCATCGGCTGCTTCGCGCCGTTTATTAACGCTGCTGCTGCCGACAGTTGTTCCGGTTGTGGCTTGTTATACGGTAGGTAACTCCTGATCTCTAGTTCGTCAGGGTAGGCAAAATCGGTCATGGCCATCTGTGCATCCTTGGTAATGTCGATTAGGACTGGACCTGGCCGGCCGCTGTTGGCAATAAAAAAGGCCTTCTTGAATACCCAGCCGATGTCTTTTGGATCCGTAACCTGGTAGTTCCATTTCGTTACCGGAATGGTGCAGTTGATAACGTCGACTTCCTGAAAAGCATCGCTTCCTAACAAATACCCAGGTACCTGGCCGGTGATGGCCACCAGCGGTAGAGAATCCAGTTGAGCGTCGCAGAGACCGGTTAACAAGTTGGTGGCACCGGGACCGGAGGTGGCCATACAAACACCGGTTTCACGTTTGATACGGGCATAGCCTTCGGCGGCGTGGATGGCGCCTTGTTCGTGCCGAGGGAGGATGTGGGTTAGCCGGTCCTCATAGTCAATCAATGCATCATAAATGGGCATAATGGCACCACCGGGGTAACCAAAGATGGTATCTACGCCTTCGTTGACGAGACACTGCAGCACTGCTGCAGCGCCGTTCATCCGGACAGTAGACGGCGCTTGGCCGTTTGAAGAGGTTTTCGTTGCTGTAGCATTCATTTCAACTTGCTTTTAAAAACTAAATAATGCACCTGTACTTCGACTTCGCTCAGCATAAATGCCAACTACGTTGGCCGCGGCCTATAAGTCTGTTACACACCCAAGTGAGGCACTGCTCACCGACTTGGCATATTTTTTCAATACGCCAAACTTGGCCTTCTGCTCCGGCTGTACCCACCGTGCCCGACGTTCGGCAATTGTTGCCTCGTCCAACTCCGCTTCAATGATATTTTTCTCTGCATCGATGCGGATGACGTCTCCGTCCTCAAGCAAGGCAATCAGGCCGCCAACCATGGCTTCTGGGCTGATGTGGCCAACGACGAATCCGTGGGTACCGCCGCTGAAGCGTCCGTCGGTAATCAGGGCAACTTTGTTGCCTAATCCCTGCCCCATAATCTCACTGGTCGGCTTCAACATCTCTGGCATTCCGGGGCCACCCTGTGGGCCGCTGTACCGAATCACGATCACATCGCCTTCCTTAATCTCTCGCTTACCTATGGCAGTATTCGCCGCCAACTCCGAATCAAAGACCCGGGCAGTCCCCATGAAATGAAGGCCTTCCTTACCGGTGATCTTCGCCACAGAACCTTCCGTTGCCAAGTTTCCATAAAGGATGCGCAGGTGGCCAGATTCTTTGATCGGCTGATCAAACGGCTTAATGATTTGCTGACCTTCCTTCAGCGGTTCCGCTTCCGCCAAATTCTCGGCCAGGGTTTTACCCGTCACCGTGAGGCAGTCGCCGTGCAATAGTCCTTGCTTCAGTAATTCCTTCATCACCGCCGGAATTCCGCCAACGAAGAAGAGGTCTTCCATCACGTACTTACCACTTGGCTTCAGATCAGCGATGAAGGGCACCCGATCGCTGACTTTCTGGAAATCGTCAATGGTAATATCTAACCCCGCAGCATGACTCATGGCCAGCAGGTGAAGGACAGCATTGGTGCTTCCGCCAACAGCAATGAGCGTAACCATGGCGTTTTCAAAGGCCTTCCGGGTAAGGATGTCACTTGGCTTTATGTCCTTTTCCAGGAGGTTGAGCATGAAGTCCCCCACCCTCTTGGTGTCTGCCTTTTTATCCGGATGGTTGGCCGGGATGGAACTGTTGTACGGAAGGGACATGCCCATGGCTTCTATGGCCGTAGCCATCGTGTTGGCCGTGTACATGCCGCCGCAAGCACCAGCTCCCGGGCAGGCGTGACGGATCACGCCTTTGTATTCTGTTTCGTCAACTTCGCCAGTCCGGTACTTACCAAGTACCTCGAAGGCAGAGACTATGTCTAGCTTCTGGTCTTCATAGCAGCCGGGGCTGATCGTACCGCCAAAAACGAGGATAGCAGGACGGTCAAGCCGGCTAATGGCCATCATTGCCCCGGGCATATTCTTATCACAGCCCACTACGGTAACCAAGCCGTCGTACCATTGCGCGCCGGCAACGGTTTCAATACTGTCGGCAATAACGTCGCGGCTTGGCAGGCTGTAGCGCATGCCATCCGTTCCCATGCTGATGCCGTCGCTCACACCGATGGTGTGGTACATCAGGCCAATCAGGTCATCCTTCTTATTAATCCCTTGCTTCACCTCTTCCGCCAAGGCATTGAGGTGCATATTGCAAGGATTGCCTTCCCAGCCGGTAGAAACGACACCAATTTGGGCCTTTTCCATATCCGCATCATCCATCCCCGTAGCGTACAACATCGCTCTTGCGGCTGGCTGCTCTGGGTTGCTGGTAACGTTTTTGCTGTACTTATTTAATTTGTGTGCCATTCTTAAACGGGGGGATTTGATAAAGAAAAAGCCGCTTCCCTGTGGAGGAAAGCGGCTTTTTTTACTTGCGTTAATCTACGCGGCTTTCCTTTGTGGGGTGGTCAAGACCACCACAATAAGAAGCACCAAAATTACAAGCGAGATATTCATTGTTTCTGCGTTAGGAACACTAAAGTAGATACAATGCACGGTGGACCAAACCCGGGTTTAGTCCGCATTTACGATGGCAAAGAGGACCTAATAACGGTCTTCATCGAGTCGGAAGGTAGCAGTAATGCCGAGTTGGACGGTGGTTAACTTCGTCTCTACAAGGCCTAGGCGTTCCCCATTTACGTCAGTAAGTAGGCTATCGCTGTACTTACCTAGCCCATAACGAACGCCAGCAAAAGGCGTGATGGTTAAGAGATTACTAACTCCCAGGTCCCAGCCAATGCCTCCTCCAAGGGTAAAACCGTTGTTGTTTACATCTTCTAAACCAAGTCCTTGGTTAAAAGTATAGCGGGCATAACCGGGAGAAAGCTGAAGGAATATCCCTTTTTGCAAAGCAGGGCCCTGTTTTCCGAATGTTGGGCATCCACAATCGCCTTCTAAATCGAATAAATAAATGTTGGTCTTGAATTGGAAGCCGACCTCATTGAATTTGCCGTTCAATGCTTCTGATTTCGCAGACGCATAGTAGGCCGTTGGTTGGAATTCAATGCGGTTTTTGGGTAACCTGAACCAGTAATGAAGAGCAACCTCATAACCGGAGTTCAATTCACTGATTGTAGCTTCGGATTCCGGGAGGACGTCACTAAAGTTGGAACGGGTTTCGTGGGTATTGAAGAAGGCGGAGGCCCCAAACTGGGCAGACAAGGTGAAAGACGTGAGGGTAAGGAGTAGAACAATTAGGTTACGCATGCAGTGATTAGTTTGAGTAAGGATAACGAGAATTCCTTTCTGCTATTACCCGGAGCGACAGCCTTTAGTTCATAATTAGGGCGGGAACGCAGGTGCAAAGAAGGTTGAAGGGCAAGGTTTATAGCTAGTGTTGCGTCAAGTTTGATTTTGTGCACAAGGTGCTGGTAGATTTTTTCAGTTGGTAAGGCGCTCAAACCGGAGCTTAGCCGTAGCTAAGTGAGGATTTGAGCAACGCAGCCAG
>JBLIGS010000076.1:0-12004 GCA_047637095.1 Neolewinella sp. | reverse complement strand
ACGCTGTATAAATAACTTACTGGTTTTTGACCTGACGTTTTTAGCTGCGCTGATCGTCGTTCCTCCTCGGAGTTGTTCTCACGGAACTTACAAATCCTTTCCATAGCCTTAGCTACGGAAAGGACTTTTAAGTTCCGTGGGGACAAAACAGGGTGGTCAAAAGGCGTAAGTTATTTGTACGGCGTCCCTTAACTATTTACCGCGGCCGTAGGCGGTCACTTAGAGAAGCCGAATGTGTGCAAAGAAGGTTTGTAAAAGCAAGGAGATGTTTATCTTGTGCTTTAACCTTTATTGACACTTACCCGATGCGACTACGCCATACCCTCTTACTTTCATTGCTGATGCTTCTGGTTAGCTGCACGACCACCTCTACTTCTCGTTACGCTACGGCGCCCACTGGTCTTGGCAACAATGCCAAATATTCTCCTCGTTCGGCCAATCCTCCGCCGGGGTACAGTTATTCTTATGATCGGCAACAGCGTCAAAGTCGGAGAGCTGCCCGGTCGGGCGGAGGCTCGTTGCCCTTCAACCCCGATCCTAATAAGTGCTATGTCCGCTGTGTAATACCAGATGAATACGAAACAGTTATTGATTCTGTATTTACCTATGCTGAAGAGGAAGCATTGTTGTATCCACACAAGGAGAAGCGATTCGTTACCCAAGAGGAGTTCAAACGCTGGGAATCAACCAGGCTTGAAGATTGTGAATCCGAGAATCCTAATGACTGTCAGGTATTGTGTTTAAAGACTTACCCGGCGGAAAGCTTTGCTTACTTCGAACCCACTGACGCGAGTAAAGGAGCTCCTTTTTGGGAATTGGTAGAGCGGGCAGAAATGGTTGGAAAAGGCGGCCTTTCCTCCTACGAGGAAATCGATTGTGAGCTGACTGCCTACAACGTTTTACCGGTTGCTTTCAAGAAGGGATCTGCTAAACTGTCTTTTACAGACAAAATGGTATTGGACGATGGTCTGCTGGCACTGTTGAAGGAACGACGAAATATTCGCGTCCAGATAAATGCGCACACCAGTTCCGAAGGGTCTGCAGCAGTGAACCAATCTCTAACCGAATATCGGACCAATTCTATAGCCGATTACCTCGTTAGCCGAGGAATTAAGCGCCACCGCCTGGTTGCCCGTGGATATGGCGAAAGCCAACTAAAAAACCGCTGTGCCGACGGTGTCAACTGCTCCGAGGAAGAACATGCTTTGAACCGTAGGGTGGAGTTCCGGGTGTTGAATAATGAGTTATAGCCAAGCCTCTCTTCCTGTGCTAACAGACAGTCCTACCTACTTGGTGCTAGCGTTGAATGTCTAACTTCTAGCCCCCCCCCCCCTAGTTTCTAGCTTTCTAGCTTTCTAGCTTTCTAACTTCTAACTACTTCCTCGCGTCTCCCAGTCGTTCCATCTTAACGGCCACCGTCGTCTTCTCTCCTCTTAATACGCTAACCGTCTGCCACTGGGTTTTGTAACCTGGTGCGCTGAAGGATACCTGGTATTCGCCTTCGGTTAAGAAGCGGTAGAAGTCTCCTGCTGGGCCGTCGGAGAAGATGTCTGAGTTGTCGGCATCGTGGCCGGGGATGACTACGTTGGCGCGCAGCGGGATGCCGGTGTTTTCATCGACTACGGTTCCGTGAAAGCCATAACGGGCTTCTGCGATGTAGGCAATGAGGGCTGGATGGACGAAGGTCCACAGCTCCGAGAGCTGGTGGGCGGGGAAGCGTTTGACGTTGCTGACTTCCAGCGTTGCCTCTCGGCAACGGTGGTAGTAGTTCATGTAGTCTTGCCGGGAACCGGCAATGGGGTACCAGTCGTGGCCGTTGGTGACGCCGTTGTGGCGGTCTTGGAAGTACTTCTTTGTTCCGCTGGCGGCCTGTGCCCGGGAGGCGAAGTCGCGGCTGATGCGTCGCCACCATTCGGTGTCCGCGTGTCGGTTCCGGTAGGTATCCCAGGGGTAGTTGAATACTTCTGCGCCGCCGTGGAGGTTGATGGCGAGGTCGAAGCCGTAGTCACGGGCGATATGTTGGAAGATCTTGGTTTCTGGCTGGTGGTCCCGTTTGTCGGGGTGGTCGCCGTCGTCAGGGTCGGGGTAGTTGCGGTTGAGGTCTACGCCGTTGGCATTGCCACGGCGGGCACCAGAGAGGGTGCTGTCATCCGACGTGTAAGCGCCATCTGGGTTGGCCAACGGGTTGATGTATATGGTAAGCTCATCTAGTATTTTGCCCGGGTTTTTCTCCAAGAGGTGCTCCGCTAAGCGGAGCATGAGCCAGTAACCTGCGGTTTCATCGCCGTGCATGGCGGCGGTGCAGAGCACCTGTGGGCGGTTGGCCGAGGCCTCGCCAGCAGCAATGCGCAGCGCCATGATCTTACGCCCTGAGGGAAGTACGCCCCAGGTTTCTACCTGGCACTGCTCAGGATACCGTTCTGCCAGGTCGTTCAATAATCGTAAATAGTGATCGTAGGTAGGGTAGGCCGCTACCGGCGTAAGCTGAACATTTTCTCCTTGATATTCATCAACCATTACCAGATTTCGCGAGGAGCCCTGACCAAACAGGGTGATGGAAATTAATAGTAGGGAGGCGAGTAATAATCTCATAAGGGGGGGTGGTGTGGAGAAAAACGTGTATTTAGACTATAATGTTACGAATTGATTGGGGAAAATGTGGAATTGTCGGGAGATTTGTCCACTCCCTAACCCCCTCTCCAAGGGAGAGGGGCCCAATGAAAACGCTTTGCGTTTTGAGGCAAACCTCTAATGAGTCATTGAATATTTGACGGAGTAGCTTAGTGGGGAAGGCTAAACTGTCCACTTAATAAGTCAACTTAATGAAACTTACTGGCCAGCCCACTAGCCCCTCTCCTTTTGGGGAGGGGCTATGGAGGGGACAACCCACCAAAATCGATCCTTCCCGCATCTTCCAGCCACAACGCCCGGCCGGCGCCAATCCTCATTTCCTAAATTATACCGCATGTTACTCTTCACGTTCAGCGGCACTGCGGTGCTGCTGGGGCTGGGCGGATTATGCCTGGCCGTTGGCCTTACCGTCTTCCTGCTGCGCGGCACGCTGCGCCGCCAAAAAGCTGGCCAAGCCAAGAATGCCGCCTTTAGCTTTACCTCGCCGGTTCACCGGTTATCACTCTGCGTCGCCATTGGCGCGGCCATCCTTTGCCTGAACTGGACCCAGTATTCTCCCGAACGAATGGTTTACGGAGAAATGGAAGTCTTTGACGACCTCATTGAGGTGGACGTTCCCATTATAATCACGCCTCCGCCACCACCGCCTCCTCCGCCGCCACCCGTTATTG
Source organism: Neolewinella sp. (assembly GCA_047637095.1). Taxonomy (GTDB): domain Bacteria; phylum Bacteroidota; class Bacteroidia; order Chitinophagales; family Saprospiraceae; genus Neolewinella. Next base: position 8,702 of record JBLIGS010000076.1, on the reverse strand, counting down.
AAGCCGTTGCCGAGCCAGACGTAGAACCAATTAAGTTCATCGACCAAACGGTGGATGACAACGATGTCGTCCTTGCTCCTCCACCTGCCATTGCACCTGCGGCCGCGCCCGTACCACCAGCTCCGCCACCTCCCCACGTACCAATTGTGGAAGAGCCGCTGCTCATCTTTGCCGAACGTATGCCCGTCTTCGGTCAGGAATGCTTCGAATTGCCCGATACCGAGCGCAAAACCTGCTCCGACGGACAGCTACTCCGTTTCGTCCAATCGCGGGTCAACTACCCGGGCTTAGCCAGGGAGAACGGCATCGAAGGCACCGTCGTCGTCAGCTTCATCGTCGAAAGAGACGGCACCATCAGCGCCGTTACCTCCGTTCGCGGCGTGGGCGGTGGCTGCACCGAAGCAGCCCTCAAAGCCGTGAATGCCATCAATAAGGAAGGGCAGAAATTTTTGCCTGGACGACAAGGGGGCCGGAACGTGCGGGTGAAGTTTAACCTGCCAGTGAAGTTCAAGCTTGAGTAAGGGATGGGAAATAAATAAAGTTACAGTTCTTGGCCTGGCGCTTTTGTTCCAGTTTTCTCCAAAAAATCTTTGCATAGCCTTAGCTACGGAAATAATTTTTGGTGGAGACTGGGGCAAAATAAGACGGCCAAGAACGTAAGTTTACTTTTTTCCCGTCCCTAAGGAGTCAATAGTGGGTAATAAGTAGGCCCGTCTGGCAAAAGACGCAAGGCTACTTACTACCCACTACTTTTCTTTACGCCGTCTTCTCCGCAGGTGAAGGGCTAAAATCTATCCTCTAAGGTCTAAATACCAACATTTGAGACTTGGGCGCGGACGCAGGTGCAGGGGAAGGCTGGAGGAGCAATTTGAGCATCTTTTGACCATTCCGGACAAGGCCTTAAAAAAAGTTGAAATTCCTTCTTGTTGATTATCAATGTACTAGGTGTTTTGGCGAAGAAAAAAAGTATCGAAAAGGGATAAATACTTGCAAGGGTCCTTTTAAAGGGCGTATATTTGCACAGAATTTGGAAATACGGTTACTGAAATGCAGTAATTATTCAAAGGAAAGTAACTACTGGTCTGGTAGTTCAGTTGGTTAGAATGCCGGCCTGTCACGCCGGAGGTCGCGGGTTCGAGTCCCGTCCAGACCGCTTTAAAGCCACCCCTTTCGGGGGTGGCTTTTTGCGTTTTATAGGTGATGAAGATTGATTTTTTGCTGCGTTTTCTTAGCGGAGCAACGTTTCGTCTTAATTGCTTAAAGCCACCCCCTCGGGGTGGCTTTTTGCTTTTTATCTCTCGACCAATTATCCCCAACTAATGGTGATCTTTGCACCCCGCAAAACATATACCATGAAAGCTTTAAAGGAAAAAGAATACTGGGTCTACCGCAAGTCCGACCATTCCTTGGTGGGCACGCTTGACGTTACCGAGCTGGAAGATGAGTTCATGGACGTCAGCTTCACCGTTTGCTCAGGCGTATTGACCCATGCGGAGACGGATAAAATTGAACGCCGCTTTGAGGGGCAGTACATCATGGAACGTCCAGGGAAGGAAGAGTACTTTGGCGACTTTAAGATGCACGAAGGTGTTTGTGACGCCGTTAGGAACCATCCTGACGGAGAGTGTTACCTGACGACGGTTCCGATCTTGCCTTACATTGAATGATTAGTGGGCTGGTGCAGGATGTCCGGCTGAAACACATCGCTCCTCCAACTTCCCCCAGCACCTGCGGACCCGCCCAAAAGAGAAAAAGGGTAACCATCCAATGGACGGTTACCCTTTTTTTTGTTTCCCGGGACTTGTGTCGAGGTGCAATGATTCCGGCACAAGTGCCGGGGAACAAGGCTTTTGTAGGCAGTGTTCTTAGAACAGCGACTCAATCACGTGCTCTTCAGTAATGCCTTCGGCTTCCGCTTTGTAGTTGCGGACGATCCGGTGGCGGAGGACGTACTTGGCGATGGCCTGTACGTCTTCGATGTCGGGGCTGTACTTACCGCTGATGGCGGCGTGGCACTTGGCACCGAGTACGAGGTACTGGCTGGCCCGTGGGCCAGCTCCCCAGCTGATGTACTTGTTGACGTCTTCCGTGGCGCGCGGCGTATTCGGCCGCGTCTTCGTCGTCAGGCTGACGGCGTATTCGAGGACGTTGTCGCTGATGGGGATCTTGCGAACAAGCTGTTGGAAGTAGAGGATTTCTTCTCCGGTAATGATGGTGTTCACTTTACTGGACTTGGTGCCAGTGGTGCCTTTAACAACGGCTATCTCCTGCTCGTAAGTAGGGTAGTCAAGCGGGATGTTGAACATGAAACGGTCCAACTGTGCTTCTGGCAGCGGGTAAGTACCTTCCTGCTCAATCGGGTTCTGGGTGGCCAGAACGAAGAACGGTGAGGGAAGGATGTGAGGGGTGCCGCTAACGGTAACACTGCGTTCCTGCATGGCTTCCAGCAAGGCAGCCTGTGTCTTAGGCGGGGTACGGTTAATCTCATCCGCCAGAACGATGTTGGCGAAAATGGGACCTTCGTTGAATTCGAATTTGCGGTTGTCGCCAAGTATCTCGGAACCGGTGATATCGCTCGGCATCAGGTCAGGGGTGAACTGGATGCGCTTGAAGTCGAGGTCCAATACTTCGGAGATGGTAGAAACCAGAAGGGTCTTGGCCAGGCCGGGTACGCCGACGAGGAGAGAGTGTCCGTTAGAAAAAAGAGATATCAAAACGGTTTTCACAACGTCTTCCTGGCCTACGATTACCTTGCCGATCTCAGATCGGAGGTTGTGGTAAGCTTTTGCTAGGGCGTCAACGGCTTCTTTATCAGAAGAGAAATTAGGTACTGCCATGGGGTTATTAAAATGAGGCTCCAAAGGTGGTTAAAATGATTGAGACTGGGTAATTGTTGTTCGGGTTGTTTGCTAATTTGTCAAACAGGCGGAAAAAGAGTCAAAGAGTCTGTAAGTCAATAGCGTCAAGCAGTCAGCTACGGCGTCCCTTAATCAACCACCCTTCCCCTAACAACCATCTTAATCCCACCAATGCCGGCCAGGATCAATAGCAGCATTGCTGGGAAACCACCCAGCGTCGAGATCAGCCGAATGCCGTCGAGGCCAGCGAAGGAAACCAAGACCCAGGCCGTTAGACCGATGATGCTGCCCCAGAGGAGTTTGACGAACAGTGGCGACTCCGGCTGCTCCGGAGAAATGCCCTTCACGCAAAGTGCACTCATGGCTGATATGTTGGAATCTGCTGCCGTGACGTAGGACAGAAAGATGAGGACCAAGAATAGAACGGGCGTCCATTCCGCCAGCGGCAACACCTCCAACACGGCGTAAATAACCGCCTGCGCGCCACCTTCGGCGAGTGCTGCGGAAATGACTCCGTTGTCATCAAGAACCATCGCCATTGCCCCAAAGGAAATCATCCAGAAAGCACTGAAAAGGGAGGTGTAAACGAGGTTGGTTCTGATGAATTCTCGGACGGTGTAGCCTAGTCCCAGTCGGCCCAGGAACAACCCCGATATAGGTGCCCAGGCATACCAGTTTGCCCAGTAGAAACTGGACCAATCGTGGCTCCATTCGGTATCAATACCAGGGTCAAGGCCGAGGTTGCGTGGCACAAAATTTGGGACGAAATCTAGGAAGCCAGCCCAGCCAAGTCCCAGGGCGCCCAACGTTGGCCCTGCGGCAAAAACGAAAATGGCTACCAAGAGGAAGCCCATGATATTGATGTTGCTTAGGACCTTAATCCCTTTCTGTAGGCCCGTGGCGGCCGATAAGCTAAAGGCTGCTACAATGAGCAGTACGATGCCGCCCAGAACGGTAGGTGAAGCGCCTAGTCCTAACCCTCCACTCAGGGAAAGACACCCCGCTCCGAGGCTTGCCGACATCCCGGCCACCAGGGCAAAGAGGCAGATGGCGTCGATTACTGGCCCACCAACCTTATGGATGCCTGTTCCGAAAACCGGCTCCAGTAAAGAGCTGATGGCGAAGGGTTGTTTTCTGTTGTAGTAGACGAGGGCGAAGAGTAATCCGGCGAGGGTGTACATGCCGTAGGGCGTGAGCGTCCAGTGGAGGTAGAGGGTGCTCATGGCGAAGACGGCGGGGTTGGCGCGGCCCGCCTCCGGCGGGCTGGCCAGGTGCATCATCGGCTCGGCCGTCCCCCAAAAGAGGATGCCGGTAGCGATGGTGGTACACACCGTTACGGCAAACCACCGCCAGGGGGAGAGTAGGGGAGTCGCGTCGGCTCCACCGATCTTGATCTTGCCCAAGGGGCTGATGTATATGGCAACAACTAAGAGTAAGCAGCCGAAAATGGACCAGTTGAACAGCCAGTCGAAATGGTCCAGAATCCAGTCCGACCAACCTTTGGCTCGCAACACGAGGGCTTCGGGGTCTTGTAGGGCCAAAATCGCACAAATGAGTAGTGGGAGGAGGGGAGGGAGGAGTACGGAGTAGCGGAGTTTCATGGGAAGGGTTCCAATTGTTGCTGGCGTAGGAGGGAAGAATGGTTGCAGAAGTTGCAGGGGGGCAGGGGGACAATTGTTGCGGTCGTTGTAGGTGTTACAGGCGGGGGGCTATAACGACTGTAACAATTGGAACATCTGTAACGATTGCAACTACTGCACCCCTGCAACTACTGCACAACGACGCTAGTCGTTGTCACAGTTCCAAATCCAATCACTCAGCGACAGCCTAGGCCCGCCGAAATTGAAGTGCCACCACTCCGTCCGGATGGTAAGGAAGCCGTGTTTGCGCATGGCGGTTTGGAAAAGCTTCCGGTTGGCCATTACCTTTTTTGGTAGATTGGTCGTGGTGGTGTAGGCCTCTTCGCCGAAGAAATCGTAGGTGGTCCCCATGTCGAGTTCCTCGCCGGTGGCGAGGTGGACGATGGTGAGATCCGCAGCGGCACCGCGGCTGTGGAGGCTTCCCTTCTTCGGGTTTGCAACGTACCTGGCATCGGGCAAGACGTCCCACAAACGTTGTTGGTACGGCCCCGGCCGGTAACAATCGTACATCTTTAGTCCGAGGTTCTGGGCTTTCAAATCCTGGTGCACCAGCAGTAATGCATTAGCGACCTGTGGCCGGTAAAAACAACGGGCACAGTCGTAGATGACTTGCTTCATGAAGTTGTTGGCGGTCGCGTACCGGAGGTCTAGACGGATAGTGGAGTCCAAGCGGACCATTTCTGTCCACTCGGTAGTGTCGTAATCAATTACCGGTGCTGATGGCGGAGGGGGAGGAGGTGGCAGAACTTCCATGGGGAAGGCAGCGGCGAGTTCAGCGGGGAAGGCGGTGGCGAGTTCTGCGGGGAAGGCAGCGGCGAGTTCAGCGGCAGGGGCAGCTGGTGGTTGGCAGCTGACGAGAAGGGCGGCAAGGACGAGGAGGAGGGGACGGTGCATGGGGGAAGATAGGGGTTGGGGGCTTGTCGGTTGGCATGTCGGTTCCCCGATTGAAATCGGGGTTGTGAGGAGAAGTTCTGCGAGCTGAAGCTCACGGGTGTTTTTTTTTGTTTGTTTAGATTTAAATTGATACATTTGTGAATAGTTGCGCGATAGTCTAATAACTACATTGTCCAAAATCTCCCACCCTGCTCCTCTATCGGGCGACTGATTTCATCATCGGATTAATTGCTGTAACAGCGATTGTCCTGAAAAATCAGTTGTTGTGGTACATGCTTTTACCCAAGTTTACATTCATGCCGTCTTTGCGGTCAAGTTTCGTCAGGCGCTTATCCTTCCAGATTGGGAGGATAGCCTTCACAAATTTTTGTGTGCAAAATTGATTGAATTGGAGCACAGTCCGATCATTGTTAATGGAACAGAAGATCACATCCATGCTCTTTGGCGGCACAATCGGAACTGGACGATCCCCGAAACGCTTAAAAGAATAAAGGGAAGTAGTTCCCATTGGATTAATCAGGAAGATTTAACAGATGATTTGTTTCGATGGCAACATGGGTATGGCGCATTTTCTGTCTCGCCGCATCGCGTTGGTATGGTCAAAGGCTATGTAGGGCGTCAAAAGGAGCATCATAAGAAAACAACGTTGCGTAACGAATATGATCGGATGCTGTTGGCTAATCAAATTGAAAACCTTGCAGACTTCCGTTTTGATCCTCTTATATGATGTGAGCTTCAGCTCGCAGAGCTTTTCCTCACAGCCCCGGCTTTATCTATCGTTTTGATCCTCTTATATGATGTGAGCTTCAGCTCGCAGAGCTTTTCCTCACAGCCCCGGCTTTATCTATCGTTTTGATCCTCTTATATGATGTGAGCTTCAGCTCGCAGAGCTTTTCCTCACAGCCCCGGCTTCAGCCGGGGCGTGATGGACGTGATTGATATGGATGTAATATGTCCATGTGGGTACCATATCCCTATATTTGACCAAATCAACAATCTCAAATGCGCCATATCTTCCTCCTTGCCATCGCCCTAACGCTCTTCGCTTGCGGCTCCGACGCTCCTGCACCACCCGCCATGTCCCCGCTGGCGGATTTGCCGATCATTCCCTTGCCGTCTGAAATGGCTTCCTCCGAAGGACATTTTTATACGGATGGTAAAGGAGAATGGGGAACTGCCGCGGACGCAGGTGCAGTGGATTACCTAAAGAGCAAGGATGTTCCAGCATTGCCCCTAAAGACGGCCATCGACGGCTCGCTGAACCTACCCGCAAGTTCTTACCTCCTGGAGATTACCCCCGAGGCAATCACCATCAGTGCTGGCGATGACGCCGGCATCCTCAACGGCGCCATAACCCTCCACCAAGTCGTCGCTTTCAGTCCCAATACGAACCGTGGGCTATTCCTCCCCTGTGGAACGATCACTGACATGCCGCGCTTCGCTTACCGCGGCTACATGCTCGACGTTGCCAGAACCTTCTTCGGCGTCGACACCGTCAAGCAGGTCATTGACCGAATTGCTCCCTACAAAATCAACTACCTCCACCTTCACCTGACTGATGACCAGGGCTGGAGAATCGAGATCAAATCTTGGCCCAAGCTCACCGAAATTGGCGGCAAGACCGAAGTTGACGGTACCCCCGGTGGCTTCTTTACCCAGGAAGACTACAAGGAGATTGTCCGCTACGCCGCCAGCCGCGGTATCACCATCGTTCCGGAAATCGACGTTCCCGGCCACATCCACTCCGCCTTAGTCGCTTACCCAGAGTTGAGCATCGACGGCAAGGAACGAGAGCTGTACACCGGCACCGAAGTCGGTTTCAGCACCGTTGATGCCAACAACGATGTTGTCTACGAATGGTTCGACGACGTCGTTCGCGAAATATCGGCCATTACGCCTGGTCCCTATTTCCACCTCGGTGGCGACGAGTCGGCAGTAACTCCGCACAACGACTACATCAAGTTTGTCCAGAAGGCACAGAAGATCATTATTGCCAACGGCAAGAAGCCGATGGGTTGGGACGAAGTCGCCATTGCCGGCCTAGCCGAAGGCGCCACAGCTCAGCTGTGGAACAACGTAGAATACGCTGAGCTTGCTCGTGATGGAGGCAACAAAGTTCTCATCAGCCCGGCCACTCGGACCTACCTCGACATGCAGTACGACTCCACTTCTCGCATCGGCCTGCACTGGGCCTCCTACATCGAGGTTGACTCCGCCTACCTATGGGATCCAGCTACGTTCGTCCCGAACGTTACGGACAAGGATATCCTAGGTATCGAGGCTCCACTCTGGGGCGAAACCATCCGTAACCTCGAAGACATCGATTACCTGACTTTTCCCCGCCTGCTAGCCCTCGCCGAAGTTGGCTGGACAGCCCAACCCAAGCGCAATTACGAAGACTTCCTTAAGCGACTAGAGGCCCACCAGCTGTGGCTGAAGGAGCAGGGGATTGGTACTTATGATACGAAGGTGCTGCGGTAAGTTAGTTCTTTGATTCGTTGGTTTTTGGGCTGCCGCACTTTATAGCTGCCCAAAAAACCAACGAACCAACAGACTAGATTGCTTTAGCAATCAAGTCCCCCATCTCCTCAGTTCCAACCTGGTGCTTCGGGTTCAAGTCCTCCGTACCCGTACCAGACTCCAAGGTCTCGTTTACGGACTTACGGATGGCATCGCCTTCCTCCACCAAACCGAGGTGGTCGAGCATCATGGCGGCGGAAAGCACGGTTGCAATCGGGTTAGCGCGGTCTTGTCCTGCACCTTCTGGCCAGGAGCCGTGGATGGGTTCGAACATGCCAACTTTAGAGCCTATACTGCTGGAAGGCAGCAGGCCGAGTGAGCCAGCGAGGACGCTGGAGGCATCGGAGAGAATGTCGCCAAACATGTTGCTAGTGACGATCACATCGAACTGTGCGGGATTCAGGATGAGCTGCATGGCAGCGTTGTCAACGAACATGAAACCTAGTTCTACATCGGGGTAATTGTCGGCCATTTCGCGGGTGACTTCGCGCCAGAGGCGTGAGCTTTCCATCACGTTGGCTTTGTCGACCAAGGTCAACTTGCCACGCCGGTTACCGGCGGCTTCAAAACCCATTTTTACAATCCGCTCGATCTCCGGGCGGGTGTACATGCAGGTGTCATAGGCGGTATTGCCATCGTCACTACGTCCTTTTTTGCCGAAGTAAATGCCTCCGGTAAGTTCTCTAACGATGAGCATGTCAACCCCCTTCATCCGCTCCGGACGGAGTGGGCTAAGGTGTGTCAGTTCATCGTAGCCAGCTACCGGACGGAGGTTGGCATACAAGCCAAG
>JBLIGS010000075.1:0-12012 GCA_047637095.1 Neolewinella sp. | reverse complement strand
TTACAAAATCTACTGGTTCCTGGTACAACGTACGGCTGGACGAGGAGAGCCCCGAAGAAGCCATCGACCTCCGCTGCCGGGTGGCCGGCCGCTTCCGGCTGGATGATAAGAAGTTGACCAACCCGATCGCCGTAGGCGACCGGGTATCGGTCGTTATTGAAGGGACCGGTGACGAAGAAACTGGTGCCATCCGTAAAATTGAAACCCGCTCAAATTACGTCGTCCGCCAAAGCCCACGCAAAAAGCATGAGCTGCACTTGCTGGCCTCCAACATTGACCAGGCAGTACTGATTGTAACCCTGTTGTACCCAGACGTAAAAATGGGCTTCATCGACCGTTTTTTGTTGATGACGGAACCCTTCGGGATCCATACGACCATCGTCTTTAACAAATCGGACCTCTTGGATGAAGAGGATGTACTGACCTATGAGGCTATTGCTTCTATATATAAGGACATTGGTTACGACGTACTTCTCGTTTCGGCGGAAGACGGTAGCAACCTCGATCAGTTTGAAGCATTGTTAAAAGACAAGCGGAGCCTGCTCAGCGGGCAATCCGGTGTTGGCAAATCAACACTTATCAACGCTATCGCGCCGGAGTTGGACCTCCGGACGGGCGAAATCTCTGACCACACCGGTAAGGGAACCCACACGACGACTTTCGCAGAACTGTTCTATCTCCCTTTCGGCGGAGAGATCATTGATCCCCCGGGCATCAAGAACCTAACCTTCAACTATCTCAAGCCAATCGAAATCGCCTACTACTACCGGGAGATCTTTGCCCTTAGCCCGGAGTGTAGATTTGGTGGTACTTGCATGCACCGTTTAGAACCCGGCTGCGCAGTCATCGCTTCCGTTGAAGCGGAAGATGACCGGGTGACGGACATTCGCTACAACTCCTACCTGACGCTGTTGGCGGAGACGGAGGAGCAGAATTATTGGGAGAGGCGGAAGGTTTAAGGATGCCGTGTGTGAAGTAGGGAATGAAAGGATGGTTGCCGCATGTGGCAGGAACGAAAGCCATTCTTTCATTTCCTACTTCATTCACTGTTGCTGATAAGCTCGGTTCCGCTCCGTCGCCATCCTATCATACAACCGTTCAATATACTTCCGGTGCTCCAACAAACGCTGGCCCGTCATGCTGGCCCGCTTCACCTTCAACACATTGGGAATCTCAAAACGTTTGTTCGTCTCCCCAAAGGTGAGAAAGAGCGGGGAGTAATATTTGTAGATCCCAGCCACACGCATGAAAGGTGTGGAAAGAAACATGATCACCGGCAAAAGGAGGAGGAGGACCAGGTAGTAGAAAGCAGACACTTCCGCTCCAAGGTCAAAAACTTTAACCATCAGGAAACCACTTAAAACTAGTGCAAATACACTGATCGGCCAGGCCAGCCATGGGGAAAGATTGTAGTACCGGCTGGGGGTAAGGAAGGTCATGGTGCGAGGTTGAAAACCAGAAGGTAAGATATTGGCTAAAATTAAGTAAATCTGCTTTAAGCCAAAGCCAGTGCGTAGGTTCTACAAGGGCAAACGCATCAAAATAATGTCAGCAATTAGTTCTGCATTTTGGTGATTTCATGTCCCCTCGACTCCGCTCGGGGATCGTTTCTTCTATGATCTTTCCGTTCTGACGCAGTCAGAACGGCTGATCCCATGCGAAATCGGACCCCGAGCGGAGCCGAGGGGCCCTATTTCGGTCATTTTTGAGCAGATTACTTTTGATGCGTTTGCCCTAAGGGACGCCGTACAAATAACTTACCGGTTTAGGCCGTCTTGTTTTGCCCCATTTCCCGCTAAAAATTATTTCCGTAGCGAAGGCTATGCAAAGAATTTTTAACGAAAACTGGAACAAAAACGCCAGGCCAAAACCGGCAACTTATTTACACGGCGTCCCTAAGGTTCTACAAGCGCGCAGCGCATCTGTTTTTTTTGTCGGCCGCAGACTACGGTTCATCTTACCATCGTATCTAACCTACGACCTTCCCCATTACGAATTATCTTCGCATATGCCCCAAAGAATTCTCTTCCTGCTTCTTACTCTTTTCTCCTTCAGCCTCGGTGCACAAACCGATAGTCTTGGAGAATGGCGGACGCTTCAGTCCTATCGCTTTGGCACCTTCGTTACGGAGAGCCCAGAGTCGATAATCTATACAACCGGTAAGGCGATTTTCTTTTTGGACAAGGATGACCTGAGCATCAGTAGACTGGCTCGGGAAGATGGTTTGGCCGAGGCCCGTATTCGTCTAATCCGTTACCACGAGCGGACTGAAACGCTTATAATTATCTACGAAAGTAGTGTGATTGACTTACTGCGAGACGGTCAGTTTTCTACCCTCCGGCAAATCGATAACTTCAACTTCAGCGGAGACAAGCAGATTTATGAGATGTTCTTCGGCGAAGACAACATCGTTTACCTCGCCGCTGGCTTCGGCGTCTCTGCGCTTAGCCTAGATGACGAGACCTTCCAGTTTACCACCTTCACCGGTGTGCGGGTAGAAGGCACTGCCGTTTTCGAAGACCAGCTTTATGCTTCCACCGAAGAAGGTATTTACCGGGCACCGATTAACAACGTCAACCTCAACGATTTTGGTAATTGGGAACTGCTGGGCGAAGACCAAGGGTTTCCTGGAGACTACACCAGTTCGGCCATTGGTGTATACAAGGAACAGCTTTACTTTGGCATCGATACGGATGTCTACCGCCTACAAGCCGATACGGCCGCCTTGTTTTTTGACACCGACGACTCCCGCCCCTGGCGACTGCAGTACCTAAGTGTTGGCCCTAACTTCCTGTTGGCTGGTTATCAATGTACTGATGTCAACTGTAGCAGCCGGCAGTTGATCTTCCTAGACGAAGAAGGCCAACGCCGCCGGATTTTTGCCCAGTGTATTATTAAGACCAACTACGCCATCGAAGACGATCGTGGTCGCATCTGGTTTGCAGAGGATGAAAGTACACCGCTCATCCGCTACCTCGACGACTTCAATGATGGTGATTGCAACGAAATAGAATACAACGGACCGCGCAACGATAATAACTATCGACTGCTACACGACGGAACATCCCTCTGGGTTGCGCCCGGCGTACTGGACGAAAATTTCAGCCCTGGCTTCAGTTTTGGCGGCGTTTACCGCTTCAAAGACGGGGATTGGACGACCTTTAACCGGGATAATAATGCCCTGTTTTTAGGCAGAGATGGTGCTTTGCAGGGAGACGATGACGTGGCGACAATTGTTGATATTCACTACGACCAGATCAACGACCAATACTGGTTTTCTTCTTTCTTCGAAGGGGCCATCGCTTACCGGCCTGATACCGACGAGGGGACGATTTTTGATCAAACGAATTCAAGCTTGCAGGGAACCCTTGGCGACCTTGGCCGCGTGCGCGTTGCCGGCGCGGTAACCGACCCGGCCGGCTTCACCTACTTGGCCAACAGCCGGGCGGAGAATGGGACTTTCCTCAGCGTACAAAGCCCGGACGGAGCGTGGGCGGCCATCGGCGGGGAGTGCAACCTGAACGATGCCTTAGCCATCGAGATTGACCCGAGCGGATTCATCTGGACCGTCCACGCCACCAGCGTGGGTGGCGGCCTGACCGTCTTCGACCCCATGGGCACACCCATGGATCCCAGCGACGACCGCTGCCGCACCATCCTCGCCAACAATAGCCAACTGCCTTCCAACAACGTTCGGAGCATCGCCGTAGACCTGGACGGGAATGTCTGGGTTGGTACCGACCAGGGCATCGCCCTGTTTGAATGTGGAAGCTCCGTTTTTGATTCTGGTATCTGCCCCGGCCGGCTGCCCATCGTCGAAGCCGACGGATTTGGTGGTTTCCTGCTGGAAACCGAAGAAATCCGGTCCATTACCGTCGACGGTGGTAACCGCAAATGGATTGGCACCAGCGGCGGCGCCTACCTCCTTTCGCCCGACGGCGAAGAGCAACTCCTCTTCTTCGACCAGGGCAATAGCCCACTACTGGACAACATCGTCCGAGACATCGCCATCGACCCCAACACCGGCACCGTCTTCTTCGGTACGGAACTTGGCATTATCTCTTACCGGGCCGAAGCGACTACTGCCACTAGGACTTTCCGAGAGGACCTCGTTGTTTTCCCTAACCCAGTGGAACCAGGCCACACCGGCCCGGTTGCCATCAGCGGATTGGTCAGAGATGCGAGGGTTAAAATTACCGACCTCTCCGGCAAACTTGTAGCCGAAGGAACCGCCACCGGCGGCCAGTTCATCTGGTCAGGGACCGATTACAACAACCGCCGGGTAACCAGCGGCGTCTACCTCATTTTTGCTTCTAGTAACGGACGTTTTGGGGTGAACAACCCGGACAGTTCGGTGGGCAAAGTGGTTTTTTTGCGATAGGCAGAAGGTTACAAGTAATCGGATAAAGCCTAGTCTTACAACTCCCTGAATCGCCTCACATTGAAGTTCAACCTAACAATGAATTTCGATTTCCGTACCTTTGCGAACGAATTATTGTAATTTCTACACTATCCCCCCTCCGCGATGAAGACTACCGACCACCAGAACACCAAAATTGTTGCCACCGTTGGCCCAGCTTGTAGCTCCTACGAAGGCCTGAAAGGTTTGATTGAGGTAGGCGTAGACGTATTCCGTCTCAACTTCAGCCACGGCACCCATGAAGTACACGGTGCAATAATTCAGAACATCGTAAAGCTCAATAAAGAGATGGGAACCCACGTCAGCATCCTTGCTGACCTCCAGGGCCCTAAGCTCCGCGTTGGCCAGATGGAAAACGATGGCCTCGTCGTTGAAGAAGGGCAGATTATTACCTTCACCAACACCCAATGTGTTGGTAATGCCGAGCGCATTTACATGAGCTACCCACAGTTTGCTGAGGATGTATCCGTAGGCGAGCGCGTTCTGGTTGACGACGGTACCCTCGTCTTCGAAGTAGTAGAAACCAACGGTGTAGACACTGTTAAACTGAAGACCCTCTTCGGCGGCCTACTCAAGTCTAACAAAGGTGTCAACCTTCCGAACACAAAAATTAGCCTGCCAAGCCTAACGGAGAAAGACCACCGTGACCTGGCCTACATGCTAACCCAGCCAGTTAACTGGATCGCCCTTAGCTTCGTCCGTCACCACAATGACTGTAAGGAACTCAAGGCCCTGATTGCTGCTGCTGGCCACCCGGCCAAGATCATTTCCAAGATCGAGAAGCCAGAGGCTATCGAGAACATCGACAAGATCATCAAGCACTCCAATGCCATCATGGTTGCCCGTGGCGACCTCGGTATTGAAGTACCAATGGAGCAGCTTCCGATTCTCCAGAAGCAGATCATCAAGAAGTGTATCCAGCGGGCCCGTCCGGTCATCGTTGCTACGCAGATGATGGACTCCATGATCAACAACCCTGGCCCAACCCGTGCGGAAGTAACCGACGTAGCCAATGCTGTCCTCGACGGTACTGACGCAGTTATGCTTTCGGGCGAGACCAGTGTTGGTCGTCACCCACAGCTTGTGGTTAAGGCCATGAATGCAATCATTACCGAGGCAGAGAAGGTCTACGAAATTGGCAGGAAGCGGCCAAAGTCGAACGAGAAGTCTGGTACTTTCGTAAGCGACGTTGTTTGTTCTGCTGCTGCCTGGACAGCACAGAACGTTGGCGCACGCGGCATCGTTGGCATCACGCGCAGTGGTTACACGGCGTTCAAGCTTAGCAGCTTCCGTCCTAATGCCATGATCTACATGTTCAGCGATCTTCACCACATGCTCAATACCATGAACCTGTGCTGGGGCGTACGTTGCTACCATTACGACAACTACAGCAGCACCGACCAAACGGTGAAGGATGTAACCGTTATCCTGAAGGAAAAAGGCCACCTCGTTTCTGGCGATCTGATCGTCAACACTGGCTCAATGCCACTGGAGAAGCGTCTGCGTACGAATATGCTGAAGATTACGGTGGTTGACTAACGATTAGTAAGTTGGTCTGTTGGTCTGTTGGTCTGTTAGGGGCTGATTTTGCCAGGTTTTCAGAACGTTAGAAACAGTAAAAGCCTTCCAGAATTTCGCAGATTGCGGGATACTGGGAGGTTTTTTTATTTGATGAAATAGTGGATGCTAGGCGGAAAGACCAACAAACCAAAGCACCAAGAGACTAAATACCTTTCCCGTAACGCAACGACGGCCCTGCTTGTACGTTACCTTAGCGTAACTACCAATCCGTCTGACCATGCGCAGCGCTCTACTTTATATATTCCTGTTTCTAACCATCACGCTTTCCGCTCAGCCGGGAACGATTACGGAGCAGACCATCCAAGCTGAAAAAAGCTATATCGAAGCTAAGCGGGAAGCCCTACTGGGCAAGACCGATAAGGCAATCGAGATGTTCAAAACGATTGCCGAAGGCGATCCGGATAACGATGCCATCCAGTTTGAACTGGGCCGGCTGTTCTATGCTAGCGGTGACACGGATGCTGCCATCGAGGCTTTGAAGAAGTCCTATGCTAAGCGACCCCACGAGGTTTATGCTGCCTTTTTGGCGGAATTATACCAGGCCAGTGGCCGGCACAAGGATGGTGCTGATCTGTTTGCGGGGCTGATCAAAAAGAATCCAAGCAAGGAGCATTATTACCTGGAGCGGGCAGCCTTTTTGGTTCGTGCGCAGGATATAAAAGGTGCCGTTGGCGTATACAACGACTTAGAAGACAGGATTGGCGTGAACGCAGAGTTGGCGCGGATGAAGCACGCGCTTTACTTAGGACAGGGTGACCAGAAACGTGCTGAAAAAGAACTACTGTCTTTGATTGCAGCGCAGCCGCAAGTGCTGAACCACCTGCATTTGCTGGCCGGTTTTTACGTGAGCCAGAACGATGCTGCGAAAGCGAAGAAGACGTACCAAGAAATTTTGCGATTGCAGCCTGCAGATGTGCGGGCGCAGTTGGCGCTGCAGGACGTTGAAGGTCCGAAGGCTTCCGGTTCGGGTAACGACGCCGAGCTGATGAAGCTGCTGGCACGGGCGGATGTAGACATCGATCTGAAGGTGGGCAAAATTCTTCCACTTTTGCAGCAGGTGGCGGGGACGCAGGATGCAAAGAAAGGACAAAGAGCAATGGTTTTGGCCGCTGAACTGCGCCGGGTACACCCGGACGAAGCCAAGGCCGCCGCCATCCAGGGAGACCTCTACTTCCACACCGGCCAGTACACTAAGGCCGCCGAAGCCTACATCGCTACCCTTGAACTGGACGATACTGTCTACCCCGTCTGGGAACAACTCCTGGCTACCCTATACCTCGACAACCAAGTAACCGCCCTGAGAAAGCAGGCCGAGGAAGCACTGGACATCTATCCCAATCGGCCGGTAGTCTACGTTCAATATGCGCTGGGCGAAGCCCTGCGTGCCAACTTCGACGAAGCCAACTCCCTGCTCCAGCAGGCACAACTAATGGTCAGCAGCCAACCGGAAGCCTCCGCTGCTCTGCAGACCGTAGCCTCCGCATTTTCTGGCTTAGAAACCGGGAATACCTCCGGCGACTTGGACATGAAGCACCTTCCCGGCGGGGCCAAAGGCCCGCTCGGCTTTCTCTGGACCAAAGGCACCGACGCCAACGCCCTAATCGCCTACGATTCCCCTGCTAATACCAATGCCCTGTTCCTCGAATATCTCGGAGATGCTATGGTTAAATCGGGCGACAAAGCCGCCGCCAGAAAAGCCTACACCCGCGCAAAAGCAGCGGGAAGTAAGTCGGTGACGCTGCAGCGGAAGATGACGGGGCTTTAGCAGAGAGGCAAGAGACTGGAAGGTACTAATGCCTCTTGCCTTTTAACGTCCCCTGCACCTGCGTCCGCGCCCAAACTACTCTTCGAACACGTACACAACCGTCTTTCATGCGCTCACTATTTCTCGCCTCCTTAGTTCTCTTCTTCGCCGCTGCCTGTAACCGTACCTCAGGTGGAAACGCTGGAGGTGGAGGTGCTACGGCTGCCGCCAGCAAGGTAAATAAAGTCCTGAAATCGATGGACAAAAACAGCTTTTCTGCCGAGTACATGGAGGGCAGGGCCAAAATTAAAATCGAAAGCAAAGACTTCAACATCGGTGGCACCGCCACCATCCGCATCGAGAAAGACAAGGCCATCTGGATGAGCGTCAAGAAATTCGGCCTCGAAGGAGCCCGTGCACTGATTCGTCCAGACTCCTTCTTCGTTGTCAACCGTCTCAACGGCGACTATACCGCCGAGCCGCTGAGTTACATCGAAGAAAAATACAAGATTCCTGCCCGCTTTGACCTTCTCCAGGAAATGGTGATGGGCAACGCCGTCTTCTTTAGCAAGAACCTCGACCTCGCCACCGAAGGAACCAATTACCACCTTAGTGGCCGAGACAGTCGCTTCGCCACAGAGCACATCGTTGACGCCACGGGCTACAAACTACTAGAGATGAACCTCACGGAGCTGGCCCAAAACCGCAAACTCCGCGTTACCAATGCCGACTTCCGCCAAGCCCAGGGCCTGATTGATCAGCCCGACTTCGCCCACAAACGAACCATTATGGTCGATGCTGGTGAACAGTCTGGGAAGTTTGAGATGACGTTTACTAAGCTGAATTTTAGCGGGCCTTTTGGTATGCCGTTTAGGAAGAGGTAAGTAGTCAAGCAATACTGCCTACGCTTTTTCCTCCAACCAAAAAACGGGAGTCCCACCAATCTGGCGGAACTCCCGTTTTTACGTCATACTGGAGGAAAGGCTTAGTTGTTAGCCGCTTCCTCATAGAACTTCTCTTTGTCCTTCACGATTACCTTGTTGCCTTCTTTCAGTTTGCGGCTAACGGCAGTGTAAGGACCGGCAACGATGGCGTCTCCAACGGAGATGCCCGTTACTACTTCAATAACGTTTGCATCCTGAAGGCCGGTAATAACCTGTACTTGATCAACAGTATCACCGCGAACGATGAAGACCACCTCTTCGAGGTCATCAGTACCCATGACATCGTCGTCTTGTTTCTTCTGGCGGGTAGTCACCGCTTCGATGGGCACACTAATAACTCCGTCGGAGCTTTTGGTGAGAACATCAACACCGGCAGACATGCCTGGCCGGAAAGGGTAGATGTTGCCTGACTTTACCAAGTCAGCATAGCTTTCAGGGTCGATGCTAATTCGGACCTCAAAATTAGTAACCTGGTCACTGTTCAAAACGTTGTCGTTAATTCCAGCAGTAGTGCTTGAGTTGGCGATCTGGGTAACGGTGCCTTTAAACGTACGGTTGAGGTAAGCGTCGACTTCTACGTCGGCTTTTTGGCCCTGCTTCACCGAAGGAACATCGTTTTCAGATACTTCCACCCGTACTTCCATAGCATTGAGGTTGGCAATACGCATCAGCTCTGTACCTGTCATTTGGATGGTACCAACTACGCGTTCTCCTTGTTCAACGTTGAGGAGGGAAACGACGCCACCCATTGGGGCATAGATCGTTGTCCGGCGGAGGCTGGTGCGTAGTTCTGACAAGGTTGCTTGCGAAGATTCGACGCCAAACTGGGCGGCACGAGCACTTTCCTTAGCACCTAGAATATTGCTTTCTGCTGCCCGGAGGTTGGCTTCAAGTCCACGGAGACTGGCTGCGCTTGTTTCCAGGTCAGCTTGGCTTACTACACCGTCAGCAGCTAAGGTCTCGTTACGTTTGTAGATTTCCTGGGCGTTGGCCAACTGGGCTTCAATTTGCGCCTTCTGCGCTTCCTGACCATTGATCTGGGCGCGGGCATTTGCCAACTGAGCTTTGCTACTGTTGACCCCGGCAACACCGCGAGCAACTTGACTCTGATAAGCATCAGCATCAATTTTAGCCAAAAGCTGGCCAGCTTTTACGCTG
The DNA here is from genome assembly GCA_047637095.1 of Neolewinella sp. Classification (GTDB taxonomy): domain Bacteria; phylum Bacteroidota; class Bacteroidia; order Chitinophagales; family Saprospiraceae; genus Neolewinella. The sequence continues at coordinate 2,165 of JBLIGS010000075.1, read as the reverse complement.
TCTCCTTCTTCGACGTAGAGTTCAACGATCTCTCCGGAAACATCCGAACTGATCTTTACTTCCGTCTGCGGGAAAATTTTTCCACTGGCAGAAACGATCTCCTGAATGGTTCGAGCTTTTGCCTCCGAAGTAAAGACTTTGGTTCCTGTTTCCTTACGACCAGAGAGGGCCATTGCGGCAACGACGCCGAGGATAAGGAGTAAGACAATGCCGATTATGATTTTGCGTGCCATGATTATAGTCTTGTTATCTGGTATTCTGATAAACTGCCGGAAATGTGGGGTATGGTTGGCAGAAGTGTGTTAGTGAGTAAAGTAGCCTCTTAGTGGATTATTCCAGCGAGAAACCACGGCCGAGGTAGAAACGGATAACCTGGCGATTGAATATGAGTTGGTATTTGCTACGGGTCATTTCGTTGCGGGCCTGTTCCAATTGGTTGGTGGCGGTAACGAGGTCGAAGCTATTGGCGGTGCCGGCGCGGAAGCGCCGTTGGGCATTGTCGTAAGCAGCCTGGGCAGCCTCTTGGCTGGCCTCGGCGGCGCGGTAGGTCTGCTGCGCTGAGCGCAGGTTGACAAGTGCCAACTGTACATCATTGCGGAGGTTGTTTTGGGCGCGTTGTACGTCCAAAGAAGCATTCAGCTCCTGCAACTTGGCCGTTTGAACGTTGATTTTTTTCCGTCCCTGGTTGTAGATCGGAATATTGACTGACGCGCCGATAGACTGACCGAAGTTGCGGTCTAGTTGGGTCAAGTATCCCAGTGTTGGGAAGGTCGGTGCCACGCCACCTACAGCTTCTAATCCTGATAGAAAAGCATCTGTGCCGTTGAGTTGAACTGGGACCGGGGTGCCAAATTGAAAGGTAGGTTGCTCCCCCCCTTCTGGGTTCAAGAAATCTTTCGCAGCAGTGGAGTAGTTCGTACTGAGGCTACCAAATAAGCTGACCGTGGGGCGGAAGGCTGCTTTAGAGAGCTCGATGCCCATTGCGGCAGACTCTTTGCGCAGCTCCGCTGCGGCAACCGTTGGCTGCGTCGTCCTGGCAGTAAGAAAAACCTCTTCCAAGTCGTAGGTTTCGAAAAGTTGACCCTCCGAAGGGTTAAGCTCAGGGGTAACCACGCGAAACTCAGCGTTGTAATCCAGTTCAAGGAGGATTTTGAGGCCTAGGGTCCCAGTGATGACTTGGTTTTCGAGCTCTACGACGGAGCGCTTGCTGGCTGCTTGCTGTGCCAATAGGTCAAACCGTTGCGCCGCAGGCAAAGCTCCGGCCTTAATCAGTGCATCGGTGTTGGCCAGTTGATCATTGGACAATGCCAACTGAGCTTCTGCATTCTTCAGCTGTTCTTCCAGGAGTACGATGGTTAGGTAGCTATTGGCAACCTGTAGGCCAATGTTATTGCTAGTAACCTTGCTGTCCAGTTTCGCCGCGGCATAATTGATTTCAGCCTGCTGGATGCCCATCTTAATCTGGCCGCCATTGTAAATGTTGATCCCGGCGTTAATCCCGTAGCCCTGAAAACCGATGGTCTGCTGGTTGAACGTATTCGTCGTCGGGTCAATCGTTCGACCGAGCTGTGCTCCTACATTAGAGGAGGCACTTAATGTCGGTAGGCGGCTGGCCTTGGCACTTTGGGCCTGAAGCAAAGACAACTCCGCAACATTGTCCAATTGCCGGACTTGCAGGTTGTTCGTCAGGGCGTAGTTCACCGCCCGTTCAAGCGTCCAGTTGTCTCCAGACTGAGCAGAAAGACCAAATGAAAATAGTAAAGCGAAGAATAGATAGGTAACGTTGCGCATAAGCTTAGTTATATGGTTGGCAAAGCTACCAATGCAGGACGCAGTAGAAATTTATTTCTATGAACGGACGGGGTTTGTGGATGAACGGGAGGCAAGTAGGGAGTAGAGAGGCGGGAGTTGGAAGGTAAGAGCAGTCAGGCGGGAGTTATGAGGCGAGCGCAGGGAAGAGGAATATGTATAAATTATTGCTTTGCTTAATAAATAAGCTATCTTAGCAACTAAACCTAGTCTTCGCCTCATTCAATACCTAAACCTTGTCCTATGATCTACTCCAATGAATGGCTCCATGAGCAAATAGCCGAAGAGAAACGACTTAAGTACCTCTACTTTTGGGGCCACCGGCCCCGAGGGGACGGAAAGGCCAACGCTTCTTG
>JBLIGS010000074.1:0-12048 GCA_047637095.1 Neolewinella sp. | reverse complement strand
CTGGACGGAAAAGTGGGTGACGAAACCTTCGACATTGTGATCGACGCTGGCCTGGTTACCCTAAGCATACAGGAAGAGCTACTCTTCCTTCCCAAATCCGTCGATAAGCTTACAGAGGAATCCCCCGTTGTTCTCCGTTCCGTGATGGATGCCCTACAGGGTAATCCTTTGTTGAAGCTGACCATCGTTGGACATACCGACAATAAGCCTAATCCCCGCCGGAACACCGACAACTGGGAATACGCGGCGCTCCGCGCCACCTTCCTGGCCAATGAACTTGCCCAGACCTACTACCTCAGCCCCAACCGCGTCATCGCCGCCAGTAACGGAGAATATCGCCCAGCTACCTCTAACGCCACCGAAGAAGGAAGGAAGAAAAACCGGCGGGTTGAGTTTGTTTTAAGGAACAATGTGGAGAATTTGTTGCGGGCGCTGGGGAAGCTAGAGAAGTAGTTAGCAGCTCAAACAGTAATCAATTTGAAAACATTTTGCCATTGCCTAATCTAATTGCGAGCTAATTCGTATCTTGTAGTAGTAATTCCTTAAACAACATGATAGAAAATATTGATCCAACTAAAGTCCTTTTCCTGGACATTGAAACAGTTAGTGGCCGCGCCACCTTCGATGACTTGGACGATACCTTCAAGTACTTGTGGAGCCTGAAAGCACCGAGTGCCGTTAATCGCTATGGTGAGGAACTCACTGAGCAGGAGATTTCGGACAGCTACGTAGACCGGGCCGCCATTTGGGCGGAGTTTGGTAAGATCGTTTGTATTAGCGTGGGCGCGGTTTACCGCGACAAGGACAAGCGGCTAAAAATCCGGTTGAAGTCTTTCGCCAACCGTGATGAGAAAGTCCTACTAGAGGAATTCAATGCTATGCTGGAGCAGTACTACGGCAACGTAAACACCCAGTTCATTTGTGGCCACAACATCAAGGAATTTGATGTCCCTTACATGTGTCGCCGCATGATTGTCAACCAGATGAGGCTGCCTAAAATGTTGGACGTTGTTGGTAAGAAGCCCTGGGAAACCAAGCAGTTAGTAGACACCATGACGCTGTGGAAATTCGGTAGTTTTAAGGGTAATGTATCCCTCAAGCTACTGGCTGGCGTATTCGGTTTTCCGACGCCAAAGGACGACATCGACGGTAGTGAAGTCGGCCGTGTTTTCTGGCAAGAAGATGATTTGGAACGGATCGCGGTCTACTGCGAGAAGGATGTGTTGGCTACGGCGCAGCTGTTTTTCAAGTACCAATTGAAGCCGTTGTTGGAGGACGACCAGATCCAGGTGGCGGACAGGGAATAAATCCCTATTTCGAACTCTCTTGGACCAACTTGAGCAATTATTTAACCGTCACCTCCACCATCTCCCGGTGCCACCGATCCATCGGCACCACCTTGTACTTAAACTTCTCCTCCGCTATTGGGAAAGCGTCCAGGAAATTATACCGGTGGCAATCTTGACCGTAAGGCGTGCGGTAAATCAGGCTGAAGGCTCCGCTTCCGCTGCTGCGGTAAATGGCGTAGTAATGAGGTAGATCATCAGCCAGCACCTTCTTGTCAACGTCCCAGATCAAAAGGTTTCCAGCCTCTTTTTTCTTTGCCTTTTTCAACTTTAGCTTAACGGGAAGGACTGCTGCTGGCGCTTTCCTTACAGGTAGTAGTACCGGCGTTTGATAAGCTTGAGCGAGACTTTGGCGGAGAGAATATGGTCCTTCCAAAATTGATTTCGCACTAAAGTAGACGCTTCCTTTCACCTGAGGTGTCTGGCGAGCGAGGGCAATTTGCCTGGGGATTTCGGCGAGGTCATTCCAGGTAGAATCGGCGGCGTTGTCATTGACTTTGTAGGCGGCGTGGCCGGTGAAGAGGTCGATACCGGGTGGGGTGTGTTTCGCCCACCATTCCGTCAAAACCCGGTGCCCGGCAGGAGCGAATTCCATGCTCCAGTAGAGTTGTGGCAGGAGGTAATCCACCGTTCCGTTGCTGGCCCAGGCGAGGGCGTCGCCGTAGAGATCGTCATAGCTGGAGACGGAAGCGCGGGTAGCGCTGCCTCGAACGGGATCTTGGCTTTGGTTGCGCCAGACGCCGAAGGGGCTGATGCCGAATTGGACCCAGGGCTTGACGGCTTTGATCCTGCGTTGGGTCTCGGCGATAAAAGTATTGACATTGGAGCGGCGCCAATCCCCTAATCCTTGGCTACCGCCGTAGCGGGAAAAGGTCAGGCTGTCGGGAAAGCTTTCGTTGGCTCGGGGATAGGGATAGAAATAATCATCGAAGTGCATCCCATCCAGGTCATATTTGGAGACCAGCTCATCGACGATGGCGCCGAGGTGGGTCCGGACTTCCGGCAGGCCTGGATCTAGGTACATTCGGTTGCCGTAGGCGTGAACCCAGTCTCGGTGTTGGTAAAAAAGGTGATCGGAGCTAAATTGGGAAGTATCCAAAGACATGTTGACGCGGTAAGGGTTTACCCAGGCGTGGACTTCCACGCCGTGGGCGTGGGCGGCTTCGATGGCATAGGCCAGCGGGTCAAAATTGTTGTTGGGGGCTTTGCCTTGCTTACCAGTAACGTAGGCGGACCAGGGAGCAAAGGCGGAAGGATACAGGGCATCACCAGCAGAACGTACCTGGAGATAGATGGTATTTATGCCTGCTTGCCGGAGGCGATAAAGTTGGGAATTAAAATCAGCCTTCAGCGTTACGGACGAAGGGGTTGGATTTTGGGGGTAATCGATGTTCAGGACCGAGGCCATCCATACGCCACGGAGTTCGCGTTCTGGGGCCTGTGCCGACAAAGAGGCGGGGCCGCAGGTGCAAAAAAGGAGGATAAGGAGCAGGGGGAGGCTGCGAAAAATGTCTTCCATACTCCCAATTACCGACAAATAATTAACATAAGCCCTAACAATGTCTTGCCGAGGGTCTCAACTCCGGAATGATTGAGTAGCTTTGGCAGCAAATGCAGGGTATTTGGCGACTTGGTCTTCAAACCTGTGTACTATTACTCGGTATAATACAACTATCACAAAAGGCCGCACCTTCCTGCTGCCGGACCGGCCAACCCAGCCGGTTCTATCCTAACCATTTTCAAGACTAGTGAGCATGAAAAGATTTTTTACGCTATTTACCCTGCTATTGCTGCTGGGTTCCGCCGCATTATCGGCACAGGATGCGCAGATTGCCATCGACTTCCTTCAGGAGAAGTACAGTGATCTTGGCCTTACCTCCGAAGACGTACGTGACCTGAACGTTACGGACGACTACACCTCCAAGGGCATCCGCCACATCTACGTTAACCAGCAATACCAGGGCGTTCCTGTTTTCAACGCCCAGGCCATCCTCCACTACCGTGGAACCAGCCTGCTGAGTAACAACAATGGCTTCGTGGCTGACCTTGCGTCTCAAAACCTCTCCACTGCACCTGCGTTCAGCGCCCAAAGTGCCGTGAGTAGCGCCATCAACGTTGTCTCTTCCACCTTCGGAACACCCGTTGAATTCGCCACTGAAGAAGGAGTACACTTCTTCATTCTTGCGGCCGTGAGCCCCGAGCCAATTCAGGCCAAGCTGGTATTTCTACCAACGGAAGCCAAGGGCGTTCGTCTTGCATGGAACATTACCATTGACCAGCACGCTGCGAAGTCCGACATCTGGACCATGCTCGTTGACGCACAAGATGGCGACCTCCTCGGCCAGCACAACCACGTGGTAAAGTGTAGCTTCGGTAACAAGCCACACCAGCACTTCACCGGCCAAACCGGTGCTAAGCAAGCAAGTCCATCCGTGATTGCTCCCGTTGAAACGGCCATCGTTGACGGTTCTAGCTACAACGTTTACCCCTTCGGTATCGAATCTCCAGTTCACGGCGATCGCGCCATCGTATCGGAACCTGCCGACGACATCGCCTCCCCTTACGGCTGGCATGACACCAACGGTGAAGACGGTGCAGAATTCACCACCACCCGTGGCAACAATGCTTTTGCCTACCTAGATAAGGACGGAACAGCTAACAGCCCTGACCCGGGTTTTGAAGCAGAAGGCGGTGTTGATCTTATTTTCGACTTCCCTTACGCCAACGGCTCAGAGCCAGACTCCATCATCGAAGCAGCACTCGCTCAGGTGTTCTACACCACCAGCAGCGTACACGATTGGCTTTACCACGCTGGTTTTGACGAACCTTCTGGCAACTTCCAGACCAACAACTACAAAGGCGAAGGCGAAGAGCGCGATCCAGTTCTAGCCGAGGCACAAGATGGCTCCGGTACAAACAACGCCAACTTTTCTACTCCTCCCGATGGCTCGTCTCCACGCATGCAGATGTTCGTTTGGGAAAACGGCTCTACCAGCGTCATGAACGCGACGTTCCCTTCTTCTGCTGCAGGTCCTTATACTACAGGAGTAGCCGGATTCGGTGAGCTTATTGCAGGTGCCCCTACCACTGCTGAGGTTATTTTTTCTGAGCCTGCTCAAGGTTGTACAGCATTCACCAACGACTTGACGGGTAAGATTGCCTTGATTACCCGTGGTGTTTGTGAATTTGGAACCAAGGTTCTAAACGCAGAAAATGCTGGTGCCATTGGTGCCATCATCTGTAACGATACTCCTGAAGGTTCTCCTGACGGACGCGGCGGCACCATCGGTATGGCTCCGGGCGCTGAAGGTGGTTCCGTTACCATTCCTTCCGTATTCGTATCCCAGGAAAACTGTGTTCCTCTTCGGAATACTTTGGAAGCAGGTGACAGCCTTAGTGTAACCTTCCTTTCTACTGCTCCACCTCCGATTGATGGCGACTTCGACTCTGGTATCGTAGCCCACGAAATCGGTCACGGTGTTAGTAACCGCCTTGTTGGTGGCCCTAACAACACCAGCTGCTTGTTCACCAACGAGCAGATGGGTGAAGGTTGGTCTGATTTCTACACCCTTTCTTCTACTCCACTTACCAACGTACCAAACCCTGACGGAACAGAAGGGCGTGGTATTGGCAACTTCGCTATTGGCCGTGATGCCGTTACTGGCCCGGGTATTCGTAGGAAGCTTTACAGCACAGACATGACTGTAAATGACCATACCTATGATGACATCATCATCAACGGTGCTGCCCCACACGACCTCGGCGAAATCTGGGCTACTACCCTTTGGGACCTTTACTGGGCCATGAGCGAAGAGTACGGTTTTGACGAGGATCTAATCCGTGGAACAGGCGGAAACAATCTGGCCGTTGAATTAGTAACGGAAGGCCTGAAGTTTACCCGTTGTGGTCCTGGTCTTTTGGACGGCCGCGACGGCATCCTCGAAGCCGACCTTTTCAACAACCAAGGTGCTAACCAGTGTTTGATCTGGGAAGTATTTGCTCGCCGTGGTATGGGCTTCTCCGCCCAGGGCGGCAGCCGTGACGACCGTCTTGACGGCCGCGAATCTTACGATCTCAGCCCTTACTGTATTGGTGGTGTTCAAGCCACTAAAGCAGTTAACAGTGCTACTGTTGACGCTGGCGACGACGTTAGCTTCACCATCCGCGTAACCAACTACGACTCCGTCACTGCGACGGGTGTAATCGTTACTGACGAGATTCCTGAAGGACTGGTTATTGACGAAGCCACCGTTGCAGGTGCAGAGTTCACCATCAGTGGCAACACCATCGTTTTCACCATCGGTGAATTGGAATTCGACGATGCAGAGACCATCCGTTACACTGCCAAAACTTCCCCAACTGACGGTTCTGCCATCAGCTTCTTCGACGGTGCTGAGGACGGTGATGACGACTGGGAAGTTGTTGCCATTGACCCCGCTGGTCTTTTCTTCTGGGAACAGACAGACACGACTCCTTACGAAGGCGAACTTACATGGTACGTTGTCGATCCAGGTTCTACCCAGGACCAGGCGCTTCAGATCTTCGAGCCGCTTCCCGTTACTGGTGACAAGCCAGGCCTTCGCTTCTTCACGAAGTATGAGACGGAAGCCCGTTGGGATGCTGGTATCATTGAGACCAGCCTTGACAACACCAACTGGACGAAAGTTTCCGACGATATGATCACCCGTGGTGGTTACCGTGGCGACGTTGCAGAAACGGCTTCAGCCCAGCTCCTGGGTACTGGTTCTTTCTGGGGTAACAGCGGCGGATTTGTTGAAACCATCGTTGACCTTAGCAGCTTTGCTGGTGAGGACCTCTACTTCCGCTTCCGCTTCGTTGCAGATGCCAACACTCCCGGCCGTGGCTGGTGGATTGACAACATCGAAATGATCGACATCTTCAACTACGACGGTGTCGCTACGGTTTCTTCCAACGAATTCCCTGATTTCGAAGCAGGCGTTGGCAACCTCGGCGTTCTTGCCCTTGGTGGCGAAGACACCGACAGCACGGACGACCTTATCCTCGGCCAGACCGACGTAAGTATTTTCCCTAACCCTGCTGACGATTTCGTAAACGTGAAGATCTCTTCTGAGCGTGCAGGCGAGGCGACCATTCAGTTGATCAGTGTTGACGGCCGTATGGTCTACAACCAGTCACTGAACCTCCTCCCAGGCGGTGTAACGACGAACATTAACACTGCAGAACTTCCTGCTGGCATCTACATGATTCAGGTTGTTGGCGCTAACCAGATCAGTACGACGAAGCTGACGGTGAACTAAGCATTAGGCTTTCTTAAATAGCATTACGCCCCGTTCCGCAGCTTGTGGAACGGGGCGTTTTTTTTTGTAGGCGAAGCTTGCTGCGCTCGTTTTTTAGACAATCGCTGTGCGACGTTGTAGACGGCCTTCGGCCTTGTAGACAGTCGCTTCGCGGTTTTGTGGACGCGCTGCGCGCTTGTAGGCTACCACATGTTGGAGTGAGTCAGCTCGCTGCTACTATGTTGTTACGGTGAGGGCACTCCAGTGCCCGTTCAAGAGAGCTCTGAAGCAGAAAGCAAAAAAGCCCCGCTACACATCCGTGCAGCGGGGCTTTTTAAGCTTTACAAACGTGCCTACGTCAAGAAAGGGTAAGGCTCGCTGTAGTTGTCCGTGTATAGTTCGGAAGCGTCCGGGAACGGGCTTTCTTCGGCGAACTTGGCAGCTTCAGCAACTTCAACCTTAACGGCATCCTTGATGGCTTTGATTTCTTCTACGGTAGCTAGACCGTTGTCCAGAAGGAGGGCCTCGGTAACCTTGATAGGATCACGCTTCTGGTATTCTTGTAGTTCCGTCTTTTCTCGGTACTTAGCGGGGTCAGAAACGGAGTGTCCTTTGTAGCGGTAAGTCTTTATTTCGAGGTAATAAGGTCCTTTACCGGAGCGGATGTGCTCGGCGGCACGGGTGAAGGCTTCGTGTACGGCGGCAGGATCCATCCCGTCAACGCTTTCACTTGGCATCTCGAAGCTGAGTCCGAGCTTAGACATATCGGTTACGTTACTGGTACGCTCAACACTGGTACCCATGGCGTAGCCATTGTTTTCACAGATATAGAGCACTGGAATCTTCCAGTTCATGGCCATGTTCCAGCTTTCCCAGAGTGCGCCCTGGCGCGAGGCGCCGTCGCCAAACATTGTTACACAAAGGTTCTTTGTCCCTCGGTACTGTTCCGCCATAGCGATACCGGTACCGATTGGAATCTGGGCACCAACGATGCCGTTGCCACCGAAGTACTTGTTCTCTTTGCTGAAGAAGTGCATGGAGCCACCTTTGCCCTTAACAATGCCGGTAGCTTTACCGTAAAGTTCGGCCATGGCCTGCTTCATGGTTATTCCGCGCCCGAGGGCTATGCCGTGCTGGCGGTACGCCGTCACAATGCCGTCGTCTTTAGTGATGACGCTCTCCATACCCGCAACAACAGCCTCTTGGCCTATGTATACGTGGCAGAAGCCACGTATCTTCTGCTGGCCATAAGCCATCAGGGCACGTTCTTCAAAACGGCGGATACGCAGCATCATTGTATACCACTCGATGTACTGTTCCTTACTGTACTTCAGGCCTTTAACCGTTCCGTTTTTATTGGCGGTCGTAGTTTTCCGCTTCCGCGTTGCGGGCTTTTTCGTTGCTATTGCCATGTAGTTAGCGAATTTTCGCTGATTATCTTCAGTTTACCTGTTAAATATAGGCGTTGGGGAGAACTTCTGGAAGAAATACCATCCTGTAATAGATGTAACCGACAGAACAAGACAAGGTTTAGCCGCCGGAAAAAATCTTCGTAAGCCATTATAAAACCTCCCTGGCCTTAGACTTTTATACAAACATCAAAAAGCAATAGCGATTAGCACTCATCGCAGCAGCCAAGAAAAATTTCCTTAATAAAGGGAAAGAGTAGCACCGCCGTACAGCTTCTGAAAAGAAGGTTAAGGATTTCTCTCGCCAAACGCTTAGGGAAAGCCCTCGACCTTTTTTGCTTTTATGGGGGAGGCGATGGACCAGATGGCGCGGCCGCAGGTGCGAGGGAAGGTTTTAAGGAGCACAGATTGGCCTAACTGGTCTCCGACACCCATAATTCGTGGTAGCGAGTGTACTTTGTGAATGAACCTACCAGATGGTATAGATAGGCGTTGAGTAGAACTAAAATGCTGGGTTAACCAATGACCTATTGCTCAGGCCTCACGTTAGCGACTGGGTGGGAACACAAAAGCAATTACTATCGAAAACACTGAAGTTATATTCAGAATTCCTTGTTAACCTGCTAGGCTCAACAAAAGCGTCAGTTCAAAAACCAGTAAGCTATTTACACGGCGTCCCCTAACCATTTTTTGCACCTGCGGCCCCGCCCAAAACAGCACATTACCGCTTCTGTCGATTAAGAGCGAATGCAGTGTTGCCTTTCTTCTTCACTACGTTTGCCTTAGGCACAAAGTTGAAATTGCACCTTCTGCGAAATGTATTCAATCTTCTGCGAAATCGTTAAACGTTCTGGATAGCCTCTTTATAGCTTTGTGCCACCATAGAAGGTAAAGCACAAAGTATGAAAAAGTCAAAGTGGAGTAGCCAAGACATCCCCAGTCAGCAGGGTAGAATAATATTGATTACCGGAGCCACCAGCGGCTTAGGTAAAGAAGCTGCCAAGGTACTGGCGAGCAAAGGTGCCACAGTTGTTATGGCCGTTCGAAATACGCAAAAAGGAGAAGCGGTAGCTAAGCAAATCAGCGCTGATTTCCCAAACGCAAAAGTTGACATAAGAGCCCTTGATTTAGGAAGCCTAGCTTCGGTAAAGTCATTTGCTAAAGTCATTTTGTCGGAGTACGATAAAATTGATGTGCTGATCAATAATGCCGGAGTGATGATGTGCCCTTATTCCAAAACTGAAGATGGTTTTGAAATTCAAATGGGGGTGAACCACTTGGGCCATTTCGCGCTTACAGGCCTCTTAATGCCACTGTTGATGCGCACCAAGGGGTCCAGGGTTGTTGCAACAAGTAGCATCGCCCATAAATCGGGATACATTAATTTTGACGACATCAACTGGGAGGCAAGAAAATATAAAACCACCAAAGCGTATTCAGACAGTAAGCTTGCTAACCTATACTTCATGTATGAGTTGGCCAGCAAATTCAAGGGGGATGAAAATGCACCAACTATTACTACTTCGCATCCAGGGTGGACGAAAACCGAACTGGACCGACATTCAGGTCTTGCGAGCTTCATCGGGAACATAGTTGCCCAAACGGTTGAAATGGGCACGCTCCCAACGCTAAGAGCCGCCACAGACCTTGATGCAAAATCAGGAGACTACTTTGGGCCAGCAGGGGTGATGGAAATGCGTGGACATCCAGTGCTTGTTCCGTCCACCGAACTAGCCCGCAATACTGAAAACGCAAAAAAGCTCTGGAATATGTCTGAGCAACTAACAGGAGTAAATTACTAAATAAAAACAACCATGAAAGAAACGAAAACCTGGAGACGCATCTTCATCGGCCTATTAGGCCTACAAGCAGTAGTTGAACTAGTATTAGGCCTCGCGCTGCTGTTCAGCTTTCCCACAACCGTAGAAAGTGGCTTCGGGATTACTTACACAAGTGATTTAGATATCCTTGGAATAGCATTGGGCCTTTACTTGCTGTTGCTAACGGCCTTGCTCGTTTTGAGCATCTTCTGGACGGTAAAAGGAAACTACTCAGGAATAACCATAGGAGTAATAACTGGGGTTTTCCTCATCTTATTTGGACTGGTTACTTTTTTACAGCTAGGAGACACCCAAGCACTATATGTAGACAGTCTCAGAGGGTTGATAACCGTCGCACTTGCTTACATGGCCAACAAAGAACTGAAAAATAAAAACCAGCATGCCTGATTTTTTTCACATCAAGAGTGTTTCTCAGGTTCATGATCTGTTTGGGCTGAAAAAACCGCTGCACCCTTTAATCACGATTGTCCGAAAATGGCCAGAGGTCGATTTAGACTTTAGTAATGTAAAGCTGACCAGTGACCTGTACCTTCTTTCCATGAAAGGAAAGATGGATGGCACGAGCTTTCGGTACGGCAGAAATTCCTATGACTTTGAGGACGGGACACTGGTGTTTCTTGCCCCTAACCAAGTCATCTCCTTTGCAGACCCAATAGAAGAACTAGATGATTCTGGGTGGAGTATTCTTTTCCATCCGGATCTAATTCGAAAAGCTGAATTAGGAAAGACGATTAAGGAATATTGTTTCTTCAAGTATGAGGTAAATGAGGCGCTGCACCTTTCAGGGAGGGAGAAACAGTCTTTGATTGAGTTGGTAGAGAAAATAGCTCTGGAATTAAGTCAAAACATCGACAGGCACTCCCAAGACTTAATCATCCAGAACCTTGAGACCATCTTCAAGTACAGCACTCGGTATTATGATAGGCAGTTCTACACGAGAACTAACCTAAATAAAGACTATGCCGTCCAGTTTGAAAAATACCTAGAAAGGTATTTTTCTTCAAACGAATTGGCAGAAAAAGGAATCCCTTCTATCACTCAATGTGGTGAAGCCTTAAACATGTCTGGGCCCTACCTGAGTGATTTGCTAAAGCTCGAAACGGGGAGAAGTGCAAAAGACCACATCCACGCTTACCTTATTGAGAAGGCAAAAACCTCTTTGTTGAAATCAAAGGAGCCAATAAGTGAAATTGCGTTCAACTTAGGCTTTGAATACCCTCAACACTTTAGTAAACTGTTTAAATCAAAAACAGGAACTAGCCCTTCGGAGTACAGGAATTTGAATTAGGCACAAACCAAATTATCGCGCTGACGGGTAGCTCTGGAATGCCTATGCCGGGTCAGCGCAATAATTTAGTTTACCCCCTTTGAATTATTGAATTGATGTTCCAAAAGGATGATCCGTTAGAAGTATAAACCTGACGGTTACGACTACAGCACATCCCCAACTATCGCCTTCAACACAGGAAGGGTTTCCTCCCCAAACCAAGCATTCCTTTTTAACCAGATGTTGTTCCGGGGCGAAGGGTGGGGCAAAGGAAGATAAGTCGGCAAGTAAAGCTCATGGTTTCTGACGGTCTCGGTAAGCGTCCGTTTTTTCTGATCACCGAGGTAGTAGGCCTGGGCGTAGCTACCAATCAGTAGGGTAAGTTGAAGGTTCTCCAGGCCAGCAAGTAACGGTTCGTGCCATAAAGGAGCACATTCTGGACGGGGAGGAAGGTCTCCCGATTTGCCCTTACCAGGATAGCAAAATCCCATGGGGATTATGGCGAAATTCTCTGCGTCATAGAAGGTGTCCTTATCAACACCCAGCCATTCCCGGAGGCGATCTCCGCTCTTATCGTCCCAGGGAGTACCCGTTCGGTGAACGATGCTGCCGGGAGCCTGGCCGACGATGGCAATCTTGCTGTTTTTATGAGCGGACATCACCGGGCGGACGCCGTTGACTAAGTGTGGTGCGCAGACGGTGCAGCCTTGAATCTCTTTTAACAGTTGGTCCATAATCCGAGTAAGTTAAGCCCTCATTTTTTCTATAGCCTAAAGCCGAGTGATTTAGAGTACAACTTCCAAGGTTAAGGACGCTGTGTAAATAACTTACTGGTTTTTACGGCATCTCATAGGAACGCGAATTAAATAAAACGTGTTTCTTGACCTGACGCTTTTAGCTGCGCTGATCGTCGTTCCTCCTCGGAGT